>JBHJOF010000115.1:0-21956 GCA_050330055.1 Kiloniellales bacterium
GAGCCGTTCGGCCCGATGAGGCCGACGATCTCTCCCGGTCGCAGGGACAGGCTCACTCCATCGACCGCGCGCAGCCCACCGAACGTCTTGGTAACGCCCTTGACCTGCAGCATACCTGCCGGCTCGACGCGCCGCACGGTGCTACGCGCCGGCGCCTCTGGCGACGGGCTGTTGAACCATCGTCGCCAGCCCCCGGCGAGCTCCTCGATCTCCCGGTAGCCGAAGAGGCCGTCCCGACGCCAGAACAGCACCGCGAGTATCACGACGCTGAGGCCGATATCCGTGAGACCGAATACGGTAGGCGCGCCGAAGTAGGCCACGTTGACGTGATCCTCGGCGCGGCGCAGGCCCTCGATCAGCAAGGTCACCAGGATCGCTCCGACGATCGCGCCGGAGACGCTCGCCATGCCGCCGATGATCAGCATGACGAGGAGGGCGAAGGTGATCTGGAAGTAAAACTCCCTGGGCGAGTAGACGCCGAGATAATGGGCGAGCAATACCCCGGCGACGGCGGCGACGGCGCCGCTTACGGTCCAGGCAAGCAGGCGACGCGCCCGGGCATCGATGCCTATCGCGCGTGCCGCGGTCTCGTCCTCCCGCGCGGCGCGTAGCTCGAGGCCGAAGAGCGAATCGCGGAAGTAGCGCGCGAGCAGGATGACGACCACGGCGAAGGCGAGCGCGACGGGGATATCGATCACCCGGGGCACGCCGATCAGCGCCTGGCTGCCGCGCGTGAAGTCGCGGGCGCCGACGAGCACACCGTAAACGATGATGAGGAGGCCGAGCGTCGCGATGGCGGCCGAGGCTCCGCCCAGTCTGGAGATCGGAATGCCGACGAGGAAGGCGACGAGGGTGACGATCGCGACGGCGATCAGCGCTGCGCCGGGAAAGCCGAGCTCGACATGCGCAAGCCAGGCAGGGAGAGCGGGCAGGAAGATGCCCTTCTGGGCGACCGGGATGGTGAGCAGGCCCGTGATGTGCGCCGCAAGACCCATGAAGGCGGCGTGCCCGAAGCTCAGGATTCCCGAGTTGCCGGTGAAGATGCTGACGGCGAGCACCGCGACCGTCAGGATCAGGTAGTGGGTCACCGTTCCCTGCAGGGCAAGTCCGAGGCTCTGCCAGACGAACAGGGAAACGGCGGCAATGGGCAGGATGAGCAGCAGGGAGCCGATGATTGCACCGGGCGGCAGAATACGTGCCACCCCCCCACCGGATGACGACGGCCTGTCCGGCCGGTGCGATCCTTGCCCCACTGTGCCACTCAACCCTTGCGTTGGACGCCTAGTCAAAACCATAGGAATGGCCCTTTGCGGGGTCAAGCAAGATATTACAGAATTGACTATACGGGAGCGTTCTGTAACGCTTGTTACATGCCCTCCACGAACCTCGCGAACGACCGGCTGACCCTCGGCGAGCTGATTCTTCAGAGATCGGCCGAGCTCACGCCATCGGAGCGGAAGGTCGCGCGTACCCTGTTCGCCACCAACCTCATGGCAGGCTTTGACACGGTGGCGGAGCTCGCCGAGCGCACACAGGTCAGCGGCCCGACGGTGATCCGCTTCGTGACCAAGCTGGGCTTCTCCGGCTATCCCGAGTTTCAGCGTGCCTTGCGGCGCGACCTTGCCGCGCGCATCGATTCGCCGCTCGCGATGTACCGCCGCCGCGAGGGAGAGAGCGGTCCCGGGGACCTGGTGGAGCGGGCACGCGAGACCTTCGCGCGGGGCATCGACGCCACCTTCCTCTCCCTCGCGAGGGCCGATCTCGATGCCGTCGTCGCCTTGCTTGCCGACAAGCGACGCCCGGTCTGGACGACGGGCGGCCGCTTCTCCCACGCCTCTGCAGAGCTCTTGCATGCCCACCTCTATCAGCTGCGCCCCCACTGCCACGTCATCGGCTTCGACGGTGGCGGCCGTGACGACGCCCTGCTCGACCTTGGACGGCGTGACGTCCTGGTGGTGTTCGACGTGCGCCGCTACCAGAAGGACACGGTCCTCTTCGCCCAAAAGGCGGCCGAGCGCGGCGTCACGATCGTGCTCGTCACTGATCCTTGGCTTTCGCCGATAGCGGATGTCGCTCGGCACGTGCTCACGGTCAGCGTCGAGGCGCCGTCGCCTTACGATTCGATGGTCCCTACCGTCGCTCTCGTCGAGACCCTGGTCGCCGCACTGATTGCGCGCATGGGCCCGTCCACGCAGCGTCGGATCGAAGAGCTGGAGCGGCTCCGCATCGGATTCACGTGGGGCGAATCGTATAGGAGCGGAGGGGGAGCGTCCGGGTCATGAGCGAAGGCGATGTGATCTATCTGGTGTGGAACGATCTAGTCGGCGTGAGCCGTACCCGCGGCGTTCCGCGCGACCAGTACGAGCAGCGCAAGGTCCATGGGCTGGGCTGGGCCATGGCTGGCCAGTCACTGACGCCGTTCGAGGAGATCGCACCCAATCCCTGGGGCCCGCTGAGCGAGGTGCGCCAGACCCCGGATCCCGAGACGGAAGTCACGATCGAGGGCAGCGAAGGCTGGCCCGCCTTGCACTTCGTGCTGTGCGATTCGCTCGAGGCCGACGGCAGCCCATGGGAATGCTGCACGCGCAGCTTCATGAAGGCGGCGCTTACCGATCTCGAGGCGGAGACCGGCCTCACGCTGCATACCGCCTACGAGAACGAATTCCTGGTGGCGGGCGGTGACCGCCCGTGGTCGCCGCCATTCTCGCTGGCGTCTATCCGCCAACTTGGCCCTTTCGTCGAACGGCTGGTCGCGACGCTGCGTGCTGCTGATGTCGGGCTCGAAACCGTCGAGCCGGAGTACGGCGTCAGCCAGTACGAGGTGAGCTGCGGTCCGGCGCCGGGCATTGCCGGCGCGGACCGCGTAATCGTGACCCGTGAGGTCCTGCGCGAGGTCGCCCGCCGGTCGGGTCTGCATGCGAGCCTGACGCCCAAGCCCGCGCCGCACGCCGTGGGTAATGGTTGCCATCTGCATCTGAGCCTGTGGGATGCCGACGGCCGTGCCGCCGCTTACGATCCGGAGGGACCCGGCGAGCTGAGCGAGGTCGCGGGCCAGTTCATCGCAGGCGTCGTCCGTCACCTGCCGGCGCTGACGGCGCTGACCGCCCCCAGCCCGGTCTCCTATCTACGGCTGGGGCCGCATCACTGGAGCTGCGGCTATACGGCCGTGGGTGTTCAGAACCGCGAGGCCGCGATCCGCATCTGTCCCTCGCCGCAGCGCGACCCGCGACATCGCGGTGCCGCGTTCAACATCGAGTATCGCCCGACCGACGCCACGGCGAGCCCCTATCTCGCTACCGGTGCCATCGTGCGTGCAGGGCTGGAGGGCATCCGCGCCAAGCTGCCGCTGCCGCCCTTGCTCGACCGGGATCCGGCCGACATGGCGCCCGATGAGCGCAGCCGGATGGGCATCGAGCCTCTGCCTGCCACCCTTGATGCAGCGCTCGATGCCTATGAGGCGGACGAGATCGCGAAGGGCTGGTTCACGCCGACCATGGTCGAGGCCTATATCTCACTCAAGCGGCACGAAAGCAGCATGTTTGCCAAGACGAGCCCGGATGAGATGTGCGAGAGGTACCGCCTTGCCTACTGAGGCCGCCGTCGACGCTAGCCTGATCGACCACCACTGCCACGGCGTCGTTCCGGGCGACCTCGATCTCGGCGACTTCGAGGCGTTGATGAGCGAGAGCTATCGTACGGCGCCCCCGGGTACGACGCAATTCGACAAGCCACTCGGTCTTGCCATGCGGCGCTGGTGTGCGCCGATGCTCGATCTGGAGCCCTTCGCGTCCGGCGAAGCCTACGTCGAGCGCCGGCAGGCGCTGGGCGCCGAGGAAGTCAATCGACGGCTCCTCGGTGCCTGCGGTCTGGAGCGGCTGCTGGTCGACAGCGGCCACAGGAGCGAGTCCATCGCCACCCCCGCAACGATGGCCGAGCTTGCCGGGCGTCCGGCTGACGAGGTGGTGCGTATCGAGGCAGTCGCCGAGGAGGTTGCCTGCACGGGGGTCTCGGCCGCGGCGTTTCCGCAAGCGCTCGCTGATGAGCTCGACAGGCGGTCCCGCACCGCAGTCGGCCTCAAGACGATCGTCGCCTATCGCACTACCTTCGCCATTGACCAGACACCGCCGAACAGCGTCGAGCTAGCGCATGGTGTAGACCGCTGGTTCGCAGAAAGCGAGAGGGCAGGCAAGGTGAGGCTCGCCGAGGTCGACGTGGTGAGGAGCTGCCTGTGGGTTGGTGCCGAACTTTGTCGTGACCGCTCGCTGCCGCTGCAGGTGCATGTGGGCTTTGGCGATCCTGACATCTACATGCACGCCTGTGACCCAACGCATTTCACCGACTTCCTGCGCGCGATGGAAGCATGGGAAGTGCCCTGCATGCTGCTGCACAACTATCCCTTCCAGCGCGAGGCTGCCTGGCTGGCCGAGGTGTTCCAGAACGTCTATTACGACGTCGGCGTCATCCTGAACTTCGCTGGCCCCACAGCTGCCGACATCCTGGGCGAGGCTCTGGAGATGGGCCCCTTCTTCAAGCAGCTCTACAGCTCCGACGCTTTTGGCCTCGCCGAACTCTACTATCTCGGCCAGCTCCAGTTCCGCCGCGCCCTCAAGCACCATCTCGACCGGTGGATCGCCGATGGTCAATGCAATGGCGCAGAGGCCGACCGTATTGTCGCCATGCTCGCCTCGAGCAATGCGCGGCGCGTCTATCACCTTTAGCAGGCTGCTGAAAAGGTCCTGTTCAGGTGAGATTAAGGGTGATTCCCTTGCTGAGCGATTCGAGAGAGTTGCGGATGCGAGGGGAAGCTCGATCGAGCGGGCAGCTATACAGCTACGTGGACCTAGAGGCCCTGTCCCTACCGAAAAAGCCATCCGGAGGCGATTCTCTGCGGCTCGGAAGTCTGTGGCATGATCTCGATCGATGATCGGGATGCTGAGAGCACTCTCCTTCACAACGCGAAACCGCAGATCGGCGAGTCTACGATAGCCCGCTTCACGGTGCCGCGAGTAGCAGCCAGATTTCACCGCCGTCACGGCTCACCAGCAGTTCGTTGTGCTGAGTCGAGGCTAAGAGGCGACTGCGGTTGTCAGGGTCAATCGCGAGATGCAGGAGGTAGCGATCGCCGAATTCATCGCTCAACGGCCGCCAATCCAACGACTCCTGGTCCGCGAGGAGCAGGCCGCTCCCGCGCACACTGGCTTAAAAAGCGGGCATGGGACCGTATCTCGCTGCGGAGCTCCATGCCAACAGACGGAGATTTGCTCCATCCGACCCCGAGGCCAAGGCGCTAGTGGGCGTCTGCCCTACGTCCCGTCCAACTGCCGGACCCTCGGCTACTGCCTTGAGCCAAGCGATGGCGATAGCTGGACCGGTCCGGTGGTGCCGCGCACCACGAGCTCGACGGGCAGCTCTTCCATCGCGGGCTCCTCGCCGAGCTTGAGCCAGCCGATCAGCTTGCTTGCAGCCAGATGGCCCATGCGCTTGGCCGGCACGCGAATGGTGGTGAGCTGCGGGTGGGTATATTGCGCCACCGGCAGGTCGTCGAAGCCGATGATCGAGATGTCCTGAGGCACGCGCAGCCCGGCCTCCAGGCATTCGGTCATTGCGCCGATCGCCTGAATGTCGTTGGCGCAAAACACGGCGGTAGGCGGCTCCTGGTCCCGCAGCATGCGGTGCATCGCGGCGCGCCCCTCGATGAACTCGAAATCGCGCTCGAACACCAGGTTTGGATCGACCGCCAGGCCGAGCTCGGACAGGGCGTCCTCGTAGGCGCGCCGGCGCTCGCGCGCCCGGTCGTTGACGCTGCTGCGACCGCAGACTAGGCCGATGCGGCGGTGGCCGAGGCCGGTCAAGTGTTTCATCGCGAGGCGGCCGGCCTCGTAGTTGTCGAAGGAGACACAGGGCCGCATGCCGCCGCCCATCAGCTTCCAAGTGACGATATAGGGCACGCCGTTGCGCTCTAGCAGCTGGTAGAGATCGTCCGGTCGCTCGCCACCGGTCAGAATCATGCCTTCGACGCGCCGCTCGATCAGCCGGCGGATCAACGCCTCCTCCTGCTCGGGTGAGAACTCCGACACGCCCAGCAGCACGGTGTAGCCGGCCCGCTGCGCAACCTGCTGGATCGCCTGGGTCGAGGAGGCGTAGATCGAGTTGGTGATGGTCGGGATGACAAGCCCCAGGGTCGATGAGCGATTCGAGGCGAGCGACATCGCCATGCCGTGCGAGACGTAGTGATTGCGCTTGATGACCTGCTCCACCGCCAGTCGGGTCTCTTCCGTCACTACGTCCGGCTGGTTCAACACGCGCGACACGGTGGCGATGGACACGCCGGCCTGATGAGCTATCTCGCGCATGGTCAAGCGACGTCGTGCCCCAACCTCGCGACCGGCCTTCGTCCCGCCGCGGCGCGGCGAGCCCGGCTCCGATGGCTTGCGGCGACCGCGCTCACTCATCTCTGCTGCTGTCCTGTTTCATCCGATGCTTGTAGCATTAAACTATGGAAGCCGAAAACGCTTACATTGCCTGTGGAGTGGCGCTGCACGTCGGCGCGAAGTCACCCTGAATAAACGAATGAATTATGTGTAATTATTGTAATTTTATTGCCCGATATGGGCGCCGCATGGGGATATTCCGGTGCCTGCATTTGACTCCTGCTCGGCTCCTACGATAAGCTTCCCATTCGCGCGGGTCCGTCGAATTGAAGTAAGAGCAGAAATGTAAGCGGTTACAACAGCGCAAACAGGGAACAGCAATGCGGACGTACCTCAAGCGCGCGGCCGAAAAGGCACCCTCGGGCAGGGCCGAGGTCGAGGACACGGTGCGCCGCATGCTGGCCGATATCCGCGAGGAGCGTGACCCTGCCGTCCGCCGCTATGCCAGGACGCTCGATCGCTGGGAGCGCGACAGCTTCCGGGTCGACAACGAGCAGATTCTGGCTGTCGCCAAGCGCCTGCCCGAGACCTTCAAGGAGGATTTCGCGCTTTGCATGGCCAACGTGCGGGACTTCGCCAGGCGGCAGCGCGACTCGATCCAGGAGTTCGAGGCCGAAATTGGGCCCGGCATCACCCTGGGGCAGAGGCTGATCCCGGTCGCCTCGGTCGGCTGCTACATCCCGGGCGGCAAGTATCCGCTGGTCTCCGCCGCCATCATGAGCGTCGGCACAGCCCGCGTTGCCGGCGTCGGCCACATCGTTGGCTGCGCGCCGCCGCGCGGCCCGGACGGCATCTTCCCGCCGACTCTCTATGGATTGCACGCCGCCGGCGCCGACGAAATCTTCTGCATCGGCGGCGTGCAGGCGATGGCCGCCATGGCCTTCGGCTGCGTCGGGATCGAGGCGGTCGACATGATCACCGGGCCCGGCAATGCCTATGTCGCCGAGGCCAAGCGGCAGCTTTACGGCACGGTGGGCATCGACCTGCTGGCCGGGCCGACCGAGATCTGCATCATCGCCGACGAGACGGCCGACCCGGTGCTGGTCGCGACCGATCTGGTCGGCCAGGCGGAGCACGGCCCGGACAGCCCGGCCTGGCTGATCACCACCTCCGAGGCGCTGGGCCGGACCGTCCTCAAGGAGGTCGAGCGTCAGCTCGAGGACCTGGCGACCAGGGACATGGCCGAGCCCGCCTGGCGCGACCACGGCGAGATCGTCGTCGTGGCCGATGACGACGAGGCCATTGCCGTAAGCGACGACTACGCGCCGGAGCATCTCGAGGTGCAGACGGCGAACGACGACTACTACCTGGAGCGGCTACGCAACTACGGCAGCCTGTTCCTCGGCGAGGAGAGCACGGTCGCCTACGGCGACAAGGGCGTCGGCACCAACCATACGCTGCCGACCGGCGGAGCTGCACGCTACACCGGCGGGCTCTGGGTCGGCAAGTTCATCAAGACGGTGACCTACCAGCGCCTCACCCAGGAGGCGAGCCGCCGGCTCGCGCCACCCCTGGCGCGAGTCTGCGAGGTCGAAGGGATGGTCGCGCATGGCATCACCTGCGACGTCCGCTTCCAACGCTACGCGCCCAAGAACGAGGCCTCCGCGGCGGCATCGGTAGAACAGGGAGGTGTAAAGCCATGATCTTTTACTGGGCCGAAACTCCTGACGGCTGGGCGATTCCAGGCATTCACGGCCCCTGGGCCGAGGACGAACTGGACGGCTATGTCCAGAGCGGCGTCTACCTGGTTCGCGGCCAGGGCGAGAACCTGCTGATAGACACCGGCAACTGGACGCTGCCGGAGTACAACAATGGGATGGGCGAATTCCTGGTCGGGCTGCTCGACAAGGAGAAGAACGACCTCAAGTACATCGTCATCACCCATTTCCACTACGACCACACTGGCAACGCGAAGATGCTCAAGGAGCGCTACGGCGCCCAGGTCGTGGCGCATCCGCTCGACAAGCCGATCATCGAGGACCCGCTGATCGTGACGCGGCGTGAGAACATCACGCGCCTCGGCACCACGCCGGAGGAGATGCTCGAGGACTTCAACCTGCGCCCCGGCGAGAGCCTCGGCCTGTCGGACCCGGAAATCATCAGGAAGTATTGGAACTTCCCCGTCGAGGTCGACCTCGACATGGAGGACGGCGACCAGCTCGAGGTCGGCGGCCTGAAGCTCGAGGTGGTGCACCTGCCGGGCCACTGTCCCGGCCACATCGGCCTCTACAATCCACACTCGGGCATCCTCTACAGCGGCGACCTGCTGCATTACCCGACGCCGCTCGGCCCTTACCCGATCGGCGACGCCAAGGCGCACTGGCACTCGATCCAGCGCTGCCTGTCTTACCAGCCGCAGATGCTGCTGGAAGGGCACGGCATGTCCGTCTACTCGCCGGACAGCTCCAGACGCCGCTTGCTGCACATGCAGCAGCAGCAGACTGACACGCACAACAGGGTGATCTTCGTCCTGCAGCGCGAGGGGCGGCCGCTAACCACCATGGACCTGGTGCCCGAGGTCATGCCGGTGAAGTCGGACCTCGACTATGCCGTCTCGACCGGCATAGGCATGCGGCGCTGCTACGCGGAGTGCTGCATCCAGACCCACCTGCTGTGGCACATCGAGAAGGGCAACGCCGAGCGGGTGCGCGAGCAGGGCCAGGTCAAGTTCGTATCGACGGAGGCGGGCAAGCAGGTGGCGCTGGCCGCCCGTGAAGAAGAGCTGCGGAAGGCCGGCTAGGCGCTCGGCGCCGCGTCGGCCCCACCACAACAACACATCCTGGGGAGGACACCATGGTGAAGAAATTGGATCCCCGCTGGTTCCCGGAGTTCGAACAGCGGCGAGTGGTCGACGGGCACATGGAGCGGCTCGACCTGCATGGCGTGTCGCGCCGCGATTTCATGGCGTTCGCATCGGCCAGCGCGATCGCCTCGGCGACGGCGCTGTCTCTCGGCTATCCCTCGGTCGCCCTGGCCGACAAGGGCGGCAAGATGGCCCATCTGATGATGACGCTGCGGCTCGAGTACGTGGCCAACGCGGACACCGGCGCCAACGCCGCGGCTAAGGCGCTCGGCATGGAGATCACATCGGTCGATGGCCAGCTCGATTCCGAGCGTCAGCTCAACCAGTTCGAGCAGCAGATGGCGGCAGGCGCGCAGGCGGTCATGCTGCACGCTCCGGGCGGCGGCTCGATCCGCCGCATCGCGGAGCTCGCCAACCAGAACAAAGTATGGCTCGACAACACCTGGGGCACGCTGCCCTGGTTCACCCCCTTCGAGGCCGGCGACTACTACACCATGTACGCCGTGCCCGAGGAGTTCTCGGCGCATCGCGCCGTCACGGTCGAGGTCTGCAAGGCCGTCATGAACAAGTTCGGCGGCGGCGACATCGTCGGCGTCACTGGCGTGGAAGGTAACTCGACGGACCTGATCCGCTCGCGCGGCCGCAACGACGCGCTGAAGGACTTTCCGGAGGTCAAGCTGGTGGGCGAGCTGCCCGGCAAGTGGAACCGGGAGGACTCGCAGAAGGCGATGGAAGACCTGATCTCACGCCACCCCGACATCCGCGGCGTCATTGCCCAGAACGACGACGTGGCCGACGGTTGCATTGCCGCTTTGCGCGCGGCGGGCTACCGCCCGGGCGACGACGTTTTCATCTCGGGCGCCGATGGCACTACCGGCGGCGCGGAGTCCATTGAGCGTGGCCAGCTGTTGGCGACCAGCGCCAACGTGCCGCAGTACATGGGGGCGCTGCTCACCACGCGGCTCTATGATGTTCTGCACGGCTGGCGGCCACGTGCGGCGGAGCGGATGATGAACTGGCGTTCCATCGCCATGACCAAGGACAATTTGGACGCCTACCTGGAGCGCTACGTCAATAACGGCGACACCGAGCCTTACGACTACAGGCGGATGTCGAAGGTCGAGCATCCCGACGACTGGGACCCGCAGGCCGAGCTGTTTCCCATGGACATCGACCTGGAATGGGGCGGCATCGCCAAGCCGGACGGCTGGTCCTATCCGAAGGAGTACACCGAGGCGCGTGCCAACGGAGAGGCCGAGGCGGTGCGCGAAGAGTATGCGGCACACTACAAGATCGACTTCTTCGGCCCATCGCCGATGAAGCAGGGCTGAGACCGACCGTGGCGGGCAGGCGGCCGGCGCGCCGCCGGCCCGCTCCTCTCTCGGGAACGAGGCGAGCGCGCGTCACATGAGTGGACCGGATGCGATCCTGACGGTCGAAGGCGTGTCGAAAAGCTTCGGCGCTAGCCGCGCGCTCGATTCGGTCGATCTGATGATCGGCCGCCGTCAGGTGGTCGGCGTGGTTGGCGAGAATGGCGCCGGCAAGTCGACCCTGCTCAACATTCTCTCCGGCATCGTGCGGCCGGACGCAGGGGCGATCACGCTGAATGGCCGGCGGATCTCGCCCGGCAGCTACGCCGAGGCGACTGCCCTCGGCCTGTCGCGCGTGTTCCAGGAACAGGCGCTGATCCCGAACATCAAGGTCTACGAGAACCTGCTGCTGTCGCATGAGCAGCGCTTCACGCGCTATGGTCAGGTGATCCGCAGCGGCGAGATGATTGCCGTGGCCGCCGATCTGATGCGCGAGGCCGGGATCGCGATCGACGTGACCCGCCGCACCGCCGACCTTAGCTTCTCGGCGCGTCAGCTCGTCGAGATCGTCCGCGCCTGTCTGGTACCGGTCCGCATTCTCGGCATCGCGCACCCGGTGGTGCTGCTCGACGAGCCGACCGCCTCGCTCGAGCGGGCCGACGAGGAGGCCTTCTTCCGCCTGATGGCGCGCATGCGGCAGATCGGCTCGCTGGTCTTCGTGTCGCACCGCCTGAGCGAGGTGCTGGCAACCAGCGACGTGATCCACGTGTTGAAGGACGGCCGGCTGGTGCAAACGGTCGATCCCGCCGAGGCCGACGAGCGACGCCTGCACAGCTTCATGGTCGGCCGTGAGCGGGACGCCGACTACTACCACGAGGGAGAGCAGCAGGAGCCCGCCGAGCGGCCGGTTGTCTTCGAGATGCGCGACCTGAGCCGGGCCGGGTTGTTCGGCGACGTGACGCTCGCCGTGCGCGAGGGCGAGGTGCTGGGCATTGGCGGCCTGCTGGAGTCCGGAAAGTCCGAGCTCGGCAAGGGGGTGGCCGGCGTGATGCCGCCCGACCGCGGCGAAGTGCGCGTCGGCGGCGGGCGATGGGAAATGCCGGCGATCCGCCGGCTGATTCGCCAGGGGCTCGGCTATATCCCGGCCGAGCGGAACGCCGAGGGCATGATCACGGCCTTCCCGGTATCCTGGAATCTGTCGCTCGCCAGCGGCGGCGACCTCTTCTCCAACCGCTTCGGGCTCTGGCTCTCGGCCGCCGAGACTCGAGTGACGGCCAACTTCATCGCGCGCCTGGGAATCCGGGCGCGCGGACCCGCGCTGCCCTGCTGGACCCTTTCGGGCGGTAACCAGCAGAAGGTGGTGCTGGCCCGCTGGCTGTGCCGCAGCCTGCGCGTCCTGGTGCTCGACAATCCGACGCGCGGCATCGACGCCGGCGCCAAGGAGGAGATCTACGGCCTGATCCGCAGGCTGACGGCCGAGGGCGTCGCGATCATCCTGATCACCGACGAGTTGCTCGAGCTGATCGGCCTGTCGAACCGCATTGCCATCATGAAGCAGGGCCGGGTTGCTGCCATCGTGCCGGCGCCGCCCGCGGCCAAGCCGACGGAGCAGGAACTGATCGCCCTGATGCTGACGTCGCCCGGCGGACAAGGGACGCCCTGGACCGGCGGAATCGCGGCATGAGCAAGGATAGCGCGATCGACGCGGGAGAAGGCGCCATTGTGACACCGGTCCCACGGCCGTGGCGGCTGGGGCTGGCAACCGGCATGTGGCTGCCGATCGCCGTTGTTCTGGCGCTGGTGCTGTTCTTCTCGCTGGCCAGCGATGCCTTCCTGACCCTGCGCAACATGACCGGTATCTCGGGCCAGGCCAGCACGCTGCTGCTCGCCTGCCTGGGGGCTTCCTTCGTGATCCTGATGGGCAGCATCGACCTTTCGGTGGGCGCCATCGTGCTGCTGGTCGGCGCACTCACCGTCAAGGTGATCAACGCCGCGGATATCGGTGCAGCCGCGCTGCTGGTCGGATTGCTGTTCGGTGCGATCCTGGGCGCCGGCAACGGCCTGATCTTCGCCTTCGGGCGCATTCCCTCCTTTGTCGTCACGTTGGGCACGCTGTCGATCTTCACCGGGGCCGCCTGGGAGCTGCTGCAGGGCCGAGCGCTGCGCTATGCCTCCGCCAGCTTCGAGGTGCTGGCGATCGGTCAGTTCATACCGCATATCCCCAACATCGCGCTTTTCGCATTCGGCGCTTGGCTGCTGATGACGCTGGTCGGATTCAAGACCCGCTTCGGCCGCTACATGTACATCATCGGCGGTGGCGAGGCGGTGGCCAGCACGGCCGGCATCCCGGTGCGCCGCTACAAGATCTATGCCTTCGCGCTGTCCGGCATGATGGCCGGCCTGGCCGGGGCGCTGGCCGTCGCCCGCCTCGGCGCAGCCGGGCCGACCCTGGGTCAGGACCTGCTGCTCAATACCCTGGCGGCCATCGTGGTAGGCGGCACCTCGCTGTCAGGTGGCGTCGGCGGCGTGCATCGGACGCTGATCGGCGTACTGATCATCGCCCTGCTCGACAACGGGCTGAACCTCATGGGCGTCAATCAATACACCCAGATGGTGATCAAGGGCGCGGTGGTCGTGGCGGCCGTGCTGGTCGGCCAGGACCGCAGCAAGTCCATGGTCATGAAGTAGGCCGCAGCGCAGCGGGTCGCATCTGGGTCCGTGACTTAGTCGGCAAATGAAGCATTAACGTTCGAAACGGGAGGCTAGAGATGAGACGGGACAAGACGAGGATGGGACAGACCCGGCGGGACTTCCTGATGAAGTCGGCCGCGGGCGCCGCGGCCTTCACCATGGCGCCGGGCCTGCTCGCCAGGCCGAGCCTAGCGCAGACGGGCGACCTGACAAACGTGCACAAAGCCGCGGCAGAGGCGGCCAAGGCGCTGGCCGAGGGCCGCAACGTCAAGCTGACTATCATGCAGCCGTCCGGCTCGCTCGGCAACGTGAAGCCGGTTGCCGATCGCTTCACCGAGGAGACCGGCATCGCCATCGAGTACCTCGAGGTGCCGCTGGGCGAGATCACCCAGAAGATCCTGCTGGAAGCAGTCTCGAAAAGTGGCTCCTTCGACATAGCGCTGCCGGCCACCTTTGGCATCCCCGACCTCGCAGAGTCCGGCATCCTCGTCAACCTCGATCAGTACGCGCTGAAATACGAGCCGCAGGATTTCCAGGACGACGCGCTCTACACCATCGGCGACTACTACAAGGGCAGCCTTTATGGCTATCAGACCGACGGCGACACCTACGTCATGTTCTACAACAAGGAGTGGCTGGACAAGGAGGAGGAGCGCAAGGGCTTCGCCGACAAGCACGGCTGGGAGCTCAAGGTGCCGGATACCTGGGAGGAGCTTGACACAATGATGGCCTGGTTCCATCGGCCGGACCAGGGCATGTACGGCGGCGCGCTCTTTCGCACCCAGTACTTCATCGCCTGGGAATGGTGGGGCCGCTTTCACGCGAAGGGCTACTACCCGCTGGACGACGACCTGGTTCCGCAAATCAACAATGAGGCGGGCGTGCAGGCGCTGGAGGAGCTGGTGAAGGCCTCGCAGCATCTCTATCCCGGTGCCAAGACCAACGGCCTGTTCGAGAACTTTGAGGCCTACGGCCAGGGCGACAAGTTCGCCAACATCGGTTGGGGCGGTACGCAGAAGTTCCTGAACTCCGACAAGTCCAAACTGAAAGGCAAGATGACCTTCGGCCCCATGCCTGGCGGCATGGTCGACGGCGAGCTGCTGCGCACGCCTTACTTCAACTGGGGCTGGAATTACGTCGTCTCCAGCGTCTCGCCAGAGCCGGAGATCGCCTATCTATTCACTCTCTATGCGTGCAGCCCGGCCATGTCGACCATCGCGGTGCGCGATCCTGGCGGCTATTTCGATCCCTTCCGCGGCGCGCACTACGAGGACGGTGAGATTGCGAACACCTATTCGCCGTCCTTCCTCGAAGTGCACAGGGATTCGATGCGCAACTCGATCCCCGATCTCTATCTCAAAGGGCAAGGCGAGTACTTCGACGAGTTGCGCGTCAACCTCGCCGCGGCTGACGCCGGCACCAAGTCGGCGAAGGAAGCGCTCGACGGCACCGCACGCTCCTGGGAGCGGATCACCAGGCGCATGGGCAAGCGCAGCCAGGCTGTGCAGTGGAGCTTCCTGAAGTCCAGCTATCCTGAGAACATACGGAGCCGTTTGAAGTAAGAGGGAGGGCTGGGGGCGTGCTCTCGCGCGAGCGCGCCCCGGCTGCTTGAAGCGAGGCACCGCAATGACCGAAGACGCGCTGGACGGCAAGGCCGCGGCCGGAACTCCGCGTCCGATCTCACTTCTGCGCGTTCCCTTCAACCTAGTGCTGGTGATCCCGGCTCAGGTCACCGTCATGGCCGTGGTGGTGGTGCCGACCTTGATCGTGCTGTGGCTGGCGATCACCGACTGGCAGCCGACCCAGGCAGTTCCCTGGTTCGAAGCAGAGCCGATCTGGCTCTGGAACTTCTACGATCTCTGGTACGACGACCGCTTCGTCAACGCGCTGCTGCGCACCCTGTTCGTCGTCGGCGCCTGCATCGCCATCGAGCTCGTCCTAGCGCTTGGCCTTGCGCTGCTGTTCATCGAGGACTGGGCCTGGAAGAAGCTGGCTGTCAGCGTGGTCATCCTGCCGATGATGATCATTCCGGTCGATGCGGCCAACGCGTTCTTCATGCTGTTCAACGAGCGCGGTCCGATCAACCATTTGATATCGCTGGCGATCGGCGTTCCTTACGAGTTCTCCTGGCTGTCCCATCCGACCTGGGCCATGCTGCCGATCATGCTGACCGAGATCTGGCAGTGGACGCCGCTCATGTTCCTGCTGGTGCTGACCGGCCTGACCAGCCTGCCGCAGAACCAGATCCGGGCCGCCGTCGTGCTGGGCGCCTCGCCGGTGCGGATCTTCTTTCGCATCATGCTGCCGCTGCTCACGCCGGTAATCGGCATCGCGGTGCTGATCCGCTCGATCGAGACCTTCAAGATCTTCGATCCGGTTTATATCCTGACCCGCGGTCAGCCCGGCGGCGCCACCGAGACGATCTCCATGTTCATGTACAACAGCGCCTTCGTCTATTTCCGCTTCGGCTATGTCGCGGCGGCGGCGCTGATCGTCTTGGTGGTCGTGATATCGATCTGCATCGCGCTATCTAATCCCTTGAAGCGGCACAGCTAGGAGCAGGCTTTGGACAGGCGCGCCATCCTTGCCTTGGTATTGAAGCGGGCGGCGGTGTTGCTCGCCATGGTGATCGCCTTCTTTCCGATCTATTGGCTGATCGCGACTTCGTTTAAGCCGTTCGAGGAGTGGGCGGCCTGGCCGCCGATCTGGCTGACCGACAACCCGACCCTGCAGAACTACCGCATCGTGTTCTTTCCCGAGGCGGCGCGCGCCTTCGCGGCGGAACAGCAGGGCTCACTCGACTACAAAGTCTCGGGCAGCGCCTGGAAGGCCTTCCAGGACTCCGCAATCATCTCGACCTTCGCCACCTTCCTCTCGGTGGCCTTCGGCACGCTCGCCGCCTATTCGGTCGTCCGCTTCCGCACCGGCGGGGACAACTACCCCTTCCAGTTCCTGACCGTGCGCATGATGCCGCCGATCGCTGTGGTGGTGCCGATGGTCGCGCTGTTCTCGCTGCTCCGGCTGTCCGACACCTACATCGGCATGATCCTCGCCTACACGGCCTTTACCCTGCCGTTTTCGCTGTGGATGATCCGATCGTTCATTGAAGAGGTGCCAATGGAGCTGGAGGGGGCGGCGATGGTGCACGGCATGGGCCAGTTCCGCGCCTTCCTGACGGTCACGCTGCCGCTGATCCGCGGCGGCATCCTGGCCACCGCGCTGTTCATCTTCATCCTCAACTGGTCGGAGTTTCTCTTCGCCCTGGTGCTGACCTCGGGCAAGGTCATCACGGTGACCCTGCAGGTGGCGAACTATGTCTCCGCCTCCTCGGGCAAGCTCTACGGCGTACAGGCGGCGATGGGCACCATCTCGACCCTTCCAGTGATCTTTTTCGGCTACGTCATCCAGCGCCACCTGGTGCGCGGCCTGACCTTCGGTGCGGTCAAGCGGTAAGCCATGACGCCGCGCCTGGAGCTCCGCAAGGTCGTCAAGCGCTTCGACGAGGTCGAGGCGGTCAGGGGCATCGAGCTCGGGCTCGCGGCCGGCGAGTTCCTATCGCTGCTCGGTCCTTCGGGATGCGGCAAGTCGACCACGCTCTCGATGATCGCCGGATTCATCGCACCGGATGAAGGCGAGATCCTGGTCGAGGGCAAGGTCGTTAATCGCTTGCCGCCGCAGAAGCGGCGCATCGGCCTGGTGTTTCAGGATTACGCGGTGTTCAGCCGGCTGAGCGTCGGCGGCAACCTCGCATTCGGACTTGAAGCGCAGCGCGTACCGGGCGGTGAGCGAAGGCGCCGCATTGCGGCGATCGCCAACAAACTCGAGCTGACGCCTCTGCTCGAGCGCCGCGGGGCCAGCCTCAACATGAGCGAGATGCAACGCGTCGCCATCGCCCGCGTGCTGGTCACCGAGCCGGAGCTTCTGCTGCTCGACGAGCCCATGTCGAACCTGGACGCGGCCCTGCGCGCCTCGCTGCGCGGCGAGCTGAAACAAATTCAGAAGGGCCTGAGCCAGACCGTGCTCTATGTGACCCACGATCAGGTCGAGGCCATGGCCATGTCCGACCGCATCGCCGTCATGCGCGGCGGCGAGCTGCAGCAAGTCGGCACGCCGGACGAGATCTACCATCACCCGGCAAACCGCTTTGTCGCCGAGTTTATCGGCGATCCGCCGATCAACATCATGCCCTGCGAGGTCTCGCTGTCTGGGCGCTCGGTTGCCGTCCGGACCGCGCTGCACGGCCCGCTCGAACTGGGCGAGGGACAGGTTCCACCGGGCCGACACTGGCTTGCGGTACGGCCGCACGATATCCGCCTGCGACGCGACGCGGGGAAGGACACGGCAGCGACGCGGGTCCAGTTCATCGAAAATCTGGGCGCCGAGCACGTGCTGCATGTCGACCACGGCGACCAGCTCGTCGCGGTTACCGCCGATCCGGGCTTCGCGGTGGTCGGCGAGACGGTGCACATTGCGCTCGACCCACGTCGGGCGCATCTGATCGACGCGAGCGACGATCGGGTCGTGCAGCTGCGGCGCCTGGAGGCTGCAGCATGAGCTGGCTCGCCGTCGAGGGGCTGCGCAAGACTTTTTCCGAGGACGTCATTGCCCTCGACGATCTGTCCTTTGCCCTTGAGAAGGGTGAGTTTTTTTGCGTCGTCGGCCCGACCAACGCCGGCAAGTCGACCTTGCTGAAGACCATTGCCGGCCTGCACCGCCCCGACCGGGGCCGGATCCTGATCGCCGGGCATGAGGTGACCGACCTGCAGCCGCGCGATCGGCACGTCAGCCTGCTGTTCCAGAACGTCGCGCTGTTCCCGACCCTGACCGGCTTCGACAACATCGCCTTTCCGCTGCGCACTGCCGGCGTTCCGGCGGAGGAATCCGCGCGCCGCGTTGAGGAGGTGGCGGAGATGCTCAAGGTTGGCCACGTGCTGGGCCGTCTGCCGCGCACCTTCTCCGGCGGCGAGCAGCAACGCGTCGCCATCGGCCGGGCCATCGCGCGGCCGAGCCAGGTGCTGCTGCTGGACGAGCCCCTGACCAACCTGGACGCCCGCATCCGCATCACCCTTCGTATAGAGTTCAAGGCGCTGCACAGGGGCACCGGCCAGACGATCCTCTACGTCACGCACGACCAGGTCGAGGCCATGTCGCTGTCCGACCGCATCGCCGTGCTGCACGAAGGCCGCTTCCAGCAGATCGGCACGCCGGACGAGATCTATCACCGGCCGGCAAACCGTTTCGTTGCCGGCTTCGTGGGCACGCCGCCGATGAACATCCTAGCCGCCGAGCTGAGCGGCGAGGCAGGCGACCTCCGCCTCCGCGGACCGGGCTTCGAGCTGCCGATAGCGGGTACGGAGAGATTGCAGTCGGCGGCGAGCCTGCCGCGCGCGCTCGCCATCGGCGTGCGGCCGGAGGCGCTGCTCGTGGCGCCGGAGCGGAGCGCCGACACGCCGATTGCCGGCGAGGTGACCTGGGTCGAGCGCCTGGGCAGCCGGCACGTCCTTGACGTCCGGCTCGGCGGGACGCTTGTCAAAGCGGTGGTGCGGCCCGATCACCCGGTGCGGGGCGAAGGCCCGGCCTGGTTCGGCTTCGCGCCGCGCGCCGAGCACCTACTCGACCGCGATAGCGGCATCTTCTTTCGCTAGAGCGAGCAGAAAAGGGAGTAAGCAAAAATGTGTGTTGCACACGGACCCGGCGGGGTGAATGGGCCTCTGCCCGGCAAGTTCACCTACTCGCGCTTCTCGGATGATCTGGACCTGGCGGCCACGCGGTCGCTCGACGAGGTGATCGCCATGACGCCCGAGGACATGGCGCACGCCTCGCGCCTGGTCATGGGCATCTACGACGAGCTGCTGCAGACGGCCGCAAGTCTGGAGGACGACGGCTACCGCCGTCTCATGACCGAGTGCATCGTCAAACCAAAGGTCACCTTCCTGGAGATGTATCCGTCGGGCGCCGATCGCAAGAATCTATTCAACGAGATGGTACGGCTCGGCTT
Source organism: Kiloniellales bacterium (assembly GCA_050330055.1). Classification (GTDB taxonomy): domain Bacteria; phylum Pseudomonadota; class Alphaproteobacteria; order Kiloniellales; family JAKSDN01; genus JBHJOF01. Next base: position 19,234 of record JBHJOF010000115.1, read on the forward strand.
CTTCAATGCTGGCGACGATCCCGATCACGTCTGGCCGCAGGGCCACATGACGCCGCAGAGCTATCTGACCGCGCCTTCGAGCCACAACGACTTCTACAACGCCCATCCCGGAGGCCTGGCCCTGACCGTCGCCTACAACATCCGCATGGCCGACGCCTATACCCAGAACTATCGCCAGGTCTATGGCCTGCCGATCAGCCGCGACCTGCCGGTGGCCTCGCTGCTGGTGCACGAGTACCCGAAGGTCTGGCTCTACCAGTGGCTCGACGACGGTTCCTGGCTGGAGGAGCCGCGTACGGTCTACGACGACACCTGGCACGCACACTGCATCTATGTGACGGCCGAGCTAATGTACCGGCGCTACGACTCGCGCATCGTCATGGCGATGGCGGCGGCGCACCAGCTTTCCATGTTGGACGCCTCGATGGACGGGCGACGCGTGGTGACCAACTGGATCGGCCTGGAGCGGGTCGCCCACTTCATCAAGGCGGCCGCCATCATGGCCCAGGTCGATCCGGTCGACTACGGGCTGCTCGAGCGCAAGGGCAAGGACATGGTGCTGGCGCCGCTGCCCGCCGAACAGTGGGTGACGCACCTGGCCGACATGAACTGGCCCTACGCCATGGGCGCCGCGCAGCTCTACACCTGGCCGCTGCTGAAGCAGCTCGCCAAGGACGATCTCGGGATCAAAGCCAAGGACCTGGAGGGCCGCCCGCTCAACCAGCTCAAGAACTACGTCTGGTCGCAGCTCGGACAGATCGCGCTCTATGAAATACTGGTGCGCGAGGGCTTCGAGGCGGCGCGCAAGACGGTGCGCCGTCTGGTCGCCAACTAGGTGCGGGCGGCGGCGATGGCGGCAGCCGAGATGACGGCCGAGGAGGCCCTGGCTCTGGGGCGTGACGTCTACTACGGGCACGGCAAGATCGAGATCCTGCCGAAGGTCGTGGTGCACGAGCTGCGCGACATCGCCGTCGCCTTCACACCGGGCGTCGGCCACGTGGTCCGCCGTCTAGCCGAGCGGCCGGAGGAGCTGCATGAGCAGACCGCCAAGGACAACCTGATCGCCCTGGTGACTGATGGTACCGCGGTGCTCGGCCTCGGTTCCGTCGGGCCGCGCGCCGGCATGCCGGTAATGGAAGGCAAGGCGGTCATGTTCAAGATGCTGGCCGGCGTGGACTGCATGCCGCTCTGTCTCGATGCGCGCGGCCCCGATCACATGGTCGACATTATCACGGCGCTGGAGCCGAGCTTCGGCGGCTTCAATCTGGAGGACGTGGCGGCACCGGCGTGCTTCGAGGTCATGCGCCGGCTCGACGGCCGCCTGCCGGTGCCGATCCTGCACGACGACCAGTTCGGCACCGCGACGGTGATCACGGCGGCGCTGCTCAATGCGCTGCAGGTCACTGGGCGCGCTCCGGGCCGGGTCCGGGTGGTGGTCAACGGCGTTGGCGCGGCCGGTTCGGCGGCGATCGCCATGCTGGAGGCGCTGGGCGTCGGCGACATCGTGGCGGTCGACCAGCCAGGCGTGTTGCACCGCAAAGGCGGCTATCCGCACGCCCACTGGCGCGAGATTGCCGGCCGCACCAACCGCGAGGGCGTGACCGGCGGCCTGGCCGAGGCGCTGCGCGGCGCGGAAGTCTTCATCGGGCTCTCAGTCGGCGGCTTGGTCGACCGGACCATGGTGCGGTCCATGGCCAGAGACCCCATCGTCTTCGCGCTGGCCAACCCCGATCCGGAGATTCTGCCAAGCGAGGCGTTGGCAGCCGGCGGCGCGGTGGTGGCCAGCGGCCGCTTCGACTTTCCGAACCACTGCAACAATGTGCTGGCCTTCCCGGCGCTCATGCGCGGCGCGCTTGACAGCAAGGCGCAGCGGGTCAGCCGCGCCATGTGCCTGGCCGCCGCGCAGGCTATCGCCGGCGCGGTACCGCCGGCGGCGCTCTCGCCGGACAACATCCTGCCCTCGCCGCTGCTCGACGATCTCTATCCCGCCGTCGCGGAAGCCGCCGCGCAGGCCGCCGTGGCCGAGGGCCTGGCGCGGCGTGTGCCCGAGCCGGGCGCGGTAGCCGCCAATACCCGAAGGCTGAGAGCTCTGGTAAGCCTGCGCCAGCAAGAGCTCGAGCGCCTTTCGGGGCAAGCCAGCATGTAATCCGTCTCTGCACGTCCATGGCCATCCCGCTGCTTCTCTCCGCGCTTGTGACCATGTCGCTGCGAAAAATCGTTAGCTCCTTGTAGTTGTCGCTCTGCGATATCACCGAAACAGCGTTCGAATTCGCGATACCACGAGCAGCATGAAAGGTGGTTGCGGAATCGAAATTTGCTCGAACTGCAGTCAGACATTGATACCCCTGGCAAAGTCATTTCTCTGTGGTTGCAGGCCTGTAACTTGGTCAGACGACCACGACGATCGAGTTTGACTCTCGGTGCTTGCGGGCCCCCGCAACTGTGCTCGCTCACGCCGCCAATCCAATGGGTTGGCGGCGTTCTGATTCCAGGCTCCAGCGCCACGCAGGTGCCGCAGGTAACATGTAGGTAACAGGGTAAGTCCAAAGTGCGGCATAGTTTCGCCGCAGCCGGAAGCGTTCTCACCGACCTAGCCTCATGACCCGGCTTCGGGGGAGCAGGTCACACCAGTTGCAGGATCGCGCCCGCGGACAGACGGTCGGTCGTTATCGACCAACTGCGCCGTCAGCGGTTCACCAGGTCGGCCCAGCGGCGCACTAGGT
>JBHJOF010000116.1:0-9129 GCA_050330055.1 Kiloniellales bacterium
ATCGACCCGGCGATCCGCCAGATCCAGGCGGCGACCGAGGCCCTGCTGCGCCCGAGGGGGCGCCAGGTGGCGCGCCTCACCCTGCCGCCGTCGCTCGCCGCCACCTGGCTGATCCCGCAGCTCAGCGCCTTCGAGCGCGAATACCCCGATATCGAGCTGCAGCTGGTGCCGACCACCCGGGTGATCGACCTGCGGCGCGACCAGGTCGACTTGGCGATTCGTCACGGCAAGGGCGCTTGGCCCGGGGTCGAGGCCGCCTTCCTGCTCGCCGAGACGGCACTACCGGTCTGCGCGCCCGGCTATCTGGCGCTGCAGCCGGAGGCGGACCCGCTGGAGGCGCTGCAGCGCGTCCGCCTGATCGTCAACGCCAGTTTTCCCAACGAGTGGGAAGAATGGGCCCGCGCGCGCGGCCTGGCGCCACCGACGCTCAGCGGCGCCATCGAGCTGGAAGGCATGGAGCAGGCGCTGCAGGTCGCCGAGAGCGGACACGGCCTGGCCATCGGGCGGCGGCCGGTGGTCGACGAGCGCCTGGCCCGCGGCACTCTGGTCGCCCCCTTCGGAGCCGGCGATCCGACCGGCGCCGCCTACTATCTCTGCCAGCCAGCCCAGGTGCCGCCGACAGCCGTAGTACGCCACCTCGAGCGCTGGCTGCGCGGGCTGGCCGCCGCTACTTGAACGAAATTCAAGTCGCCCTGAATCGAAGTCGCTCCGGCCGCGGCATCGGCACACCTATCTTCTCTGGCAAAGCAAGGCCTAGCCGCCTGCCCGCTGAGCCAGCCGAGGAGATACACCATGAACCAGGTCGCTTCCGTTGGTGCCCTTGCGACGACCGCGCGCCAAACCTCAACCGACGTGCGCGGCAGCCTGACCTTCATCTCGCCCCCCACCAGGCCATCGGAGGGAAAGCCGGTCTTCTACAGCTCCGCCTACACCGGTGGCGTGCCGAAGATCCTCTTCGACAGCGAGCAGCACAGCGTCAAGATCCAAGACCTGCGGCCGCTCGCCGGCGCGCTGTCGCTCGACCGCGAGGGCTTCGAGCTGCATCGCCACGAAACCAAGGTTGTCGATCTCTTCGACGACGACGCGATCGAGCGCGTCTACTACCCGGAGATCGAAGCGCTGCTGCGGAAAGTGACCGGAGCCAGCCGCGTCGTCATCTTCGACGCCACCCGCCGCTCCGACAGCGGCAGGGGCGCGACAAACAAGGACGGGCTGCGCGGGCCGGCGACCCGCGTGCACGTCGACTACACCGAGAAGAGCGGCCCGCAGCGGGTCAAGGACCTGCTCGGCGAGCGCGAGGCCGCGCGGTTTGCCGCATCGGGCGCGCGCATCCTGCAGATCAACGTCTGGCGGCCGATCCGCGGCCCGGTGGAGCGCTCGCCGCTGGCGTTGGCCGACGCCGCGAGCGTGCGGCCGGACCACCTGATCGCCACCGACCAGATCTTTCCCGACCGGGTCGGCGAGATCTACCACCTCGCCTACGATCCAGCGCAGCGCTGGTACTACGCGCCGCGCATGACGCCGGACGAGGTGCTGCTGATCAAGGGCTGGGACAGCCTCGACGACGGCCGCGCCCGCTTCACGCCGCACAGCGCCTTCGAGCTGCCGGACACCCCCAAGCATGCCGTGCCGCGCGAGAGCATCGAGGTGCGCACCCTGGCGGTGATCGAGGCCTGAGCCGGCGGCGGCCAAGCCGTGCCGGCCGCTCGCGAGCCTTGACAGGGGGGGCGCCGCTGGGGTTGTCTAGAAAGACAGCGCCGATTTGAAGCTTAGCTTGCGGGCGCTTAACAAATGCGGCTAAAGCGAGCGGTCAGACCGCCCGGCTCAGCCGCGGCGGTTTTTTTGTTGGGCCTGTGCCGCTGGTCACAGGCCCCCCGGGATTTGATGGGGCAGCTTGCTCCGGGTCACCAAGAGCTAAAGCGCCACGTTCGCGTGGGCCCCGTAGACGGCAAGGACGAGGAGCCCTCGTATGCAATCGAACTCAGACCGGGCGTTCGTCGCCCCCGCTGCCAGGCAAGCGTTGAGCGCGCAGTGGCAGGCCGCTTTGAAGCGTTGGCTGGACGATGACGCCGAGCCCGGCCCAAGCGAGACGGAGCAACCGCCTCACCCCCGAACGACGCCCCAGGAGCGCGTGACATGACAAGCCAAAGCAAGAACCCCGAGACCCTGGCCCTGCATGCCGGCTATCGCAAGGACAGCGCGACCAACGCGGTGGCGGTGCCGATCTACCAGACCACGTCGTACCAGTTCGACAGCACCGATCACGCCTCGAACCTCTTCGCGCTGAAGGAACTGGGCAACATCTACACGCGCATCATGAACCCGACCTGCGACGTGCTGGAGCAGCGCATCGCGGCGATCGACGGCGGCGTGGCGGCGCTCGCGGTGTCCTCGGGCCAGGCGGCCTCGGCGATCGCGATCCAGAACATCGCGCAGGCCGGCGACAACATCGTCAGCTCGACCGATCTCTACGGCGGCACCTGGAACCTCTTCGCCAACACCTTCAAGACCATGGGCATCGAGGTGCGTTTCGTCGACCCCGAGGATCCGGAAGCCTTCCGCAAGGCGACCGACGACAGGACCCGCGCCTACTATGCCGAGACCCTGCCGAACCCGAAGCTGACCGTCTTCCCGATCGCCGAGGTGGCCAGGATCGGCGAGGAGCTGGGCGTGCCGCTGATCGTCGACAACACGGCGGCGCCAGTCATCCGCAAGCCGCTGCAGCATGGCGCGCACATCGTGGTCTACTCGACCACCAAGTACATCGGCGGCCACGGCACCTCGATCGGCGGCATCCTGGTCGACGGCGGCAGCTTCGACTGGGAGAAGCACGCCAAGCGCTTCCCCATGCTGAACACACCAGACCCCAGCTATCACGGCGCGGTCTGGACCGAGGCGGTAAAGCCGCTCGGCCCGATCGCCTACATCATCAAGGCCCGCGTCACGCTGCAGCGCGACCTGGGCTACGCCATGAGTCCGTTCAACGCCTTCCTCTTCATCCAGGGCCTCGAGACGCTTCCGCTCAGGATGCGCGAGCATTGTCGCAACACCAAGGCCGTCGCCGAGTTCCTGGCCGGCCGCGACGAGGTCTCGAAGGTGATCTATCCCGGCTTCTTCTCGGGCGAGCAGAAACGCCGCGCCGACACCTATCTGGGCGGCAACTACGGCGGCCTGGTCGGCTTCGAGCTCAAGGCCGGGCGCGAGGCGGGCCGGCGCTTCATCGATTCGCTGCAGCTGTTCTACCACGTCGCCAACATCGGCGACGCGCGCTCGCTGGCGATCCATCCGGCGACCACGACGCACTCGCAGCTCGCGCCGGAGGAGCAGCTGGCGACCGGCGTCACCGACGGCTACGTGCGGCTGTCGGTCGGCATCGAGCACATCGACGACATCCTGGCCGACCTGGAGCAGGGCCTGGCCGCTGCCGGCAAGCCGGCGGCCGCCGCGTGATCGAAGGATCGGGGTTGGGGCGACGCCTAGGCTAGCGAGCGCCGCCCTCCTCGCCCCAGAGCCCGCCCCGACCGGAGTCCATCATGCCGATCCAACTGCCCAAGGGACTGCCCGCCCAGCGCCAGCTCTTTCGCGAGGGCGTCGTGGCGCTCGCCGCGCCGCAGCGGCGCGCTGCGCAGCCGCGCCCCGGGCAGCGCCGCCTGCGCATCGCCTTGCTCAACCTCATGCCGGCCAAAGCGGTTACCGAGACGCAGCTCGCCCGCCTGCTGGGCTCTACGCCGCATCTGGTCGAGCTCAGCCTGCTGGTGCCGGCCTCCTATCGCGCCAAGACCGCCGACCCGGAGCACCTGAAGAGCTTCTACCGGAGCTGGCCGAGCGTCCGCGGCCAGAGCTTCGACGGCCTGATCGTGACCGGCGCGCCGGTCGAGACGCTGCCCTTCGAGGAGGTCGACTACTGGCCGGAGCTGACCGAGATCCTGGACTGGTCCCAGCAGGCGGTCGGCGGCAGCTACTTGATCTGCTGGGCGGCGCAGGCGGCGCTCTATCACTGGCACGGCGTGCCCAAGCACGATCTGCCGGAGAAGGCCTTCGGCGTCTTTCCGCACCGGCTGCGGGCCCCGGGCGCGGCCTTGATGCAGGGCTTCCCCGCCCGCTTTCCCGTGCCGGTGTCGCGTCGCAGCGAGACCCGCGCCGAAAACCTGCCGGCCAGTGGCGCCGTCCAGGTGCTGGTCGAGTCGGAAGAGAGCGGCCTCTGCCTGCTGCAGGAGACCGAGCGCCGCGCGGTCTACATGTTCAACCACCTGGAATACGACGCCGACACCCTGCCGGACGAGTACCGGCGCGACCTTGCGGCCGGCCTGCCGATCCGGCCGCCGCGCAACGCCTTCCCGCAGGACGACCCGGCACGGCCGCCGCTGAACGGCTGGCAGCCCTATGGCCTCAGGCTGTTCCGCAACTGGCTGGACGGCTTGGCGGCGCAGGCGGGGCGGACTGCCCGGCCCAGGCTGGCGCGCACGGCCGCGGCGGAGTAAGCCTAAAGGCCCTACGATCCCAGCTCCGAGGACGCGCCATGCAACCGGCACCTGCTCCGCAGACCGTCACGCTGGCCGAGGTGCGCGCGGCCGCCGAAGCGATCGCGGGCGCGGTCAGGCGCACGCCGCTCGAATATTCGCGCACGCTGTCGCAGATCGCCGGCGCCGAGGTCTGGCTCAAGTTCGAGAACCTGCAGTTCACCGCCGCCTTCAAGGAACGCGGCGCGCTCAACAAGCTGCTCGGCCTGAGCGCGGCCGAGCGCCGGGCCGGCGTCATCGCGGTCTCGGCCGGCAACCACGCCCAGGCGGTCGCCTATCACGCCGGCCGGCTCGGCATCGCCGCCACCATCGTCATGCCGGCCAACACGCCCTTCGTGAAGGTGCGCCACACGCGCGACTTCGGCGCCGAGGTGGTGCTGCACGGCCCCAACCTGAGCGACGCGAAGGACCATGCCGACCGGCTGGCCGCCGAGCGCGGGCTGACCTTCGTGCATCCCTACGACGATCCGGCCATCATCGCCGGGCAAGGCACGGTGGCGCTCGAGATGCTGGAGGACGCGCCTGAGCTCGAGGTGCTCGTCGTCCCAGTCGGCGGCGGCGGCCTGATCGCCGGCATGGCGGTCGCCGCCAAGGGCGTCAAGCCGGGCATAGCGCTGATCGGCGTCGAGGCCGAGGGCTATCCCGCCATGCGCAACTATCTGCGCGGCGAAGATCGTCCCTGCGGCGGCCCGACCATCGCCGAGGGCATCGCCGTGGCCAAGGTCGGCGTGCTCACCGGCGAGATCGTCGAGGCGCTGGTCGAGGACCTGCTGCTGGTGCGCGAGGACCAGCTCGAGGACGCGATCTGCCTGCTGCTCAACGTCGAGAAGAGCCTGACCGAAGGCGCCGGCGCCGCCGCCCTGGCCGCGCTGCTCGCCGAGCCCGACCGCTTCGCCGGGCGCAAGGACGGGCTGGTGCTGAGCGGCGGCAACATCGACCAGCGCCTGTTGTCGAGCGTGTTGATGCGCGACCTGGTGCGCAAGGGCCGCATGGCGCGGCTGCGCATCACCCTGCCCGACACGCCGGGCGAGCTCGGCCGCGTCACCACCATCATCGGCGCCAACGGCGGCAACATCGTCGACGTGAGCCACCAGCGCGTCTTCGCCGGCGTCGCCGCCAAGGCGGCCACCGCCGACTTCGCCATCGAGACCCGCGACGCCGGCCAGATGGACGAGATCAGAAGCAAGATCGAAGAGGCCGGCTACAAGGCGAAGCTGGTGGAGCCCGATATTTGAGGGGATGTGCCGCAGGACTCTTGTTGCGTCACCCTCACCCTCCCATTGCTTCGCAATGGGCCCCTTCCTGTCCCCTCGAGGGAGAGGGACTTTGCAGCACGCCCGTTTGTTGCCCTCGCCCTTGAGGGGAGAGGGAGGGGCCCAAGCAGCCGAAGGTCGCTTGGGAGGGTGAGGGTGACAACACTCAGAGCAGTCCGCCTCCTCACAGCACCCTGGCGCGCATGTCGAGCACGCCCTGCTCGGCGTGGGGGGCGTAGGCGACGGCCTTGGCGAGGAAGGCCATGTAGCTGTCGTGCACCTTGCGCGTGAGCGGATCGCTCTTCGCCAGCTCGGCCAGGACCTCGCGGTTGGCGGCGCCCAGCGCCTCGACCACGCTGTCTGGGAAGCGGCGCAGCTGCACGCCGTGCTTCGCCTCCATCTCGGCGAAGGTCGCGATGTTGTGGAAGGTGAAGTCGGCCAGCGTCTCCAGCGCGGTGGCGCCGGCCGCGGCGCGGACCGCGGCCTGCAGGTCGGGCGCCAGCGCGTCGAAGCGCTCCTTGCGCATGATCACCTCGAGCGACGGTCCCGGCTCGTGGAAGCCCGGCATGTAGTAGTACTTGGCGAACTTCTGCAGGCCGAAGGCGATGTCGTTCCAGGGCCCGACCCAGTCGGCGCCGTCGACCGCACCCGAGGCCAGCGCGGGCGCGATCTCGCCCGGCGGCGTCAAGACCGGGATGGCGCCCAGCTTGCGCATGACCTCGCCGCCCAGGCCGGAGATGCGGAACTTCAGGCCGCGGAAGTCGTCGGGCTGGTTGATCTCGCGGTTGAACCAGCCGCCCGCCTGGGTGCCGCTCGAGCCGGCGTAGAAGGGCAGCACGCCGAAGGACGCATAGACCTCCTCCCAGAGCGCCTGGCCGCCGCCGAAGGCGAGCCAGCTGGCGAACTCGACCGCCGTCATGCCGAAGGGCACGCCGGTGAAGAAGTGCAGCGCCTGCGACTTGCCGACCCAGTAGTATGGCGTGGCGTGGGCCAGATCGGCGGTGCCCTGGGCCACGGCGTCGAGCGCCTCGAAGGGCGGCACCAGCTCGCCGGCGGCGTAGAACTGCACCTGCAGGCGCCCGCCCGAGAGCGCCGCCAGGCGGTCGGCGAAACGCTGCGCGTTGACCCCCACGCCGGGCGCGCCCTTGGGCCAGGCCGAGACCATGGTCAGGCGTTCGGTTTCGGCTGCATTGACCGCAGGAGCCGCTAGGGCGGTAGCTCCCAGCCCGGCCGCGAGGCTGCCAGCGAGCAAGTTGCGGCGGGTCGGTTGGGATGGCTGGCTCGGCATGGCGGCATCTCCTCGCGGTGCGTTGGGCTCGCTCTGAGTCGGGCAGGATTTGCCCCGGGCTTGACCAATCATCAAGGGTACACCCAAGCAATGATCTGGTGTGCAGCGCGCTTGTTGGCGTCCTGCGAGGGGCCTAGACTGCCGGCCGAGAAGCAGCGCCTGCCGGCCCAGAAGCGAGCCCAGGAGAGACATGGCCAAGCCGAAGCCTGCCACCAATCCCTTCTTGCGTGGCGCGCCCGCCCCCGCCGCGCGGCCGCAGGCGCCGGCCGCGCTCGGCGCCTATCCCCAGGTCCGCCTGCGCCGCAACCGTAGCGACGACTGGACCCGCCGGCTGGTCGCCGAATCGCGCCTGGCGGCCGACGACCTGATCTGGCCGGTCTTCCTGCACGAGGGCAGCGGCACGGTACCCGTCGCCTCGATGCCGGGCGTGGTGCGCTACGGCCTCGACAGCCTGGCCGACGCGGTCGGCCGCGCCGCCGATCTCGGCATTCCCGCGGTCGCCCTCTTCCCCTACCTGGAGGAAAGCCAGAAGACGCCGGATTGCGCCGAGGCCGTCAATCCCGACAACCTGGTGTGCCGGGCAATCCGCCTCTTGAAGGAGCAGGTGCCCGACGTCGGCGTGATCTGCGACGTGGCGCTCGATCCCTTCAACAGCCTGGGTCACGACGGCTTGGTGCAGGACGGCGTGATCCTGAACGACGAGTCGATTGAGATTCTGGTGCGCCAGGCCCTGGTGCAGGCCGAGTCCGGCTGCGACGTGCTGGCGCCCTCGGACATGATGGACGGGCGCATCGGCGCGATCCGCGTGGCGCTCGACGAGGCCGGCTTCGCCGACCGCAAGATCCTCGCCTATGCCGCCAAGTACGCCTCGGCCTTCTACGGCCCCTTCCGCGACGCCATCGGCTCGAGCGGCGCCCTGGTCGGCGACAAGAAGACCTATCAGATGGACCCGGCCAACTCGGACGAGGCGCTGCGCGAGGTGGCGCTCGACATCGCAGAGGGCGCCGACATGGTGATGGTCAAGCCCGGCCTGCCCTATCTCGACGTCCTGCAGCGAGTGAAAGAGACCTTCGCGTTGCCGACCCTGGCCTACAGCGTCAGCGGCGAGTACGCCATGCTGATAGCCGCCGCCGAGCGCGGCTGGATCGACGGCGAGAAAGCCATGATGGAGCTGCTGCTCGGATTCAAGCGCGCCGGCGCCGACGCCGTCCTCACCTACTGCGCGGTCATGGCGGCCGAGCGGCTGAACGAGGGATAGGCGCGGAATCGCCGCAACGCCGTCATGGTCGGCGAAGGCCGACCATCCACGAGTTTTTGGAGTCGGCGGGGTAGTTGCGCTGCATTAGTTGGATCAGAGCGTCATAGATACTGGTCCAATCCGGGTTTGTCCTCAGGATCAGCCGCAGCTTCCCTGTGCGTCGCCAGCGCTTGACCGCTTTTTTGAGACGGATGGCCTCGCAAACATGCTCGTGGCGCGCACTGCTCGCGGCAACAACCAAGAAAACACGTGGATGGTCGGCCTTCCAGGCTGTGTGAAAACTCTCGCAGAGGCCTTTCGGACGTAAGATTGATTCGTAGAGTGCCATTCTGCCGCAGCAAAGATTCGCGAAGTCCACATCCTCGGCCACAATATTGCGCCAGGAAAGCAACTCCCGGAGTTTTCACACAGCCTGCTTCGCCGACCATGACGGTCGGTGTGAACGAGCCTTAACCGGTAGCCGTTGGCCAAACCCGGCAATGAGATCGAGTGGTGCCGAGCGTCAGAGTCACGAAAGCCCTACCAGGTAAAGCGTCAGGGCTTTCGCTTCTGGAACCTCGGAAGCTGCGTCTTGCAACGCCCTACTTCGGCTGCGGCACGATGCGCAGGTAGGGCTTGGGCGACTTCCAGCCGCCGGGGAACTTCTGCTTGGCTTCCTCGTCGGACACCGCCGGCACGATGATGACGTCCTGGCCTTGCTTCCAGTTGACCGGCGTCGCCACCTTGTGCTTGGCGGTGAGCTGACACGAATCGAGCAGCCTCAGCACCCCGTCGAAGTTGCGCCCCGTGCTCATCGGGTAGGTGAGCATG
>JBHJOF010000117.1:0-6712 GCA_050330055.1 Kiloniellales bacterium
GGTGAAGACGTCGTTCAGGTACATGGCAATCGGGTCGTCCATCTTCTCGCCGATGGCAAACGCGGCCGAGGGCGCGGTCGGCGTCAGGATCGCATCGCAGCGCTGGAAGGCCTGGTCGAAGTCGCGGGCGATTACCGTCCGCACCCGCCGCGCCTTGTTGTAATAAGCGTCGTAGTAGCCGGCCGAGAGTACGTAGGTGCCGATCAGAACGCGGCGCTTGACCTCGGCGCCGAAGCCCTCGCCGCGCGTCGCCTCGTACATATCCGTCAATGAGCCGGCCGGCACGCGCAGGCCGTAGCGCACGCCGTCGTAGCGCGCCAGGTTGGACGAGGCCTCGGCCGGCGCCACGATGTAGTAGGCCGGCAGCGCGTACCTGGTGTGCGGCAGCGAGATCTCGACCGGCTCGGCGCCGGCTTCCCTGATCCAGTCGACGCCCTGCTGCCAGAGCGCATCGATCTCGGCCGGCATGTCGTCGACCCGGTACTCCTTGGGGATGCCGATCCTGAGGCCGCGGATGTCGCCGGTCAGCGCCGCCTCGTAGTCCGGCACCGGGCGGTCGACGCTGGTCGAGTCCTTGGGATCGTGGCCGGCCATGGCGCGCAGCATGATGGCGGCATCGCGCACGCTGCGGGTCATGGGCCCCGCCTGGTCGAGCGAGGAGGCGAAGGCGACGATGCCCCAGCGCGAGCAGCGGCCGTAGGTCGGCTTCATGCCGACGATGCCGGAGAAGGCCGCCGGCTGGCGGATCGAGCCGCCGGTGTCCGTGCCGGTGGCGCCCAGCGCGGCACGCGCCGCCACCGCCGCCGCGGAGCCGCCGGACGAGCCGCCCGGCACCAGCGCCCGGTTGTCGCCCTTGCGCCGCCAGGGGTTCTCCACCGGGCCGCAGGTGCTGGTCATGTTCGACGAGCCCATGGCGAACTCGTCCATGTTGGTCTTGCCGAGCATCACCGCGCCGGCCCGCCAGAGCTGCGCCGTCACCGTCGATTCATAGGTCGGGTGGAAGCCGTCGAGGATGTGCGAGCCGGCGGTGGTCAGCACGCCCTCGGTGCAGAACAGATCCTTGATGGCGAGCGGGATGCCCTCGAGCAGGCCCGCCTCGCCCTTGGCCCGGCGTGCGTCCGAGGCCTCGGCCATGGCCAGCGCCCGCTCCGGCGTCTCGCTGATGAAGGCGTTCAGGGCACGGGCCGCCTCGACCGCTGCGATGTGCGCCTCGGTCAGCTCCTTGGCCGAGAGCTCGCCCCTGTCAAGCAGTGCGCGGGCTTCGGCAATTGTGAGCCTGGTCAGGCTGTTGGAGCCCATTATTCGACCACCTTGGGAACCGTGAAGAAGCCCCCGGCCCGCTCCGGCGCGTTCTTGATGATGTCGTCCGGCCGGCCGCCGTCGGTCACCTGGTCGTCGCGCAGCGCCGGCGTCATGGCGACCACGCTGGTCATGGGCTCGACGCCTTCGGTCTCGACCTCGCCGAGCTGCTCGACCCAGCCCAGGATGTTGCTCAGCTCGCCGGCCAGGGCGTCCTGCTGCTCGTCGCTGATGCGGATGCGCGCCAGGCGGGCGATGCGCGCGACGGTATCCTTGTCGACCGCCATCGGCCTCAGGTCCTCGTTGATTAGCCGTCTGAGAAGCTGCCGGAAAAGCGCGCGGACCCTAGCACCGGGCCCTGCAGCCATCAAGCTTAGGCGGCGCGCCGGATGCCGCCTATCCGCTTGTTGCGGCCTCCAGATAAACGCACAGCCGTCCGACAAATGCACCACTGTCGTCCAGGGGCTTGTCCCGTGGGCCCCCGCTTTCGCAGGGGTGACAATCGAGAAACTGCGACGAAGACGCTCCTAACTTAGCGCCTATGGGGCTTTGTCCCCGGGACCGATCGGCGTGCAAAGCGTCTCGGAGAGGCCAATGGGTTCCGGCAACTGCGCGGCGCGTAGCTATGCGCAGCGCTGCAAGTGCCGGAACGACACCTTAGCAGTGGCAAGGGCGAAGCTCGCCTTCCAGTCCGTGGGATTGCCGTAACTTGCTGTCGAAGGCAGCGCCACCCTATAAGGGCGCAGCCATGAGCCCGGACTCCCCAGTGACCGTCGTCGAGATCGGCGATCTGCCGCAGCGCCTCTCCAAGAGCCAGCGCCTGCTCGGCCTCGACCTGGGCAGCAAGACCATCGGCCTCGCCATCTCCGACAGCGCGCTCAGGATCGCCTCGCCGCTGGAGACCATCCGGCGCCGCAAGTTCGCCGAGGACGCGGCGGCCTTGCGCGCCATCTGCGAGGACCGCAAGGTCGGCGGCCTGGTGCTCGGCCTGCCGGTCAACATGGACGGCAGCGAGGGGCCGCGCTGCCAGTCGGTGCGGCAGTTCGCCGCCAACCTGGAGGCGCTCGCCGGCTTCACCCTGCCGCTCGCCTTCTGGGACGAGCGGCTCTCGACCGCGGCGGTCGAGCGCTTCCTGATCGACGAGGCCGACATGACCCGCAAGCGCCGCGCCGCGGTCGTCGACAAGATGGCGGCGGCCTACATCCTGCAGGGCGCGCTCGACGCGCTGGCGCGGCAGGCGGCGCGCTAGAGCATGATCCGATCCGATCGAATCGGATCATGCTCTAGAACTTCTTGATTGGTCGCATTTTCGGACGGCGAACCGGCTTCCACTTCGCCTGAAAATGCTCTAGGCGTCAGCGCTGGGAGACGACGCGCAAGGCTCCGATTGTTACCGCAAAGGGGGGCCGGCTAGCTGCCGCCCTTCGGAATGAAGCAGTGCTCGGAGCCGGGGAAGCGGCGCTCGCGTACGTCTGCGGCGTAGTCGGCGGCCGCCTGCTCGACGAGGTCGCCAAGCGCTGCATAGCGCTTGACGAACTTCGGCGTGAATTCGGCGAAGAGCCCCAGCAGATCGTCGGTCACCAGCACCTGGCCGTCGCAGGCCGGCGAGGCGCCGATGCCGATGGTCGGGATCGAAATCACTTCGGTGATGCGCCGGGCGAGCGGCTCCATGATGCCTTCCAGCACCAGCGAGAAGGCGCCGGCCTCGGTGATGGCGCGGGCGTCGGCGAGGATGCGTTCGGCGGCGACCTCGTCGCGGCCCTGGGCGCGAAAGCCGCCGAGCTGCCTGACCGCCTGCGGCATCAGTCCGACGTGGCCCATAACCGGCACGCCGCGCGTCACCAGGAAGTCCACCGTCTCGGCCATGGCCTGGCCGCCCTCGAGCTTGACCGCGGCGCAGCCGGTCTCGGCCAGCACCCGCGCGGCGGCCTCGAAGGCCAAGGCCGGCGAAGCCTGGTAGCTGCCGAACGGCAGGGCGACCACGACGCAGGCGCGCTGGCTGCCGCGCATCACCGCCTGGCCGTGCCGGATCATGGTGTCGAGGTCGACCGCCAGCGTGGTCTCGAGGCCGTAGAGCACCATGCCCAGGGAATCGCCGACCAGCAGCAGGTCGACGTGCGCATCGAGCCGCCGCGCCACCGAAGCCGAGTAGGCGGTCAGGCAGACGATCGGCATACCGCCCTTGCGGGCGCTCAGCTCGGCAGCGCTGATGCGCCGCGTGGTCTCCGGCTTGACAGACACGGTCGGGAACCTCTGATCCTGGACTTTAGCCCCAGACCTTAGCCTAGGTCATCTCGAGCGGCGACGGCCCGGAGGGCGGCGGGAATGCGACCTCCAGCTCGTCCAGGTCCTGACGGGTGAGCGAGAGGTGCTGGGCATGGAAGAACTCGCGCACCCGATCCTTGTTGCTGGACTTGGGAATCGGCACCACGCCCTCCTTGCCGACCAGCCAGGCCAGCGCGACCTGGGTCGTCGGCACCTGGTGCCGCGCCGCGACCCGGCGCAGCGCCGGGCGGTCGAGCAGGCGCCCCTGATCGAGCGGTGAGTAGGCCATGACCGGAATCCCGTTCTCGCCGCACCAGGGCAGCAGGTCCCATTCGATACCGCGTCTCGCCAGGTTGTAATAGACCTGATTGACGGCGACGAGTCCGCTGTCGTGCTGCTTGGTCCGGATCATGTCGCTGCGGTCGAAGTTGCTGACCCCGAAGTCGCGGATCTTGCCGGCGTGGCGCAGGGCGTTGAAGGCCTCGAAGGTCTCGGCCAGCGGGACCAGGCCGCGCCAGTGCAGCAGGTAGAGGTCGATACAGTCGGTGCCGAGGCGCTTCAGGCTGCGTTCACAGGCCTTGACCGCGTTGGCCCGCCCGGCGTTGTGCGGGTAAACCTTGCTGACGATAAAGGCCTCGTCGCGGCGACCCTTGATGGCCTCGCCCACGACCTCCTCGGCGCCGCCCTCGGCGTACATCTCGGCGGTGTCGATCAGCGTCAGGCCGAGGTCGAGGCCGTAGCGCAGCGCCGCCGCTTCCTCCGCCCGCCGGCGGCTGTCTTCGCCCATGCCCCAGGTGCCGAGCCCGAAGGCCGGCATCAGAGTCCCCGACGGCAGCTTGACTGTGCGCACGGCCCAGCTCCGGCACTTGGCACCGTTCGACGGATCACGAGGCCATCTGGAGCGCGCGCCCCAAAACCGGCACGCCGTCCATTCGTATGGTGACGGTTGAGCCCTGCAGTTGCAAGCTGCAGTAGAGCCCTTGGCCGCTTTCGCTGGTCATTTATGGACCAGCGCCGCACCGAATCCTTCGCCGCCAGCGCCTCACGGTCGAGGTCCAAGCGAAGCACCAGATGGGCGGGCACCAGGATAGAGGAACAAGGTATAAGGCACTTTGACCGCAAGAGGAACTTCGCCACGCCTTTTATCCATCCGCATGGCGCAGAAACTCGGACAATCCCTATGTACATTGGGACAATTGCCCGCTGCACAAGCAAGCGGGCGGGGGCAAGCGAGGGGTCAAATGATGGATAACCGGCGACGATACGACCGTCTGGCGCCGCTATACGACCGAACCGACCTGGCGGAGATTATCTACAAGCGCAGGCTGCGGCCGCGGCTGTTCCAGGGTCTGAGCGGCACCATCCTCGATGCCGCCGCCGGCACCGGCAGCAGCATTCCCTTCTATCCGGCGGGCGCGCGCGTCGTCGCCTTCGACGCCAGCCCGGGCATGCTGGCCCGCGCCGCGGCGCGCAGCCGGCGCCTGGGCCGGCCGGTCGAGCTTGTCGCCGCGGACATGCGGCAGACCGGCTTTCCCGATGCGACCTTCGACGCCGTAGTCTCCGCCTTCAGCTTCTGCGTGCTGGACGAAGACATGCAGCGGCCGGCGCTGGCCGAGCTGGCGCGCGTCTGCAAGCCTGGCGGCGAAATCCGCATTCTCGACTATACCCTGTCCAACCGCCCCTTGCTGCGCTTCTGCATGACCCTCTGGCAGTCCTGGGAGGAGCTGGCCTACGGCGCCACCTTCACCCGCCACACCGAGCGCTACCTGGCCGAGGCCGGCCTGGAGCTGGTCAGCGATGAGTTCCTCTACCTGGACATCGTCCGCCTCATCACCGCGCGCCTTGCGACTCGCCCGGCCCCCTGACATAGTGCCGCTTTAATGACCGCCCCGGAGGACAGCCTCGCCGCTCTCGGCTATCCGCACCGCCATCTCCTTGGCATCGAGGGGCTATCGGCGGCGGAGATCGGGTTCCTTCTGGACCTCTCGGAAAGCTACGTCGAGGTCAACCGCCAGGGCCAGAGCAAGAAGGACCTGCTGCGCGGCCGCACGGTCATCAACCTCTTCTTCGAGAGCTCGACCCGCACCCGCACCTCCTTCGAGCTGGCCGCCAAGCGGCTCGGGGCGGATACCATCAACATGTCGATCGCCTGGTCCTCGATCAAAAAGGGCGAGACCCTGATCGACACGGCCATGACCCTGAACGCCATGCTGCCCGACGTGCTGATCGTGCGGCACCCCGATTCGGGCGCGGTCAAGCTCTTGTCCGAGAAGGTCAACTGCGCCGTCATCAATGCCGGAGACGGCAGCCACGAGCATCCGACCCAGGCGCTGCTCGACGCGCTCACCATCCGGCGCCGGCGCGGCAGTCTGCGCGGCCTCAAGGTGGCCATCTGCGGCGACATCCTGCACAGCCGGGTGGCCCGCTCGAACATCTACCTGCTGACCACGCTGGGCGCCCAGGTCCGCGTCATTGCGCCGCCCACCCTGCTGCCGCCGGCTGTCGAGCGTCTCGGCGTCGAGCCCTTCATCGACATGCGCGAGGGCCTGAAGGACTGCGACATCGTCATGATGCTGCGGCTGCAGACCGAGCGCATGCACGGCAGCTTCGTGCCCTCGATCCGCGAGTACTTCCGCTTCTTCGGCCTCGACTACGAGAAGCTGCAGGCGGCCAAGCCGGACGCGTTGATCATGCATCCCGGGCCGATGAACCGCGGCGTCGAAATCGACAGCGAGGTGGCCGACGACATCGACCGCTCGGTGATCCGCGAGCAGGTCGAGATGGGCGTGGCGGTGCGCATGGCCTGCCTCGACGCCCTGACCCGCGCCCTGCGCCGCAATGCCGCGCTCGAAAGCCGAGAGGTGCGCGCGGCCCGATGAGCGGCCAGCCTGGGACCAACGGGGGTGGAGCCAACGGCGGCAAAGCGGCTGGTCGCGTCGCCTACGTGAACGCGCGCCTGCTCGATCCCGACAGCGGTCTCGACGCGCCGGGGGCGCTGCTCACCGAAGGCGCGCGAATCGCCGACCTGGGGGCCGGCCTGTTCGGTGACGGCGTGCCCGAGGGCATCGAGGTGGTGGACTGCGGCGGCCGCTGCCTGGCGCCCGGCCTGGTCGACATGCGCGTGCAGCTGCGCGAGCCAGGCGAGGAG
>JBHJOF010000118.1:0-7996 GCA_050330055.1 Kiloniellales bacterium
GCCTCCCCCCTTGCGGGGGAGGCCGGCGCGCCGCGCCGGGAGGGGGGCTGGCGCGAAGCGCCAAAAAGGGGCCTTCCTCTACCTCTCTGCGGACTTCGAAGGTCCCTTGCGGGCCTTGCCAGGGCCCGGATCGGCCGCTATAACCGCCGCCTTCGAAGGCGAGCGGTCCGGCTGAAGGGCATGCCCAGCCGCTCAGGAACGCCCGGTTTCCGGCCCCCGGTGGGTAAGGGATAACCGGCCTCTCGGACGAAAGGACAGCGAAATGCCCAAGATGAAGTCGCGGAGCGGCGCCAAGAAGCGCTTCCGCCTCACCGGCACCGGCAAGGTGCGGATGAACCAGGCGGGCAAGCGCCACGGCATGCGCAAGCGCCCCAACAAGATGAAGCGCAACGCGCGCGGCACCGCCATCATGTCGGCCGCCGACGCGAAGATCGTCAAGCGCTTCCTGCTGCCGAACGGCTAAGGGGGAACCGCCATGGCACGGGTCAAGCGCGGCGTCACCACCCACGCACGCCACAAGAAGGTGCTGAAGCAGGCCAAGGGCTACCGCGGCCGCAGCAAGAACGCCTACCGTATCGCGCTCGAACGGCTCGAGAAGGGCCTGCAGTATGCCTATCGCGACCGCCGCGCCCGCAAGCGGACCTTCCGTGCGCTCTGGATCCAGCGCATCAACGCCGGCGTCCGCGAGCACGGCATCACCTACTCGCAGTTCATGAACGGCATGAAGCAGGCCGGCATCGAGATCGACCGCAAGGTGCTCTCCGATCTGGCCATTCGTGAGCCGGCCGCCTTTAAGTCGCTGGTCGACCAGGCCCAGGCGGCGCTCAAGGGCTAGCCGCCGGCGGGCCGCCCCTCTTCGACGCGGGCGCCCAGACACGGACGCTCGCGGCGAGTCCCCAGGGGCGAGCCGCAGAGACCGGGCAGGGCGTTCATGGACAAGCTCGACACTCTCGAAAAGGACCTGATGCGCGAGATCGCCGCAGCCGGCGATCTCCAGGCGCTCGAGGCCACGCGCGTTGCGGCGCTCGGCAAAAAGGGCCGCGTCACCGAGCTGATGAAGACGCTGGGCGGCCTCGACGCCGAGGCGCGCCGCGCCGCCGGCCAGGCGCTCAACGCCCTCAAGGACCAGGTCGCCCAGGCCATCGAGGCGCGCAAGGCGGCGCTCGCCGCGGCCGCGCTCGACGCGCGGCTGGCCGAGGAGCGCATCGACGTCTCGCTGCCGGCGCGGCCCTTCGAGGTCGGCCGCATCCACCCGGTCAGCCAGACCATCGAGGAGATGGTGGCGATCTTCGGCGAGATGGGTTTCTCGGTCGCCGAGGGCCCGCACATCGAGGACGACTGGCACAACTTCGAGGCGCTGAACATTCCAGCCGAGCATCCGGCGCGCCAGGAGATGGACACCTTCTACCTGCGCGAGGCGGCCGACGGCACGCGCAAGGTGCTGCGCACGCACACTTCGCCGGTGCAGATCCGCACCATGCAGGTGCAGAAGCCGCCGATCCGCATCATCGTGCCGGGCCGCACCTTCCGCGCCGACTACGACGCGACCCACTCGCCCATGTTCCACCAGCTCGAAGGACTGGTGGTCGACGAGACCACGCACATGGGCCACCTGAAGGGCACGCTGGTCGAATTCTGCCGCGCCATCTTCGCGGTCGACGACCTGCCGGTGCGCTTCCGGCCGAGCTATTTCCCCTTCACCGAGCCCTCGGCCGAGGTCGACATCGGCTGCTCGCGCAAGGGCGGCGAGTTGAAGATCGGCGCCGGCGGCGACTGGCTGGAGATCCTCGGCTGCGGCATGGTCAATCCCAAGGTGCTGGAGAACTGCGGCATCGATTCGACGCGCTACCAGGGCTACGCCTTCGGTATGGGGATCGAGCGCATCGCCATGCTGAAGTATGGCATCCCCGCTCTCCGCACCTTCTACGAGTCCGACCTGCGCTGGCTGCGCCACTACGGCTTCGTGCCGATCGAGGCGCCCAGCCTGGTGCGCGGCTTGTGAGGGCGCCGTCATGGTGATCGATATCGCTTGCTCACCCTTCGAGGCGCGTCCCTTCGGGCCGCTCCTCAGGGTGAGGTGTTTTGCTTCAAGGAGCAAAACACACCTCATGCTGAGGAGGGCCGACAGGCCCGTCTCGAAGCATGAGGCCGCCACGTCGGGTGTCGAAAGCGCGAGCCTCATGCTTCGACAAGCTCAGCATGAGGAGGGGAGCAAGGCACCGATTCCTCACCTCACCCTGAGCCTGTCGAAGGGTGAGGAGCGCGACGCGGGTGCAGCCCGGGGCAAACGGCCATGAAGTTCACCCTGTCCTGGCTCAAGGACCACCTGGAGACGGAGGCCTCGCTTCGCGAGATCACCGACCGGCTCACCATGATCGGGCTCGAGCTGGAATCGGTGGAGGACCGCGCGGCGGCGCTGGCGCCCTTCACAGTCGCCTACGTCAAGGAGGCACGGCCGCATCCGGACGCCGATCGCCTGCGCGTCTGCATCGTCGACACCGGCAAGGAAGAGGTTCAGGTGGTCTGCGGCGCGCCCAACGCGCGCACCGGCATGAAGGGCGTCTTCGCGCCGGCCGGCAGCCATATCCCCGGCACCGACACGGTGCTGAAGCCGGGCGTGATCCGCGGCCAGGCCTCGAACGGCATGCTGGTCTCCGAGCGCGAGATGGGCCTCTCCAACGAGCACGAGGGCATCATCGACCTGCCCGAGGACGCGCCGCTCGGCACGCCCTTCGCCAAGCTGCTCGGGCTCGACGACCCGGTGATCGACATCGGAGTCACGCCGAACCGGGCCGACTGCCTGGGCGTGCACGGCGTCGCCCGCGACCTGGCGGCGGCCGGTCTCGGCACGCTCAAGCCCTTCGACGCGAGCGCTGTGCCGGCCAGCTTCAAGAGTCCCATGACCTGGCGTCGCGACCTGCCGCCCGGCCTGGAAGGCGCCTGCCCTTACGTCGCCGGGCGCTATTTCCGCAATGTGCGGAACGGCCCTTCGCCCAAGTGGCTGCAGGACCGCCTGCGCGCCATCGGCCTCAGGCCGATCTCGGCGCTGGTCGACATCACCAACTACGTGACCTTCGATCTCGGCCGGCCGCTGCACGTCTTCGATGCCGACAAGGTCAAGGGCGACCTCACCATGCGCATGGCGCGCGACGGCGAGGAGATACTGGCGCTCGACGGCAAGTCCTACACGCTGGACTCGGGCATGACGGTGATCGCCGACGACAACGGCCCGCACGGCATCGGCGGCGTCATGGGCGGCGAGGAGAGTGGCGTAACCGAGGCGACCACCAACGTGTTCCTCGAGGTCGCGCTGTTCGACCCCGTGCGCACCGCCGTCACCGGCCGCAAGCTCGGCATCATCTCCGACGCGCGCTATCGCTTCGAGCGCGGCCTCGATCCCGAATCGGCGCGCTGGGGCGTCGAGGTGGCGGCGCGCCTGATCCTCGAGCTCTGCGGCGGCGAGGCGAGCGAGCCGGTTGCGGCCGGCAGCATCCCCGACTGGCGCCGTTCCGTCAGCCTGCGCGCTGCGCGGGTCGAGGCGCTCGGCGGCGTCGCCGTGCCGGCGGCCGAGCAGGCGCGCATCCTGACCGCGCTCGGCTTCAAGGTGGAGAGCGGCAAGAACGACACGCTTACCTGTCAGGTGCCGTCCTGGCGCCGCGACGTCGAGGGCGAGGCTTGCCTGGTCGAGGAGGTGTTGCGCATTCACGGCTACGAGCACATCCCGCAGTCGGCGCTCGAGCTCGACACCACGCTGCCGCTGCCGGCGCTCAATATGCGCCAGCGCCGTGTCTCGGCGGCGCGCACGGCGCTCGCCTGGCGCGGGCTCTACGAGGCAGTCACCTACTCCTTCATGGCGCGCGGCACGGCGGCGCTGTTCGGCGAACTGCCGGACAGTCTGGCGCTGGCCAACCCGATCTCCAGCGACCTCGACGTCATGCGGCCCTCGGCGCTGCCCAACCTGATCCAGGCGGCGGCGCGCGACGCCGACCGCGGGCTCGGCGATTCGGCGCTCTTCGAGGTCGGGCCGCACTACCTCGACGACACGCCCGAGGGCCAGCTCCTGGTCGCCGCCGGCCTGCGCAGCGGCCGCCGCGGCCGCCGTCACTGGGCGGTGCCGCAGCAGCCGGTCGACGCCTTCGATGCCAAGGGCGACGCGCTCGCCGTGCTGACCGCCTGCGATGCGCCGGTCGACAACCTGCAGGTCACGACTGACGCGCCGGGCTATTACCATCCCGGCCGCTCCGGCGTGCTGCGCCTTGGCCCGAATGTATTGGCTAACTTCGGCGAGCTGCATCCGCGCGTGCTGCGCGCGCTCGGCCTGAAGGACGTGGCGGTCGCCTTCGAGATCTTCCTGGAGCGCGTGCCGGAGCCCAAGGTGCCCAAGGGCAAGACGAGCGGCAAGGCCAAGCCGCTGCTGACGCTGTCGCCCTTCCAGCCGGTCGAGCGCGACTTCGCCTTCGTGGTCGACCAGGACGTGCCGGCCGAGAAGCTGATCCGCGCCGCCAAGGGCGCCGACAAGGCGCTGATCACGTCGGTCGAGGTCTTCGACCTCTACCAGGGCAAGGGCCTGGGCGAGGGCAAGAAGTCGCTCGCCATCGCCGTCACCCTGCAGCCGACCGAGCGCACCATGACCGACGCCGAGATCGAAGCGGTCTCCGCCAAGATCGTGGCACAGGTCGAGAAGGCCACCGGCGGGACGCTCAGGGGCTGATCGGGGCGCGGCTGGCGTCGAATCACCCTTTTCATTTCACCACCCTCACCCTCCCAAGCGTCCTTCGGCCGCTTGGGCCCCTCCCTCTCCCCTCAAGGGAGAGGGAATTTACAGCGCGACGGTCTGTTCCCCTCTCCCTCGGAGGGGAGAGGGAGGGGCCCAACGCGAAGCGTTGGGAGGGCGAGGGTGAAAGAAGAGTCCTCCTGGGCATTGCATGGTCGCCAACGATTGTCCCAGGCAGCCCGCTTGCGCCCCGATCGTTTGCGTGCTGCAGTAGCGGCAAAAGCGGGGGGAGAGGCTCGCCATGCCGGAGCGTCCAGCACCGGTCAGGCTCGCGTTCGACGCCAAGAAGATCGACGCGCTGCTGCGCGCCGGCGAGGAGATCGCGGCGCGCGGCGCCGGCTTGCGCGTGGCGCTGGACGGCGCCGATGCGGCCGAACGCGCCCTGGTCGCCGAGCGCCTGGCCAAGGCGCGCGGGCTGAAATTGCAGCGTATCGACCTGTCGGAGGTCGTCTCGAAAGGCATCGGCGAGACCGAGAAGACCCTGAAGGCGCTCTTCGCACGCGCCGACGCGGCCAAGGCGCTGTTGTTCTTCGACGAGGCCGACGCCCTCTTCGGCCGGCGCAGCGCGGTGCGCGACTCGCACGACCGCTATGCCAACCTCGAGACCTCCTTCCTGAGCGCGCTGGGGCGCTACAAGGGCGCGGCGGTGGTGGCGGTCGCGGCCCCGGCGGCCGGCTACGCGGCCTTCGTGCGTACCGCCGATCTGCTGGTCGATTTCCGCCGCACCGAATCCGCACCCTCATCCGCCGCCTGGGACGAGCCGCTGCCCAACCTGCACTTCCTGGTGATCGTCGGCGACCTGGAGATCGGCTTCTGCAGCGTCAGCGGCCTGGGCGATGCGAGCGAGATCCTGCAGGTGCGCGAGGGCGACGAGCCGCGCAGCCGGCGCAAGGTGGCGGGCGAGGCGGAGACGGAAACGCTGGTGCTGCGCCGCGCGCTCAGCCGCTCCAAGGATCTCTACCACTGGCGCCGCGCCATCCTCGACGGCAAGGACGACCGCCGAACGGTCGAGCTCCTGCAGCTGCCGGCGCCGGGCGCCAAGCCGGTCAACCGCTGGCGCTTCCTGGACTGCTGGCCCTGCCGCTGGAGCGGGCCGGATTTCGACGCGCTCGAAGGCGGCCTGGCCTATGAGGAGGTCGAGCTGAGCTACGAGCGCTTCGAGTGGCTGTGACGGCGCCCAGCAGATAGGTGAGGCGGGCGGAACGCAATGATTGGGGCGTGAAAGGAGAGGAACCGTGGCGGTATTTCGCGAGAACCCCTACAGCCGGTTCAATTTCCTGGTCAACCTGGGCACCGGTGACGAGGGCAGCGTGCGGGGCGGCTTCGCCGAGGTCACCGGCCTGTCGCTCGAGGTCCAGGTCATCGAGTATCGCAACGGCAACGAGCGTAGGAACGCGCCGCGCAAGCTGCCGGGCCTGGCGAAGGTCGGCGAAATCACCCTGAAGCGGGGCGTGATTGGCTCGAACGATCTGTTCGACTGGCTGCGCACGGCGCGCGACGGCAT
This sequence comes from Kiloniellales bacterium, assembly GCA_050330055.1. Taxonomy (GTDB): domain Bacteria; phylum Pseudomonadota; class Alphaproteobacteria; order Kiloniellales; family JAKSDN01; genus JBHJOF01. Next base: position 6,279 of record JBHJOF010000118.1, read on the forward strand.
GCCGGAGCGCCGCGACGTGACGGTGCAGCTGCAGTCGGAGGACCGCACGACCGTGGCCCAGGAGTGGCGCCTGCTGAACGCCTGGCCGACCAGGTACAGGGGGCCCGAGCTCTCGGCCACGACCAACGACGTCGCCATCGAGGAGCTGGTGCTGACCTGCGAGGGCCTGGATATCGTTTGATCCCCCCCGCCACGGACGGCGTGAGATGGCAAGCGGGCCCACACGCTTTTGGGGGGAGGAGAGCGGGCCCGCTTGCCGGACTGCCGACTTGACGGGCGCCGCTTGCACTCGGGGATGATCGGCGGAGCCCGCCTGCCAGGACTGCCTTCTTGGCACGGCAGTAAAAGCAGTGGACCAGGCGTGACAATGGGGGGCACGGCCACCGCTTCCGAAGCAAACCAACGCGGTTGCCGGCTGACGGTTCCACAGGAGTTGCCGCCGGCCTGTGCAAAAAAAGGGGCAGGTTCTTTCTCTACAGCACCCGCACCTTGGGCCAGCGCGCCGTCCAGTCCTTCTCGGCCTGGCGGGCGCGGTAGTCGGCCAGGCGCCTGGCGCGGGCATGCGGCGTCGGCCGCACCGTCATCGTGAAAAGATCGTCGAGGCCGAGCGGTGCCAGCAGCTCAAGCATTCCGTGATCACCCAGCCGGGCGGCGACCGCGGTGGGCGTCTCCAGCCAGTGGCAGAGGGCGTCCTCGATGGAGCGGTAGGGCGCGTCGCCGTTGCGCAGGTGCATTCGGGCCTGGTTGCGCACCTGCCAGGGTGGGCCGGGCAGGCGCTCGCTCAGCCGCGCTTCCAGTACGACATCCGTCGCCGGATCGAGATCATCGGGCTCGAAGTAGATGACGTCGATATCGTTGAGCGGCATCGGCGTCGCATGGCCGTGCAGATGGTCCCACAGGGCCGCCCGCACGAAGCCCGCGCTGATCCAGCCATCCGGCAAGCCCAGCGCTGCCACCGCCTGCAGGCAGGTCATGCGCCAGTGGTCGGCGGCGATCAGGGCGAGGAGCTGGTCGGCTTGCGTGGACATGGCGGCAGTCTAGCCGTCAGTGCGGAGTCGCATCACGGGTTTCGGACTTCGCCCGTATCAGCGCTAGCATGGCGCAGTCATAGAGCAGGAGAGACAGCCATGGACTTCACGGGCAAGCGGGTGCTGGAGACCGGCGGCACGCGCGGCGTCGGCCGCGCGATTGTCGAGGCCTTCCTGGCCGCGGGCGCGCGGGTCGCGGTCAATGGCACGTCCCAGCAATCGGTCGACACGGCCCTGGCACAGCTCGCCTCGGGAGACGCTGTCGTGGCGGCGCCGGGCGACCTCGGCATGGCGGCCGGCTGTCGCCAGACGATGGACGCGGCGTTGCAGGGTCTGGGCGGCCTCGACGTGCTGGTCAACAACGCCGGCATCAATCGCGACGGCCCGCTGCTGGCCATGAGCGAGGACGAGTGGGACAGCGTGCTCGCCGTCAACCTCAAGGCTCCCTTCCTGCTGACGCAGCAGGCCGGCCAAGCGATGCTGGAGAACGGCGGCGGCTGCATCGTCAACATCGCGGCGCTCACGGGCCTGGAGGGGCGCAAGGACGCGGTCAACTACTGCTGCGCCAAGGCCGGGCTGTTGATGCTGACCAAGTGTGCGGCGCTGGAGCTCGGGCCCACGGTGCGGGTCAACGCGGTCGGCCTCGGCTTCGTCGAGAGCCCCTTGGTCGAGGAGCTCTACGGCGCCGAG
>JBHJOF010000119.1:0-8390 GCA_050330055.1 Kiloniellales bacterium
GGAGTGGGCGGCGAGCGCCGGCCCGGAGGAACCCGCGTGACCGCCGCCGACGGACCAGGGGTCGAGCGCGCCGCCAAGCAGGCCAAGGCGGAGGACGCACAGCGCCGCGCCGCGACACCAGGCGCCTCGGTCTGGGTCGCGGCCTCGGCCGGCACCGGCAAGACCAAGGTGCTGACCGACCGGGTGCTGAGCCTGATGCTGCACGGCACGCCGCCCGGGCGCATCCTCTGCCTCACCTTTACCAAGGCGGCAGCCGCCGAGATGGCCAACCGCCTGGCCGACCGCCTGGCCGGCTGGGCCGCCGGCAAGGCGAACGACGTGGCGGCCGAGGTCGCCGTCCTGCTCGGCCAGGCGCCCGATGATGAGAAACTGGCCGAGGCACGCCGCCTCTTCGCCCGCGTGCTCGACGTGCCGGGCGGCATGAAGATCCAGACCATCCACGCCTTCTGCCAGTCGCTGCTCGGCCGCTTCCCGCTCGAGGCCGGCGTGCCGCCGCACTTCCAGATCCTCGACGAGCAGTCGGCCGCCGAGATGCTGGAACAGGCGCGCGAGGAGGTGCTGGCCGCAGCCTCTGACAGGCCCGAGCTGGCCGAGGCGCTCCGGATCGTGACGGCTCATGCGCAGGAGAGCGGCTTCACCGACCTGATGGCCGAGCTCATCAGGGAGCGCGGCCGCCTCGCACAACTGCGCCGCACGCAGGGTATCGACGGCATGATCGCGCGCGTGCGGCGCGTGCTCGGTGTCACCGCGGAGGACAGTGCGGCCAGCGTCCTGGAAGCAGCCTGCGACGACGCGGCGCTCGATCTCATGGGCTTGCGCTTTACGCTCAAGGCCATGCTCGACAAGGGCACAAAGACCGACAAGGAGCGCGGTGCAATCATCGCGTCGTGGCTCGAAGAGCCCGACAATCGCGTCGCGCGCTTCGACGACTATCTCTGCGCCTTCTTCAAGGACAAGGGCGAGGGCGACGTCTTCGCAAAGCTGATCCACAAGGAAGCGCTCGGCGCTGCGCCCGGCGCCGACGCGATCCTGCAAAGCGAGGCGGCGCGCCTCGACCAAGTGCGCGCCAAGCTGCGCGCCGTCACGGTGGCCGAGGCGACGGCGGCGCTGCTGCGGCTTGGCGATGCCGTGCTCGCCGCCTATGAACGGCACAAGCGGGCGCGGGCGTTGCTCGACTACGACGACCTGATCCTGGAGACGCGCAACCTCTTGCGCCGGCCAGGCATCGCGCCCTGGGTGCTCTACAAGCTCGACGGCGGCCTCGACCACATCCTGCTCGACGAGGCGCAGGACACCAGCCCCGACCAGTGGTCGGTGATCGAGGCGCTGACCGCTGAGTTCTTCGCCGGCGAGGGGCGGCGCGACTACCTGCGCACGGTCTTCGCGGTGGGCGACGCCAAGCAGTCGATCTATTCCTTCCAGCGTGCCGACCCGGCCGCCTTCGACGCCATGCGCGCGCACTTCGCGGGCAAGGCGCTGGCGGCCATGCAGCGGCTCGACCGCGTCGAGCTCGACGTGTCCTTCCGCTCCACCGCGGCGGTGCTGCGCGCCGTCGACTGCGTTTTCGCGCAGGCCCGCGCGCAGGACGGCGTGCTGTTCGGCGAGGCCGCCGTGTCGCACGATCCTGTCCGCGTCGGCCAGGCCGGCCTGGTCGAGCTCTGGCCGCCCGCCGATCCGGCCGAGGGCGACGCGGTCGAGCCCTGGTCGCCGCCGCTGGCAACGCAAGACGCTACGGGTGCCACGGCGCTCGGCCTGCCGCCGCGCACGAGGCTCGCCCGCCTGATCGCGCGCAAGATCTGGCATTGGACCCGCGATCCGGCCGGGGCCGGCGATCCCGAGTCCCGCCTCGAGTCCAAAGGGCGACGCTTGCGGCCGGAGGATATCCTGGTGCTGGTGCGCCGGCGCAACGAGTTCGTCGAGGAGCTGGTGCGCGAGCTGAAGCGGCTCGACGTGCCGGTGGCCGGCGTCGACCGCATGGTGCTGACCGACCAGCTCGCCGTCATGGACCTGGTGGCGCTCGGCCGCAGCCTGCTGCTGCCCGACGACGATCTGACCTTGGCGACGGTGCTGAAGGGCCCGCTGATCGGGCTCGGCGAGGAGCAGCTCTTCACGCTGGCCTACGACCGCGATGGCCGCCTCTGGGCATCGTTGAAGCGGAAGGTCGGCGACGACCCGGCTTTCGCTGAAACCCATGAAAGGCTGGCCAGCCTGCAGGCCAAGGCTGACTACCTGCGGCCCTTCGAGCTCTTTGCCGAGGTGCTGGGGCCGGGCCGCGGGCGAGAGCGTCTGCTGGCGCGCCTGGGCCCGGACGCGAACGACCCGATCGACGAGTTCCTCAACCAGGCGCTCGCCTACGAGCGCGAGCACGTGCCCTCGCTGGAGGGCTTCCTGCATTGGCTCGAGGCGGCGGCGCAGGAGGTCAAGCGCGACCTGGAGCAGGGCCAGGACGCGGTGCGCGTCATGACCGTGCACGGCGCCAAAGGCCTGCAGGCGCCCGTGGTGTTCCTGCCCGACACGCTGCAGGTGGCCCCGCCGGTGCGCGGCCTCTTGTGGCTGGAGCAGAACGGCAAGGACGCGCGCGGTGCTTTGCTCTGGCCGCTGCGCCAGGCCTACGACGGTCCGGCTGCGGCGGGCGCCCGGGCGGCGGCGACGCTGGCGCGCGCGCAGGAGTATCGCCGCCTGCTCTATGTCGCCATGACGCGCGCCGAGGATCGGCTCTACATCTGCGGCTGGAACGGCCGGCGCGCCGCACCGGACGATTGCTGGTACAGGCTGGCGGAAAGCGCGCTGTCCGATATCGCCGAGCCGGTGGAGTTCGACTTCACGGGTGTGATCGAAGGCGGCTGGGCCGGCCCCGGCTGGCGCCTCAGCGAGCCGCAGGTTGCGTTGCCCGAGAGAGCGCTGGAAGCGCCCGAGATCGGCATCCCCGATATGGCGCTGCCCGACTGGGCGAGCGAGCCGCCGGCTGCCGAGCCCCGCCCGCCGCGGCCGCTGGCGCCGTCGCGGCCCAGCGTCGAGGAGCCGGCGGTGCGCTCGCCGCTCGGCCCCGACCAGGGCTATCGCTATCACCGCGGCCGCCTGATCCACCGACTGCTGCAAAGCCTGCCCGACCTGCCGCACGCGCGCCGGCTCGAAGCCGGCCGGCGCTACCTGGCGCAGCCGCTGCACGAGCTGTCGCCCGACCAGCAGGGGGAGATCCTGTTCGAGACCCTGGCGGTGCTCGACGAGCCGGGCTTCGCGCCGCTCTTTGGGCCGGGCAGCCGCGCCGAGGTGCCGATCGTCGGCCTGCTCGAAGACGATGCGGGGGCGCATGCCCGGGTTGTTTCGGGCCAGGTCGACCGCCTGGTGGTAACGTCGGACGAGGTGCTGGTGGTGGACTACAAGACCAACCGTCCGCCGCCCCTTGACGAGGCCGATGTTCCTGCTTTGTACCTACGGCAGATGGCGAGCTATCATGCTGTTCTACAAAGGATTTATCCCGAGCTTCCGGTACGCTGCCTGCTGCTCTGGACCGACGGCCCGCGTCTGATGCAGATCAGCGATGCAATGCTCCACAGCCACGAACCTTGACGCTCTGCCGGGGCGGTCCCTAAGTTGGTTAAAGTTGGAAAGGCCCGAGCGCGCCTCCCTTGCGCGCACTCCGATCGTTTCCTTGGGCGTATCTGGGCGCGATCCATCCACAGGTCATAGGGATGATGCTATGAGCAGCAAACCCGTCAGCGATGACAGCTTCGAGAATGACGTGTTGAAGGCCGACGTTCCGGTCCTGGTCGACTTCTGGGCCGAATGGTGCGGGCCCTGCAAGATGATCGCGCCAGCCTTGGAGGAAATCGCCACGGAGATGGATGGGCGGGTGCAGATCGCCAAGGTCAACATCGACGAGAACCCCATGACGCCGCAGAAGTACGGCGTGCGCGGCATCCCGACGCTGATCCTCTTCAAGGACGGCGAGGTGGCCGCGACCAAGGTCGGCGCCCTGCCGAAGAACCAGCTCGCCGAGTGGGTCGAGTCGGTGCTGTAACGCGCCACAGCGTTTCATACGAACATGCGAGCCCCGCCCTTCGTGGCGGGGCTTTCGTTTTGGGCGATCCGCGCACCATGAGATCGTTGCAACAGCCCACGCCGTCATGGTCGGCGAAGGCCGACCATCCACGAGTTTCTTTGCTGCGGTCGCAACTGGTGCCCGCCACGATCATTGGCTGGCAGGCGGCTGATCCGGTACCAACCCGAAAACAAACCCGTGGATGGTCGGCCTTCGCCGACCATGACGGTCAGTGTGAACGAGCCTCAAATTCCAACTCGCCTCGGTGTCATGCCCGGACCTGATCCGGGCATCCAGCGTTTGTTGCTCCGCTGTACTGGATGGCCGGGTCAACCCGGCCATGACAATGGGGACGAGCGTTACCCGCTCTCGGCCAGGACGTGGCCGATCAGGTAGAGCGAGCCGCAGATCAGGATGCGGCCGGGGGCGCCGGGCGCTACGCGCGCGGCGGCGGCGACGGCCTCGAGCGCGCTCTGCAGGCTGTCCTGGCGGATCGCGCGGTGGCCGAGTGCGGCCACGTGCGCGACCGCTTCGTCGGCGGTCAGGCTGGCGGCGACGCCGGGGATGGTCAGCGCGTGCAGGCTGTCGGCGAGCGGCACCAGCGGGCGCAGGAAGTCTTCGGCCGCCTTGGTGTTGAGCATGCTGTAGATCATGTGCAGCGGCCGCCTGTTCGTGCCGTCGTCCCAGGTCCTGATGACACGGGCCAGCGCGTCGCCGGCGGCGGCGTTGTGCGCGCCGTCGAGCCACAGCTCCCAGCCCTCGGGGACCAGCGCGGCGAGCCGGCCCTGCTCCAGGCGCTGCATGCGGCCGGGCCACTGCACGGTCCTGAGGCCGGTCGCGATTCTGTCCTCGTCGAGCCCGAAGTCGGCGGCCAGGCGCTCGGCGCAGGCGACGGCGCAGGCGGCATTCTCGATCTGATGCTCGCCCAGCAGCGCCGGGCGCGGCCAGAGCCGGCCGCCGGCCTGCGAGTCGAAGCGGAAGCCCCCGGCTTCGGCGGCAAAGTGCCACTCGACTCCACCGCGCTGCAGCGGCGCGCCGACCTTGGCGGCCTGGCGCTCGATCACCGCCAGCGCGGCCTCCGGCTGCGGCGCCACCACGGCCTCGACGCCGGGCTTCAGGATGCCGGCCTTCTCGAAAGCGATATCGGCCACCGTCTGGCCGAGGTACTGCACATGGTCGATCGAGACCGGGGTGATGACGGCAAGGCGCGGCTGCGCCACCACGTTGGTGGCTTCGAGCCGGCCGCCCAAGCCCGTCTCCAGCAGCACCACGTCGGCCGGATGGCGCGCGAAGGCGAGCAGGGCGGCGACCGTGGTGATCTCGAAGTAGGTGATGGGATCGCCGCCGTTGGCCGCCTCGCACTCCTCCAGGAGGGCCACCAGTTCGGCCTCCGCGATCAGCTCTCCCGCGAGGCGGACGCGCTCGTGGAAGCGCACCAGGTGCGGCGAGGTATAGACATGCACGCGGTGGCCCGCCGCCTCCAGCATGGCGCGCAGGAAGGCGATCACCGAGCCCTTGCCGTTGGTGCCGGCGACGTGGACCACCGGCGGCAGCCGCCGCTCGGGGTTGTCGAGGCGCGCCAGCAGCCGCTCGACGCGGCCGAGCGACAAGTCGATGATCTTGGGGTGTAACCGGGTCAGGCGGTCGAGGACGATGTCACTCGACGGATGCGCTGGCACCAGGTTCGGCGTCGCTGTGGGCAGGGTCGTGTCCGCTGTTGGTCTTTGGTTTCGCTGAGGCTTGAGGCTTGCCGCGCGTGCCGAGCGGCACCACCTCGGCCGGCGGCGCCCGGTCCTGCAGCAGGCGCAGCAGGCGGATGATGGTGTCGCGCAGCTCGCGGCGCGGCACCACCATGTCGATCATGCCGTGCTCCAGCAGGTATTCGGCGCGCTGGAAGCCCTCCGGCAGGGTCTCGCGTATGGTCTCCTCGATGACGCGGGCGCCGGCGAAGCCGATCACCGCGCCGGGCTCGGCGATGGCGATGTCGCCCAGCATGGCGAAGGAGGCGGAAACGCCGCCGGTGGTCGGGTCGGTCAGCAGCACGATGTAGGGCAGGCCCGCTTCCTTGACCATATCGACCGCGATCACCGTGCGCGGCATCTGCATCAGCGAGAGAATACCCTCCTGCATGCGCGCGCCGCCGGAGGACGGCACCACCAGCAGCGGCGCTTCCTGCAGCACGGCGAGGCGCGCGGCGGCGAGGAGCGCCTCGCCCACGGCGATACCCATCGAGCCGCCCATGAAGCCGAAGTTGAAGGCGGCGATGACGATCGGCTGGCCGCCCATCTTGCCGTGGGCGACGATGATCGCCTCCTTCTCGCCGGTGCGCGCAGCCGCGTCGCGCAGCCGGTCGCTATAGCGCTTGCTGTCGCGGAACTTGAGCGGATCGAGCGGCGTCTCCGGCAGCTCGATTCGCGAGTATTCTCCGTCGTCGAACAGCGTGGAAAGGCGCTTCTTGGCGTCGATCCGCATGTGGTGGCCGCAGTGCGGACAGACCCTGAGGCTCGCCTCCAGCTCGCGGTGGAAGATCATGGCCTGGCAGGCCGGGCACTTCTCCCAGAGATTCTCCGGGACCTCTGCCTTCTTGACCAGTGCCCTGATCTTCGGGCGGACGAAGTTGGAGATCCAGTTCATCGCCGCGCTGCTCTACCGCTTGCTGCCGCGCACGCCATCTGCAAGTCGCCGCACGAAGCCCAGCACCTCGTCGATCAGCCCGGGCGAGGCGCCTCCATCCTTGTCGAGGTGGGCCTTGACGGTGTCGACCAGTGCCGAGCCGACCACCGCCGCGTCGGCGCTGGCGGCGATCGCGCGCGCCTGCTCCGGCGTCCTGATGCCGAAGCCGACGGCAATCGGCAGGTCGGTGTGGCGCTTCAGGCGCTGAACTGCGCTCTCGACCTCGGCAGTCGCGGCCGAGCGGGTGCCGGTGATGCCTGTGATCGAGACGTAGTAGACGAAGCCCGAGGTGTTGCTCAGCACCTTGGGCAGGCGCTTGTCGTCGGTAGTCGGTGTTGCAAGACGGATGAAATTGATTCCGGCATCACGGGCGGGAAGACACAATTCGTCGTCAGCCTCTGGCGGCAGATCGACAATGATCAGGCCGTCCACGCCAACCGACTTCGCCTTGGTGGCGAATTTCTCCGCACCATAAATGTAGATGGGATTATAATAGCCCATCAGGATGATTGGCGTAGTCTTGTCGTCCTTGCGGAACCGGGACACCATCTTCAGCGTCTTGCGAAGCGTCTGGCCGGCAGCCAGTGCTCGCTGGCCGGCCTTCTGGATCGCCGGGCCGTCTGCCATTGGATCGGAGAATGGCATGCCGATTTCGATGAGGTCCGCGCCTGCGTCCGGCAGCGCCTTGAGAATCTCGAGCGAGGTCTCGGTGTCGGGATCACCAGCCATGATGAAGGTCACGAGCGCCGGGCGGCCCTCTTCCTTCAACCGGGCAAGGCGCTTGTCTATACGGGTCGGTTTCATTCGGATTTCGTTTCTTCCCTGATCCAATCCTCATAGGCGGAATTGGCTGTTACGTTGTCGTGGCGTATGATGGCAGGCGTGTCATAGGGGTGGGTGGCTGCCAGCTGGATGGCGAGTTGCTCCGCCTTTTCCTCCGAAGTCTTGTAAATGGCAAGTGTCTCATATTCATCCTCGATGCGGCCCTGCCAGCGGTAAAGCGAGCGTATCTGCGGAATGATGTTGGCGCAGGCCGCCAGGCGCTCCTCGATCATGCGCGCGGCAGACTGGGCTGCATCATCCTCACTGGCATAGGTGACGTGGAATTCGATCATGGCCGCGCCGGTCCGCTGTCAGAGCTCGTAGCCCAGTAGCTTGCCTACGGAGAAGATGTCCTTGTCGCCGCGGCCGCACAAATTCATGACGATGATCTTGTCCTTCGACATTTTCGGTGCGCGCTTGATCACTTCTGCAAGTGCATGGGAGGGTTCGAGGGCAGGGATGATGCCTTCGACGCGGCACAGGAGCTGGAAGGCTTCGAGCGCCTCGTCATCCATGATCGGCACGTAGCTGACGCGGCCGGCTTCCTTCAGCCAGGAATGTTCAGGGCCGATGCCAGGATAATCGAGGCCGGCCGAAATCGAGTGGCCCTCGAAGATCTGGCCGTCATCATCCTGCAAGAGGTAGGTGCGGTTGCCATGCAGGACGCCGGGCTTTCCAGCTGTCAGCGACGCGCAATGTTCCTTGCCCTTGAGGCCATGTCCGCCCGCTTCAACACCGACGATCTCGACATCCTTGTCATCGAGGAAGGGATGGAAAAGGCCGATGGCATTCGAGCCACCGCCCACTGCGGCGACCAGCATATCGGGAAGGCGGCCTTCTGCTTCCATCATCT
>JBHJOF010000120.1:0-5678 GCA_050330055.1 Kiloniellales bacterium
CGAGCCAGTAGACCAGCAGCAGGGTGCCCACCGCCAGGCCGACGCCCGTGATGCGGTGCGAAATCGACAGCAGCATGGTCCATTGCAAGCGGTAGACCTGCAGGTGCGGCGAGAGTGGCCGGTTACCGCTTGACATCAAAGGCTTCCTCGACGGGCATGGCAACGAGGCGGCGGCCGTCGCATTTCACACAAGACGGCGCAAGGGATTGTCGCACCTGATTTAGATCGCAACGCAGCATGAGTCAACGCGGGCCCCCGGTGACGCCGTCCCGGCCTGGTGTCCGGCTCGACGGGCGCCACAATGACTGCCGCAGCAAAGCGATAGAATAGCGCCTTGTGGGTAAGTCTGTGGAGCAGTCCTGCGGGTGCTGTGCAAATCATTCGCCAATTATGCACAGAATTCCTTGTCTTGACCCGATATTACACTTGCTGAGAAATGGGAATTCGCCGACCCTGACTTTGCACGCGGAAGCGTCGGGTCGATCCCGATCAGCGTTCCGCCGGGGGCTTCGGTCCCAGGCTTGAACGCAAAAGGGTACGATCCGGGGGACCGGTGAAGCGTCGGGGGCCTTGCCCTTCGTCTCTTTCTCGGTCCGGCGAAACCGGCGGAACTGCTCTGCAGTCTTCGCCGGTGTGGAGGACCAGAGTCGACCTGCGCGCCTCTGGCTCTTCGACGAAGTCCGCCGTCGGTCCCTTCGGGGGTCGCGGCGGCGCGGTCGGCGGCGGAACCGATCGGTCATGTCAGGCTTCGGCCCGTCATGACCCCGGATCCGAGAAGCTCCGGACGCTTGGCGACGCCTTCGGGCAGCGCCGCAGCAGATGGACCTTCGGGCGATCCTCCGGGACCGCCTTCTGCCCATCGGAGCGTTTGGTCGCGTTTTCGGGAGTTCGCTCCCAAAAGCGCTTCCTTACCGGCCTCGGCCGGTGCGCTGTCGGAGCAGCTGGATGAGTGTCGACAGTGGTTCTTCGGCGGGTACGGATACCGCTGACTTCGGTCACCCGGTTTCCGTCGTCCGCCCGGAACGCAGCAAGGCCGCCAGGCCCTGCCGCGGACCGAGCAGACGAAAAAAACCCCGCCGCCTCCCTGTGCAGGAGCCCTCACCGGCTCCATGAGGCGTCGGGGTCGTGCCTTCTCCAGGGCACCGCGCAACGAGTTCCTCGTTGCACCCGGCGCCTCATCATTTAGCACGAGTCGCTGGCCGCAACAACCAAATTTTGTGGCCGTCGCGAAATTTTCACAATATGTGGTTTTGTGGGGTCCGGTGCTTCCGGGGCCCGTCCCCCAATTGCGCCAGAGTTCGAAGTTTATAGCCCTGCCGCCCATGCTTGGCGGCCAAGGCCGCCTGCTTCGCGCGCGGGACGGCCCTTCGGGCCTCCTCAGCATGAGGTTGTAGCTTGTTGATATAAAACGCCTTCCTCATCCTGAGGAGCCCGGCGTAGCTTTAGCGAAGCCGGGCGTCTCGAAGGATGGGTCATTGGTCTCGCTCTTAGGGGCAGCGTACTAGCGCCGCGGCAGCAGCACCGTGTAATCGAGATCGAGCACGACGGCCGGGTCGAGCTTGCCCTCCGCCCCCTGATAGGGGAAGTCGGCACAGGGCCGGTCCTTGGTCGCGACCGTGCGCAGGCGCAGCGCGCCGACGTCCCGGCGCCCCGGGATCTCGTGGCGCTCCAGCACCTCGGACCAGGCATAGACCGTGTCGCCGGCGAAGGTCGGCGCCGCATGACGCCCGCCGTTGATCGCGGCGACGCGGACGGCGTTGGCCAGGCCGTTGAAACTGAGCGCCCGGGCGATCGAGATGACGTGGCCGCCGTAGACGATGCGGCGGCCGAAGTGGCCGTCCTTCTCGCTGTGCTGGTTGAAGTGGACCTTGGCGGTGTTCTGATAGAGCCGCGTCGCCAGCTGGTGCTCGGCCTCCTCCACCGTCATGCCGTCGACGTGGTCGATCTTCTCGCCGACCTGGTAGTCGTCCCAGGCCGCTGCCGATCCGGCCAGCGCCCAATCGTAACCGGATGGATCAAGTCCAGCGGGCAGCTGCAGCTCGGCGAGCGGCACCGCCTCGGGCAGGTTCGGGACGACCGGCTCCGGTGCCGGCGCGGCCTCGTCGCGCTTGCGCACCATGACCCAGCGCCGGTAGTCGAGCACCGTCTCGCCCCTTTGATTGATCCCGGTCGAGTGGACATAGACGACCCCGGTCTTGCGGTTCGAGTTCTCCTTGAGGCCTATCACCCGGCTCGTGGTCGAGAGCGTGTCGCCCGGATAGACCGGCTTGCCGAAGACGCAGCCGGCGTAGCCGAGGTTGGCCACGGCATTGAGCGAGACGTCGGGCACGGTCTTGCCGAAGACCGTGTGGAACACCAGGAGGTCGTCGAGCGGCGCCCGCGGCAGGCCGATCTTGCTTGCAAAGACGTCCGACGAATGGATCGCGAAGCGCGCCCCGTAGAGCGCGACGTAGAAGGCCCGCTCGCCCTCGCCCAAGGTGCGCGGCGTGGCGTGCCGCAGCGTCTGGCCGAGGCGGAAGTCCTCGAAGAAGTTGCCGGGGTTGGTCTTGCTCATGCCGACGTGCCGAATGCGTTGACGAGAGGCCGTGCTCCTCATCCTTCGACAGGCTCAGGATGAGGTGGTGACAGGCCGGGAAGGTAACCACGAACGGCCCAAAGGGCCGACCTCATGCTGAGCCTGTCGAAGCATGAGGCCCGCGACGTAGCGAACGAACGCAACCGACCAAGACAGAGGGCACACTACAGACGCCGGATCGACCGCCCCTACTGCGCCGCCGCCTCGCTCTTCTCGCGCGCCGCCACCGCCTCGGCCAGCGCGACGATGCGCTTGGCGCTCTCGACGTGCAGGTTCTCGATCAGCTTGCCCTCGAAGACGGCGACACCCTTGCCCTCGGCCATGGCCGCGGCGTGCGCCTCGATGATCTTGTGCGACCACGCGACCTCGTCCTCCGAGGGCGAGAAGGCCTTGTTGGCGATCTCGATGGTGCGCGGGTGGATCAGGGTCTTGCCGTCGAAGCCCATCTCGGCGCCCTGCTTGCAGGAATAGGCCAGGCCCTCGTCGTCGCGCAGGTCGAGGTGCACGCCGTCCAGGATGTCGAGCTTGTAGGCGCGCGCCGCCAGCAGGCAGAGCCCGAGGCTGGTCAGCATCGGCATGCGGTCGGGCGTGTGGCTGGCGTGCAGGTCCTTGGCCAGGTCCGAGGTGCCCATCACCAGGCAGCAGAGCCGCGGGCTGGCGCCGGCTACCTGCTCGGCGTGCAGCATGCCGAGCGGCGTCTCCATCATGGCCCAGATCTGCAGGTCGTCACGGGTGCCGTGGCCGGCCATGACGTTCTCGGCCTGGCGCACCATGTCGGCGCTCTCGACCTTGGGCAGCAGCACCGCGTCGGCCTTGCTGGCGCAGACCGCCGCCATGTCGTCGTAGCCCCAGGGCGTGCTGAAGGGGTTGATGCGAACGATCAACTCCCGATAGCCATAGCCGCCCTGCTCGATCGCCTGCATGATGGTCTTGCGCGCCTCGACCTTGGCGTCGGCCGCCACGGCGTCCTCCAGGTCGAGAATCAGGGCATCGGCCGGCAGGCTGCGGCCCTTGTCGAGCGCCCGCGTGTTGGAGCCGGGCATGTAGAGCACGCTACGGCGCGGACGGAAGCTCTTGGCCATGACTCTCCCCTCTTGCGCAATAATCTGTCGCGTGGTCATCTCGCGGCTGCGAAAGGCGCCGCGACTATAATGCATGCGCCGCCTGTGGCAAGTTGGCGCCGCATTCCCTACCGCCTCTCCTCTGACGACTCTGGATTTCCATGAACATCCTCTCGATCCAGTCGCACGTCGCCTATGGCCATGTCGGCAACGCCTCGGCGGTCTTCCCGCTGCAGCGCCTCGGCTTCGAGGTCTGGCCGATCCACACCGTGCAGTTCTCCAACCACGTCGGCTATCCCGATTGGGCGGGCATGGTGTTCAGCGCCGAGCACGTGCGCGAGGTGGTCGAGGGCATCGAGCGGCGCGGCGTTCTCGGCTCCTGCGCCGCGGTGCTGTCGGGCTACATGGGCGACGCCGCCCTGGCCGAGGCCATTCTCTACGCGGTCGAGCGGGTGCGCGCCGCCAACCCGCAGGCGCTCTACACCTGCGACCCGGTGATGGGCGACGTCGGCATCGGGCTCTACGTCACCGAGGGCATCCCCGAGGAGATGCGCGGCCGCACGGTGCCGGCGGCCGACCTGATCACGCCGAACCAGTTCGAGCTGGAGCTCTTGGCCGGCGCCTCGATCCGCAGCCTGGAGGACGCCATCGCCGCCGGCCGCAAGGTCGCCGCCACCGGGCCCAAGGTGGTGCTGGTCACCAGCCTGCGCCACGCCGCCACCGCGGCCGACGAGATCGAGATGCTGGCGGTCACGGCGGAAGCCGCCTGGCGGGTGCGCACGCCCTACCTGCTGCTCGACCCCATGCCGCACGGCTCGGGCGACGCGGTCGCCGCCCTCTTCCTCGGCCACTACCTGAGGGCCGCGCCGGGCCCCGAGCGGGTGCCGCAGGCCCTGGCCGGGGCGGCGCCGGCGATCTTCGCCATCATCGAGGCGACCGGCCGCGCCAACAGCGGCGAGCTGGCCCTGATCGCCGCCCAGGACGAGATCGCCCGCCCCAGCCGCCGCTTCGCGGTGGAGCGGGTCGATTAGCACGCTATCCCGAATCCCTCGACCCATGGCCCATCCTTCGAGACGGCCGCCTTCGCTAACGCTATGGCGGACTCCTCAGGATGAGGAATGGCGTTCTATTTCAACGTTCACCACCTCATGCTGAGGAGCCCGCCGTAGCCTTTGGCGAAGGCGGGCGTCTCGAAGCATGGGCGACTGCTCAATTCTCTTGGCCGCAGGTCAGCTCGCTGCCGGCGGCCAATTGCCGGCCCGCTTGGCAGCGACGGCGGCGGCCAGCTCCTCCTTGACCCGCGCGAAGACGGGGTCCCAGTCGCCGCCGGCTGGCTGGCGGAAGAGGCGCATCGAGGGGTACCAGGGCGTGGTCTCGCCGGCGGGCCCGTAGATCCAGTAGGGCGAGAAGCCGAGCAGGTTCCAGATCGGCCGGCCCAGGCTGCCGGTCAGGTGCGCCACCGCGCTGTCGGTCATGACCACCAGGTCGAGCTGCTCGATGACGGCCGCGGCGTCGGCCAGGTCGGCGTCGTTGCTGCCGACGTCGATCAGCAGCGGACCGGCGCCGCTTTCCTTCAGCTCGCGCTCGAGCGGGCCCTTGTAGAGGCTGTAGAGCTGCACGCCCGGCACCGCCGCCAGATCGAGGAAGCGCTGCAGGGCGGCCGCGCGCTTGCGGTTGCCCTTGTAGGTGACGCTGCCCGACCAGACCACGCCGACCTTGAAGCGGCCCTCCGCAGGAGCCAGGAGGTGCCTGGCGCGGGCCCGCGCCTCGTCCGGAACGGTGAGCCGCGGCGGCGGCGGAATGCAGCCGGGCTCAAGACCGAGCAGGCCGGGCAGGTCCAAGAGCGAGCAATGGCAGTCGAAGCCGTCCTTCACCGCGCCGAGCTCGGCCAGGCGGTCGACCCCCTCCAGACCGGTAAAGAGGCGGCGCAGCGCCGGCTTGCATTCGAGGATCACGCTGGCGCCTTGGTCCTTGACCTGGGCGATGAAGCGACTGGCCAGGATGGTGTCGCCGAAGCCCTGCTCGGGGTAGAGCAGGATGGT
>JBHJOF010000121.1:0-21084 GCA_050330055.1 Kiloniellales bacterium
GTTGCCGCCGCGCGGCTGGCGCTGCAGGCCCTGGCCGAGCCAGAGCAGGGCCGGGCCGGCACCATAGAGCCGCGCGGCCTGCTCGATCATTGCTGCAGGCACGCCGGTCGCCTGCTCGCCCCAGGCCGGCGTGCAGTCGTCCAGAAGCGGCTCGACCTCGTCCCAGCCCAGCGTGTGCCGCGCGATGAAGTCGCGGTCGATCAGGCCTTCGCGCCGCAGCACGTGCAGCAGGGCAAAGGCCAGCGCAGCGTCGCTACCGGGGAAGAGCTGCAGGTGCAGGTCGGCCGCGGCGGCGGTTTCGTGGCGCACCGGGTCGACCACGATGACCTGGCCCGGCGCCTCCTTGAGCCAGTGCTTGTGCGCGTGCGGCGCCGAGGCCGAAGGGTTGGCGCCCCAGACCACGATGCAGGCGGCATCGCGCGCGCTCTTGGGATCGAAGCCCGTGCTCGAGCTGCCGATGACATAGCGCAGCGCCACATGGCCCGCGTTGTTGCAGATGGTGTCAGGGTCGACCTCGGTCGCGCCCAGCCTGTTGAAGAAGCGCATCGGGAAGTCGCCGGCCAGCTTGGAGCAGGTGCCGGTGTAGTGGCTGTGCAGGATGCTGGCGGGGCCGTGCCGCTCGATCGCCTGGTTCAGGCGCCGGGCGATCTCCTCAAGCGCCTCGTCCCAGGAGACCGGGGCGAACTGGCCGCTGCCCTCGGGGCCGGCCCCCTTGGGACCGATTCTGCGCAGCGGCCGGCTCAGCCGCGCCGCCGGATCGCGCCACACCCCGTTGTAGGCGATCGCGCACTTGCCGCAGAGCGCGCCGCGGCTGACCGGGTGGTGCGCGTCGCCCAGTACCTTGGCGATCCGCCCGCCGCGCCGCACCACGGCGATGCCGCAGGCGTCGTAGCAATCGCGCGGGCAGGTGGTGCGGACGATGTCCTTATCGGGGCTGGCGGCGGCGCTGGTTGCGGACATGGCGAACCTCCCGCCCAACGCTTAGCCGCGCAATGGTATGGCCACAAGGGCCACAATGGCCCAGGTCCCTGGGGCCACTGGCGCCCGCCTGACGGTCCGGAGCGCGCCTTTCCGACCGCCGCCCGAGGCAGTGCCTCAGCCTTTGACGGCGGCGGCCTGCGGTGTGCTTGCGGAGGTGCCGGAGCTGCTGCCGAGGCGCACGCTGGCGGCCGGCTCGATCTTGTCCAGCCGGGTGAAGCGGCCCTCCAGATAAGCGCCGGCCTCGATCGCCAGGGTCTCGTGCACCACGTCGCCATTGACCCGCGCGGTCTTGGCGATGTTCACCATCTTGGCCTTGATCTGGCCGCTGATGGTGCCGGCGATGGTGGCCTTGTCGGCAAAGATCGAGCCCTTGACCCGGGCGTGTTCACCCAGCGTCAGGGTCCGGCTCTTCACGTCCCCTTCGATCTGGCCGTCGATCTGGATATCGCCGGCGCTCTCCACGTCACCGGTGATCTTGAGATCGGCGCTGATGATGGAAGGGGCTTGATTGGTCCCTCCGCTCGCGGACACCGGGCTCTGGCTCACGCTTGCCTCCGTCTTGCTGTCGGTTGGTTGGTCGGACTTGCCAAACATGTTCTCAACTCCTGCCGCACAGGGCGCTAGCGGTTCTCCAGGGGGTTCAGGCGCCAGGGCTTGCGGCCCCTGTGCTTGGCGCCCGGCTCCATGTGCAGTTCGCGGTGGAAGATGCTGCCGTTGACCCGCGCGGTCCTGGCCAGGGTCACGGAGTGGGCGGTGATTGGGCCGTCGATCATGCCGCCGACCCAGACCTGCTGGGCGATAATGGAGCCCAAGACCCTGCCGCCGGGCGCGATCGACACGCTGTCGCAGAGAATCTCACCCTCCACCATGCCATAGAGATCGATATGGCCGTCGCACTCCACGCAGCCGACGACCGTGATGTCCGGCCCCAGCGTCGCGGCGGCCGTGCTGGCGCTGGGCAGGCTGCGGGCGAGGTATTGCTCGTGGCTCTCCTTCTCCCAGCGGACGCCCTTGACCAGCCGCTGCATCCTCGCCTCGGCGGAGCCTCCGGCGCAGCCAGGGTCGGCCGGCGACAGGTCGTTGCGCTTGGCCTCTGTGCGGGCGTGGACCGCTGCCCGAGCGGGAGATCCGTTTGCGGCAGGGGCCGGACCCGGCACCGCGTCCCGCTGGACCGAGGTGACCTCCTCCGGCTCCGCGTCGTGCCGCCGCCTGCGTCGGCCGCGCGGCAGGGCATAGGGCGCCGCCTTGGGCCGTGGCTCGGCGACCGCGGGCCCCTCTGGGGAGGTGTCCGCCTCCTCACGGCTGGCACGCGCCCGCACCGAGCGTTCGTGCGCCCGGTCGGTCACGCGTCGCGGCAGCGTGAGCTCTAGCGGCGGGATGGTTCGCCCTCCTGTTTCAGCTTCAAGTTCCGGCCCATCGTTAATAATACTTTGACGCTAATTCAGGGGTGTAAACAAATCGTTGCCACAAAGATGTTACGGGCAAAGACCTTAGCCGGGCAAGCTCAGGTGACTGGCCACCTTTCGGGGCGCGCACCGGCTTGCCCGCGCCGATCTCTAGCCTGAGGCATCCCCGGCTTTATGCTTATGCGCCCGGACCCGGGCGGCAGCGGGGCCAAAGGGGAGGCTGGACCCCGATCGAGGTGATGCTTCAACCTCAACCCACCTCGATCGACCCTGGTCTGCCTCCCAGAAGGGGTCCATCGACCGGCGCCGCACTCCGCGGCCCCGCCCCTGGGGGCCCTAAGGCCCCTCGTCGGGCAGCAGCAACGTCAGACTAGCACGCCGCCCGGCAGGTGCGGAAGGGCGGCGGGCATCTGCGGCCGCGCGCTTTTGCCCTATCGCCCAGGTACGCGCCGGGAGGCTAGGCCGCCCGGATTTTGCCGGTGAAGCCTTCCACCTCGCTGGTCAGCTTGTCGGACTGCTCGGAGAGCTGGCCGGCAGCCTCGAGCACGCGCGAGGCGGACTTGCCGGTCTCGCTGGCGGCCTGGGCAACGCCGTCGATGTTGCGATTGACCTCGTTGGTGCCGCTCGAGGCCTCCTGCACGTTCCGGGCGATCTCGCTGGTGGCGGCGTTCTGCTCCTCCACGGCCGAGGCGATGGACGAGGCGATCTCGTGGATGCTGCCCACGGTCTCGCCGATGCCGCGGATGGCGCTGGCGGCGCCACCGGTCGCGTCCTGGATGCCGCCGATCTGCTGCGAGATCTCCTCCGTCGCCTTGGCCGTCTGGGTGGCGAGCGACTTGACCTCCGAGGCGACCACGGCGAAGCCCTTGCCGGCCTCGCCGGCGCGCGCCGCCTCGATCGTGGCATTGAGCGCCAAAAGGTTGGTCTGCTCGGCGATGTCCTGGATCAGATTGACAACCTCGCCGATCTTCTGCGCCGCCTCGACCAGGCTGGCGACCTTGCTGTTGGTCTCGTTGGCATCGTCGACCGCTTTCTTGGCGACGTCGGTCGCTTTGGCTACCTGCTGTGCGATCTCCCGGATCGAGGCCGAGAGCTCCTCGGCCGAGGCGGCTACGGTGTTGACGTTCTGGGCGGCCTGCTCGGAGGCGGCGGCAGCGGCCGCGGCCTGCTTCTCGGTCTCTTCGGCGGTGGCCGACATGGATTCGGCGGTGCCGCGCATCTCCAGCGAGGCGGACGACACGGTATCGACGATACCCTTGATGCTGGCCTGGAAGCTGTCGGCCAGCTCGTTCATGGCGCGGCGTTTCTCTTCCTCGGCGCGTTGCGCGCTCCGGGCGTTCTCCTCCTCGAGACGCTGCTTCTCGACGGCGTTCTCCTTGAAGACCTGGACCGCGGCGGCCATCTCGCCGATCTCGTCATGGCTGCCCTGGCCCGGAATCTCGACCGTGATGTCGCCATTGGCCAGGCTGTGCATGCAGGCGGTCATACCGTTGATCGGCCGAGTGATGCTGCGCGAGATGAGGAACGAGATCGCGCCGATCACGATGAGAATTGTCGCGCAGACGGCAGAGATGATGCGCGCGCTATGCCAGAACAGGGTATCGAGATCGTCGATGTATACGCCGGTGCCGACGATCCAGCCCCAGGGCGCGAAGCCCTGGACGAAGGATTCCTTGGGGGCCGGCTCACTCTCGCCCGGCTTTGGCCAGACGTAGGAGACGAAGCCCGCCCCCTTCGCCCTGACCACCTTCACAAAGTCCGCGAAAAGCTGCACGCCATTCGCGTCCTTCATGTCCGTCAAGTCCTTGCCGTTCAGCTCAGGCCTGATCGGGTGCATCACCACGACCGCGGCCATGTCGTTGACCCAGTAGTAGTTGTCGCCGTCGTAGCGCATGGTGGCGACGGCCTTGAGGGCTTCTTCCTGCGCCTCGGCCTCGGTCATCTCGCCCGCCTGGGCACGTGCGTGGTAGCCCTCGACCGTAGTCACCGCGTTCTCGACCAGGTGCTGGAGTTCGGCACGCTTTGCCGCCAGCAGCTCGGCCTTGAGGTCGACCAGGAGGTAGGCCGAGATCGAGACCAGGGCGGCGGCAAACAGCAGGATGATCGAATAGACGCGATGGGAAATCTTGAGAGTCGGCATCTTGGGCATTGCAGTGATCCACAAATGGCGTGCGCCCCGGCCGCGTGTTCGGCTGCGGGCGCCTGGACAGCGAGGCCACAGCCTACATCTGAGGAATTAATATAAAGTATAGCCCAATTGATCTATATCAATTTCATAAAATACAAAGAGCTAAGACTTACCGCAGGCCTCAATCGCCGCCCCGCTTGCGGATCCAGCGCGACTGGATCACCAGCGCGGTGACGGTCAGCGTCAGGGTGATGGCGATCAGGATGGAGGAGGCGGCGTTGACCTCCGGCGTGACGCTGAAACGGACCATGGAATAGACCTTGACCGGGAAGGTGGTCGAGCCGGGGCCGGAGGTGAAGAAGGTGATCACGAAGTCGTCGAGCGACAGGGTAAAGGCGAGCAGGGCGCCGGCCACGACGCCGGGCAGCATGTAGGGAAAGGTGACGTTCCAGAAGGTCTGCCACTGGTTGGCGCCGAGATCGAGCGAGGCCTCCTCCAGCGCCCTGTCGAACCCGGCCATGCGGGCGCGGATCACCACCGCCACGAAGGGGATCGAGAAGGCGATGTGGCTGACCGTGATGGTGAAGAGCCCGAGCGGGATGTCGAGCCGGGCGAAGAAGGCGAGCGCCGCCACGCCCATGCAGATCTCGGGGATCACGATCGGCAGATGCACCCAGCCCTCGAAGGGACCCTTGCCGGGAAAGCGAAAGCGGTAGAGCGAGAGACCCAGCATGGCGCCCAGAACTGTCGAGACCAGGGTAGAGACAAAGGCGATGAACAGGGAGTTGGTAAAGGCGGCGTGCAGTGCCTGGTTGTTTAGCGCCATCTCGTAGTAGCGCAGGGTGAAGCCCTGCCAGACGATGTTGCGCCTGCTGTCGTTGAAGCTGAAGGCGACCAGCGAAAGGATGGGGAAGTAGAGGAAGAAGAAGCCCAGGAACATGACGAGCTGCAGCCAGCGCTTGCGGCCGTACTCGAGCGGCCCGACCTGGCGCCGGAAGCGGCTTGCGCGACGCCTGGCGGCCGCGCCTCTGGACAGCGCGATGCTCATGCGGCCTCCAGCGGCCTGCTGCGCCCGGCCTGGGTCGCGCGCAGCCAGAGGATCAGGAAGGTCGCATAGAGCAGCAGGAACGACAGGGCGGCACCGAACGGCCAGTCGCGCGACGAGCTGAATTGCCGGGCGATCAGGTTGCCGATCATTTCGCTGTCGGTGCCGCCCAGCAGGTCGGGTGTCAGGAAGGTGCCGAGGCTGAGAATCGAGACCAGGAGGCAGCCGGAGATGATGCCCGGCATGGCCAGCGGGATGGTGACCGTAACCAGCATGCGCCACTGGCCGGCGCCGAGGTCGAGCGCCGCCTCCAGGTAGGCCTTGTCGAGCTTCTCCAGCGTGGCGTAGACCGGCAGCACCAGGAAGGGCAGGTGGACGTAGACCAGCCCGATGATCACGGCTTGCTGGTTATAGAGCAGCTCCAGCGGCTGAAACGGCCCAAGCAGGTCGGGCAGGCCGACCAGAGCCAGCGCGCCGGCCAGCTTGTCGTGCAGCCACTCCAGCCCGAAGTTCAGGAATCCGCGGGTGCGCAGCACGGCGATCCAGGCATAGGTGCGGATCAGCAGGTTGGTCCAGAAGGGTAGAATCACCAGCAGCAGCAGCGGGTTCTTGAAGCGCTGCGGCGCGAAAGCAATGCCCATGGCCATGGGGAAGCCGATGATGAAGCAGAGCGCCGTGGTGATGGCGGCGATCCGGACCGACTTCCAGATGATCGAGAGATGGATCCACTCGAGCGCCCGGTCGTAATTGGCGAGCGTGAAGTCGAGCAGTATCTGCCCCTGCGGCCCGCGCTCGGCGAAGCTGTAGACCCAGACGATGACCAGCGGCAGGGTGAAGAAGACGACCAGCCAGGCGGACGGCGGCAGCGTCAGGACGGCGAACGCCAGCTTGTTACGGCGCCAGGGCTCCATCGCCGACGCTGCTCTCCCGTCTGGTCCGGCCGGTCGCGGTCGACTGGCTCAGGCCGCCTGGATGGCGGTCCAGGCCTCGTCGTAGAGCTTCAGCGCGTCGCCCACGTCGATCAGCGACTCGCACCTGGCGACGATCTCGTCGGGTAGGTAGATCGCCGGATTTTCCAGGTCGGCCGGATTGACGAGCTGGCGCGCCGACTTGTTGCTGGTCGCGTAGTGGATCGTGTTGGCGATCTCCGCGTTTACCTCCGGATCTTGGATGTGGTTGATGAACTCGTAGGCTTTGTCGATGTTGGGCGCGCCCTTGGGGATGCAGAGTCCGTCGACCCAGATCACGCTGCCCTCCTTGGGCACGACGTAGGACAGGTCGTCGTCTTCGGCCATCACCTTGAGCACGTCGCCGTTCCACTCCATGACCACGTCGACGTCGCCGGCGATCAGCATGTCCTGACCGGAATCCGGCACGAAGGCCTTGAGGTTCTTCTTCTGCTTGATCAGCAGGTCACGCGCCTGTGCGATCTCGTCGGGATTGGTGCTGTTGGCCGAGTGCCCGAGGTACATCAGCGCCAGGGCCAGCACGAAGCGGGCGTCTGCGAGGAGCGCAATGCGCCCCGCGTACTGGTCGCTGTCGAACACCACCTTCCAGCTGTCCGGTGTCTCGACCTTCGACTTGCGATAGCCGATGCCGACGCTGCCCCAGAAGTAGGGCACGTTATACTTGCAGCCCGGATCGAACGCGGGATCGAGGAAGTTCACGTCGATGTGCTCGAAGTTCGGTATCCGCGAGCGGTCGATCTCCTCCAGCATGCCGGCTTTGATCATGGTCTCGATCATGTAATCGCTGGGGAAGATGACGTCGTAGCCCGGGTTGCCTTCCTGGAACTTGGCGTACATCTCCTCCAGGTTGGCGTAGAGGTCGTACTGCACGTTGATCCCGGTGCTCTCGGTGAAGGTCTGGAGCGTGGTGTCGCCGATGTAGGTGTCCCAGTTGTAGACGTTGACCTGGCCCGACTGCGCCAAGCTGGCCTTACCGCCGAAGCTGAGCACCACGGCCGCTGCGCCGCTGCCCTTGAGGAAGGTACGGCGATCGACGCCCCAGTCTCTCATTGTCCGCATGATTGTTTGCCTCCTGCTCAAGTTGTTGCCCCGAAGTCCTCCTTGTTTTCTCCGGTATAGCGGCTGCGGGCCGTCTTGTCCCGGTCATCCTGCTCGAAGCCTTGTTCGACCCGGCGCCTTGGGATCGCTTTTCCGGCATTGCTCCGACCGCAGGGCGATCTCGCCCTTGTTGAACTAAACTTACGGTCGAGCTGCCTGCGGCCTCCTGTCCAGCGCCTCGCCCTGCGGGGCGAGACAGGCTCCCGCAACTCGACTAAGCTGGCGGCAGAGAGCCAGCGAGGCAACGACAGAACGAGGGGCAGATGGCGACCACCGTCAAATCGGAGCGCAGGGCCAACTTCAACTACGACACCGAGGATCTCTGGCGCAAGGACCGCGACCACCTGGTCCATCCCTGGACCGATTTCGCGACCTTCAAGGACGAGGGCTCGCTGGTCCTGGCCGAGTCCGAGGGCGCCTATGTGCTCGATTCCGAGGGCCGGCGCTACCTCGACGGCATCGGCGGCCTGTGGTGCGTGAACATTGGCTACGGCTCCGACGAGATGGCGCAGGCGATCGCCGACCAGGTGCGCCGCATCCCCTATTTCTCCTCCTTCGGCCACCATACCACGCCGCCGGCCGCGGAGCTGGCGGCCAAGCTGGCCGCGCTGGCGCCGGGGCCACTGAATCACGTGTTCTACGGCACCGGGGGTTCGATGGCCAACGACACGGCGGTGCGCATCATCCATTTCTACTTCAACCGCCTGGGCAAGACCTCGAAGAAGAAGATCATCTCGCGCGTCGACGGCTATCACGGCAGCACCTATCTGACCATGAGCATGACCGGGGTGACGTTCGACCATCAGGGTTTCGACCTGCACCCCGACCTGGTGCATCACGTCTCGGCGCCGAATTCCTACCGCCGGCCCGACGGCATGTCGCTCGAGGAGTTCTGCGACGAGAAGGTGGCGGAGCTGGAGACTGCGATCCTCGAACTGGGACCGGAGAACGTCGCCTGCTTCGTCGCCGAGCCGATCATGGGGGCGGGCGGCGTAATCGTGCCGCCGCCCGGCTACCACCGCCGTACCAAGGAGGTTTGCGCCAAGTACGAGGTGCTCTATATCTCCGACGAGGTGGTGACCGCCTTCGGCCGGCTCGGCCACTTCTTCGCGTCGGAGGCGGTGTTCGACCTGGTGCCCGATATCATCTGCTCGGCCAAGGGGCTGACTTCGGGCTACCTGCCGCTCTCGGCCACCATCCTGTCGGACGAGATCTACGACGTGATCGCCGTGCCGCAGGCGCCGGGCGCGCTCTTCACCCATGGCTTTACCTATTCCGGCCATCCGGTCTGCTGCGCCGCCGGCCTGAAGAACATCGAGATCATGGAGCGCGACGACATCTGCGGCCACGTGCGCAAGCTCGGCCCCTACTTCGAGCAGCAGCTGGCGACGCTGCTCGACCTGCCGATTGTCGGCGACGTGCGCGGCAAGCATTTCATGATGTGTGTCGAGAATCTGGCCAACAAGGAAACGAAGGAGCTCTTCCCGCCGGAGGTCAAGATCGGCGGCCGCATCGCCAAGCACGCCCAGCAGCGTGGCGTCATTGTGCGGCCGGTCGGCCACCTCAACGTGCTGTCGCCGCCGCTCATCATCTCGCGCGGCCAGATCGACACCATCGTCGAAGTCCTGCGCGAGTCCATCGAGGCGACCATGGACGACCTGGTGCGCGAGGGCCTCTGGCAGGGTTAGGGCCGCCTTTCAGGGGATAGTGACTCGATCGGCGGGACTACCCTTCTTGTCATTGCCGGGCTTGACCCGCCTGCGGGGCCGAAGCCCCTTCGGCGCGGCGAAGGCCCGGCAATCCATGATGCCGTTGCACCTTGGACCCCCGGATCAAGTCCCATAGGCGCTAAGTTAAGTCGCCGACCGGACCAAATCGCTTCGATGTCATTCCCGCGAAAGCGGGAATCCATGGTTGGGAGCCCCGTCGTTTGCCCTGGACCCCCGCTTTCGCGGGGGTGACAATCGAGGAACTGCCATCAAGACGCTCCTAACTTAGCGCATATGGGATCAAGTCCGGGGGTGACGGGTGGGGTTTCGGCGGCTGTGACAGACTCCGGCCGCTGGTCCCGCCGCCGCGGCGGGCGGGGCGGCTTGTCATCTGGGTGGTCCGGCGAGGATGCAGAAGCAGGTCAGACCGAACAACGGCGCAGAGCAGGCCGCCGGAGCGGGCGGCAGAGCCGCTCGCCTTGCCACGTGGTTTGTCCGTTTGCCGGGCCGCCTGCTGCGCGGCCTGGGTCTCGGCCGCTGGCTCGGCCTGGCGCTGCTGCTGGCCCTGTTGGTGCTGCGCGTGTGGGACCCGGTGCCGCTCGAGACCCTGCGTCTCAAGACCTTCGACTTCTACCAGGTGCTGCAGCCGCGCGAGCTGAGCAATCAGCCGATCGCCATCATCGACATCGACGAAGCCAGCCTCGACTTCGTCGGCCAGTGGCCCTGGCCGCGCACCATCGTGGGCGACCTTGTGCGCCAGGCGACGCGGATGGGCGCCGTGACGATCGCCTTCGACGTGGTCTTCGCCGAGCCGGACCGTGCCTCGCCGGCAGAGGTAGCCAACGCCCTGCGCGGCGTCGACGAGTCCTTCCGCAGCGAGCTGCGCAGCCTGCCGAGCAACGACATCTGGCTCGCCAATGCCATGCGCGAGAGCCGCGTCATTCTGGGTCAGGCCGGCTATCCGCGGCCGGTCGGCGACAGCCTGCGGCCGGTCGAGCCGCCGCCGCTGGCCACGCTCGGTCCCGATCCGCGGCCCTATCTCTTCCGCTTCGAGGGCATCGTGCGCAACCTGCCGATGTTCGAGCAGGCCGCCGCCGGCCGCGGCATGTTCAGCCTCAATCCCGAGCGCGACGGCGTGGTGCGGCGGGTGCCGGCGGTCATGATGGTCCGGGACGTCATCGTGCCGACGCTCTCGATCGAAATGCTGCGGGTCGCAACCGGGGGCAACGCACTCGTCATCCGCACCGACGAGGCCGGCATCAAGAGCATCGCGGTCGGCGGCGTCGACATCCCGACCGACCGGCACGGCCGCCTGTGGGTGCACTACTCGGGGCACGACCGCAGCAAGTACGTCTCGGCGATGGATGTCCTGCGCGGCTCGGCGGCGCCGGACGCCCTGCGCAACAAGCTGGTCTTCGTCGGCACCTCGGCCACCGGCCTGCTCGACATCAAGACCACGCCGGTCGAGGCGGCGTTGCCCGGCGTCGAGGTGCATGCCCAGCTCGTCGAGGCGATCCTTTCCGGCTCGATCCTGGTCCAGCCCAATTACGCGCTCGGTGCCGAACTCGTCATGATGTTCCTGGTCGGCCTGACCATGATCGTCTTCGTGCCGCTGCTGGGTGCATTCACCACTCTGCTGCTGGGCGGCACCGTGGCGGCGGTGCTTGGCGCGACCTCGTGGTTCCTCTATGTCGACGCGCAAATCCTGCTCGACGTTGGCTTCCCTCTGATCGCCAGCCTGGCGGTTTATGGCGTACTGGTCTACGTCAACTACTTCCGCGAGGAGGCGCAGCGCCGACAGGTGCGCAGCGCATTCGGCCAGTATCTCTCGCCGGCCCTGGTCGAGCAGCTTGCCGAGCACCCCGACCGACTGGTGTTGGGCGGCGAGACCAAGGTCATGTCCTTCCTGTTCTGCGACGTGCGCGGATTCACCACCATCTCGGAGCGCTACCGTGACGATCCCGGCGGCCTGACTACGCTGATCAACCGCCTGCTGACGCCGCTCACCGACGCAATCCTCGACCAGGGCGGCACGGTCGACAAGTACATGGGCGACTGTGTCATGGCCTTCTGGAACGCGCCGCTCGACGACAGCGAGCACGCGCGCCACGCCTGCGCGGCGGCGCTCGAGATGCTGCGGCGGCTCGAGCAACTCAACGACGAGCGGCACCGGGAGGCCGCGGCGGCCGGCGAGGTCGCGCTCGAGCTGCGCGTCGGCGTCGGCATCAACAGCGGTTCTTGCGTGGTCGGCAACGTCGGCTCGCAGCAGCGCTTCGACTACTCGGTGCTGGGCGACGCGGTCAATCTGGCCTCGCGCCTGGAGGGCCAGTCGCGCACCTACGGCGTCCCCGTCATCATCGGCTCCGAGACGGCGCGCCAGGCCGGCGACGGCTTCGCCGTGCTGGAGCTCGACCTGATCGCCGTCAAGGGCAAGACCGAGCCCGAGCGCATCTACACCCTGCTGGGCGATGCTGCCCTGGCGCAGGACCCGGCCTTCGCCGCGCTGGTCGCGCGCCATCGAGAGCTGCTCACGGCCTACCGTGCGCAGGACTGGGCCGGCGCGCGCCAGGCCCTGGCGGACTGCCGCGCCCAAGGCAAGGCCCACGGCCTCGACGCCTTCTACGACTGGCTGGAGGCGCGCATCACCGCCTTCGAGGCCAACCCGCCAGGACCTGACTGGAACGGCGTGACCGTGGCCGAGAACAAGTAGGGCAGGCTGTCTCATTAGACTCTTCTCTAGTCGCCCTCACCCTCCCAAGCGCCCTGCGGCCGCTTGGGCCCCTCCCTCTCCCCTCAAGGGCGAGGGGAACAAACTGGCGCGCTCTTGATTCCCTCTCCCTCGGAGGGGAGAGGGAGGGGCCCATAGCGCAAGCGATGGGAGGGTGAGGGTGACAGGCTAAAGGCCCTTAGAACTACAACGCCTCTAGTGATATTCGCTGCCGTCGGCGACCAGGACCTCGACCTGCGCGGCGGCCAGGCTGTGGGCCAGGGCGGGCGGTGGCGCTGCCTCGGTGACCAACAGGTCGACCTCGTCCAGCGGGCAGACCCGCGCCAGGGTGCTGTGGTCGAACTTGGAGCTGTCGGCGGCGACGATGCAGCGCTCGGACTGGCCGATCGCGGCGCGCGAGAATTCGGCCTCGCAGAGGTGATAGACCATGAAGCCCTGCTCGGCATGCACCGCGCCCATCGAGAGGATTGCGGTGCGCAGCTGAAAGCGGCGCACGAAGTCGATGGTCTCGGCGCCGAAGGCGGCGGCGTCGTGTGCGCGCAGCTCGCCGCCCGCCATGAAGACGCGGTTGCCGTTGCGCGTGGCCAGCGTGCCGGCGATCTGTGGCGAGTTCGTCACCACCACCAGGTTGGAATGCTCCATCAGCGCCTTGGCCACGTAGGTGGTGGTCGAGCCGGTGTCGAGGATCAGCGAATCGCCGTCGCGGATCTGGCGCGCGACCAGGGCGGCGATGCGCTCTTTCGCCTCCCTGTGGTCCTGCATGCGGCGCTGGATCGGCGCCTCCTGGAAGCGGTCGGGCAGGATGATGCCGCCGTGCACCTTCAGCACCAGGCCCTCGGAGACCAGCGGCTTCACGTTGCGCCGGATGGTCTCGTCCGAGACCGCCAGGCGTTCGGCCAATTCGCCGATGGTGCAGGAGCCCTGCTGGCGCACCAGGCGCAGGATCTCCGATTGCCGTACCGAAACCGCCATGTCCGCCCCGTCCAGCGCCGGCTGCCGGCCGGCATTCCTGAAAAGTGCCCGACTCTATCATGGAATGTGGGCAAGAGCCGCAAAAAACCTCGGAAATCCATAGTGCTTGCGTTGACATCTGCGGTATAGTTGTGGGATTGAGTCCCAGGGGATTTCGGGGGCGTTTTCCGGCGCCGCCGCATGCCCGGGCCGCACCCAGGCCAGGGGCGGGCGGGCAAACAGGCGTCGAAGCGAGGCTGCGAGGCCAAGAACAGGGAGACTGGAAACGATGGCTAGGACACCTTTTGCAATGGCGTTGCTGGGCGGGGCCGCCCTGCTGGGGACGGCCCTGCTGCCGGCGCAGGGACAGGCGGCGGTCGAGTCCGAGGACCCGATCATTCTCACCATCCACGACTGGACCGGGCAGTACATCACCACGCACATCATGGGCGAGGTGCTGATGAAGGCCGGCTACAACGTGACCTACCAGCAGGCCGACTATATCGCGCAGTTCGCCGGCCTCGAATCCGGCGACCTGCACATCGCCATGGAGATGTGGGAGACCACCGGCAAGCAGGCCATGGAAGAGAGCCTGGCTACCGGCAGGACGGTCGACCTCGGCGAGACCGGCATGCAGGCGATCGAGGAGTGGTGGTATCCGATCTACATGAAGGAGCGCTGCCCCGGTCTGCCGGACTGGAAGGCGCTCAACGAGTGCGCTGAAACCTTCTCGACGCCCGAGACCGCGCCCAAGGGCCGCTATCTTGGCGGGCCGGTGACCTGGGGCGGTTTCGACGACGAGCGCGCCGAGGCGCTCGAGCTCGACTACGAGGTGGTGCACGCCGGGACCGACGCGGCGCTCTTCGCCGAGCTGCAGGCCGCCTACGAGCGCCAGGACCCCTGGCTCGGCTGGGTCTACACGCCGCACTGGGCGCCGATCAAGTTCGAGGGCGAGTGGGTCGAGTTCCCGAAGTACACCGATGAGTGCTACGACGATCCCTCCTGGGGCATGAACCCCGACATGGCTTATGACTGCGGTAAGCCGCGCGGCTGGATCAAAAAGGTCGGTTGGACGGCCGGCGAGGACAAGTGGCCCTGCGCCTATGAAGCCGTGCGCAACTTCAAGATCGACAATCAGTCGATGGGCGAGATGATCGGCCAGGTCGATCTCGATGGTCGTGAGGTCGACGAAGTGGTCGATGAATGGATCGCCAACAACGAGAGCGTCTGGAAGGAATGGATTGCCTGCAGCCAGTAAGGCGCTAGGCTTTCAGACGGCGGCCGTCCGGCGGGGCCCGACAGGGCCTCGGCGGCGGCTTGGCAGCATCCGATTCCGCTCGACGACCTGACGGGGTGACCTGCGCGATGGCCATGGCCAAGGGCGCGGCAAGCGACCAGCCCGCCGGCACTGCCGCGCCGCAACGGCCGGCGGAACCGGGCGCATTCGGGGAGGGGCCGCTGGAAACCGAGCGGCCCATCAAATTTGCCTGCAAAGGGCTCTGGAAGGTCTTCGGTGACGGTGCCGCGGAGATGCTGGTGCGCCACGGCCATGCGCCGAGTGCCGCCGATCTGGCGGAAGCCGGCCTGATCGGCGCCGTGCGCGACGCGACACTGGAGGTCGGCGCCGGCGAGATTTTCGTCATCATGGGCCTCTCCGGCTCCGGCAAGTCGACCCTGGTGCGGTGCCTTTCGCGCCTGATCGAGCCGACCGCCGGCGAGATCTACTTCGAGGGCCGCGACCTCCTGAAGGCCTCGGCCAGGGAGATGATCGAGCTCCGGCGCCATAAGATGGGCATGGTGTTCCAGCACTTCGCCCTGCTGCCGCACCTGACCGTGCTGGGCAATGTCGCCTTCCCGCTGGAGGTGCAGGGCGTCGGTCGCCGCACGCGCGAGAAGCGGGCCCTCGAGGTGATCGAGCTGGTCGGCTTGGCCGGGCGCGAGCGCTACTATCCGCGCGAGCTCTCTGGCGGCCAGCAGCAGCGCGTCGGCATCGCCCGCTCGCTCGCCGTCGAGCCGGAGATATGGTTCCTCGACGAGCCCTTCTCGGCGCTCGACCCATTGATCCGCCGCGAGATGCAGGACGAGTTCCTGCGCCTGCAGAAGCTGCTGCGAAAGACCATCGTCTTCATCACGCACGATTTCGACGAGGCGATTCGCCTGGCCGACCGCATCGCCATCATGAAGGATGGCGTGATCATCCAGGTCGGTACGCCGGAAGAGCTGGTGACCCGGCCGGCTACCGACTATGTCGCCGAGTTCACCCGAGACGTGCCGCGCGCCAAGGTGCTGACGGCGCGCTCGGTCATGCGTCCGCTGCGGGCGGGGCAGGTCGCAAGCGACTATGCCGGCGAGGTCCACCTCGACGCCCGCATCGCCGAGATCGCCGCCGAGGTCGAGGCGGCCGAGCGGCCCTTCGCCGTGGTTGACGGCGCCGGCGAGCGGGTCGGCGAGATTGGCCGTGACGACGTCATCGCCGTTCTGGTCGGGCGGGAGCGCCGGTGATGGCCGTCGGACTTGCCAGGGGCGACGGCCTGGGCGCGACCGCGTCGCGCGGCCTGCAGGGGATGGGGCCGCGCGCCCGACTGTTTCTCCTGCTGTGGATCGTGCTGATCGCCGCGACCGCGCTGCTGGCGACGGTCGGCGCGGAGCAATTGCCCTGGACGCTCAAGTATCCGCGCGCCTGGGAGCTGCCGCTCAAGAGCTGGATCAGCGACTTCATGAAGTGGCTGATCAACGACGCCACCTTCGGCCTCTTTACCTTCAAGGAGCTGACCCGCTCGGTCTCCTGGCTGCTGGAGTGGCCGCTCAACCTCGCCACCAGCCTGCTGTCGAGCGGATTCTTGAGCGGCCAGGGCTCGAAGGCCGAGCAGGTGCTGCCGCCGCTCAGCTGGATCGCAGTGGTCGTCGTGGCCGCATTGATGGCGCATTTCGCCGCCGGCTGGAAGCTCGCCGCCCTGATCGGCGGCTGCTTCCTCTACCTGGCCGTCTTCGGCCAGTGGCGCAGCGCCATGGTGACGCTCTCCTCGATCGTCATCGCCGTGCCCTTCGGCGTCGCCGGCGGCCTGCTGCTGGGCATCGCCGGCTACCGTTGGCGCTGGGTCGAGCGCGTTCTGACGCCGCTGCTCGACCTGATGCAGACCGTGCCGATCTTCGCCTACCTGGTGCCGGTCCTGTTCCTCTTCGGCTTCGGTCCCGTTGCGGCCATGATCGCCACCATCATCTACGCCATGCCGCCCATGGTGCGCGTCACCATGCTGGCGCTGCGCCAGGTGCCGGGCGAGGTGACCGATTTCGGTCGCATGGCCGGCTGTACGTCGCGGCAGATGACCTGGAAGGTGCTGGTGCCCTCTGCGCGGCCGAGCCTGATGGTCGGCGTCAACCAGGTCATCATGCTGTCGCTCAATATGGTCATCATCGCCTCGATCATCGGCGCCGGCGGGCTCGGCTTCGACGTGCTGAGCTCGCTGAAGCGCTTGCAGATCGGCGCCGGCCTCGAAGCCGGTGTCGCCATCGTGGTGGTGGCGATCGCGCTCGATCGCCTCAGCCAGGCGTTCGCCCGTCGCCCGCCGCCGGCGCACGACGCGGAACCGGCGCGCAGTTGGTTCGCGCGGCGTCCCTACCTGGCGCTGGCGGTCGGCGTGATCCTGGTGACCGGGCTGCTCGGCCTGCTGTTGCCGGCGCTGCAGAGCTATCCCAAGTCGTTGCAGATCACCACCGGCCCCTACTGGAACGACCTGGTCACTTATCTCAACACGAACTTCTTCGATCAGCTCGAGGCGGTGAAGACCTTCCTCCTCATCAATCTGCTGGTGCCGGTCAAGCGCTTCCTGCTGGCGCTGCCCTGGCCCGGCGTGGTGGTCATGCTGGCGCTGGCCGGCTGGCAACTCGGCGGCCGGCGCCTGGCCCTGTTGGTCGCCAGCCTGGCCCTCTTCATCGTCGTCGTCGGCCTTTGGGACAAGGCCATGGTCACAGTCTACCTCTGCGGCATCTCGGTCATGATCGCCGCCCTGATCGGCATCCCGATCGGCATCGCCGCGGCCGAGAACGAGCGCTTCGGCCGGGTCGTGCAAGTAGTGATCGATACCCTGCAGACTCTGCCGTCCTTCGTCTACCTGATCCCGGTGGTGATGCTGTTCCGGGTCGGCGACTTCTCGGCCATGATCGCCGTGGTCGCCTATGCCCTCGCCCCGGCGATCCGCTACACGGCGCACGGCATCCGGCAGATCTCGCCGCAGCTCATCGAGGCCGGCGTTGCGACCGGCTGCACCGACCTGCAGCTGCTGCGCAAGATCAAGCTCCGTCTCGCCCTGCCCGAGATCATGCTCGGCCTCAACCAGACCATCATGCTGGCGCTCTCGATGCTGGTCATCACGGCGCTGGTCGGCACCCGCGACCTGGGGCAGGAGGTCTATATCGCGCTCACCAAGGCCGACAGCGGCCGCGGCCTGGTGGCCGGCCTCTGCGTCGCCTTCATCGCCATCATCGCCGACCGCCTGATCGCCTCCTGGGCCGCGCGGCGCAAGCGCGAGCTGGGGCTGGCATGAGCACGCAGCGGGATGCGGTCGCCCAAGAGGCTGTCATAAGGGCCGCCTCGCTGGCCTGCTGGTCCGGGCCGGTCGAGCCGGAGCCGATCGCCGGCGGCATCACCAACACCAACTTCCTGGTGCGCGATTGCGGCGAGCGCTACTTCGTGCGCATCGGCGAGGACATCCCGGTGCACGGGGTACTGCGCTTCAACGAGCTGGCGGCGGCTCGCGCCGCGGAAGCCGCGGGTCTCTCCCCGGCGGTGATCTACAGCGAGCCGGGCGTCATCGTGAATCGCTTCATCGAGGGCAAGACCCTGACGGCCGAGGACGTGCGCGACCCGGCCATGCTGGCGCGCATCGTGCCGCTGGTAAGGCGCTGCCACCACGATATTCCGCGCTTCCTGCGGGGCCCGGCGCTGATGTTCTGGGTGTTCCACGTGATCCGCGACTATGCCGCCAGCTTGCGCCAGGGCGGCAGCCGCTGCGTGCCGCAGCTCGGCGACCTTCTGGTCCGCGCCGAGAAACTGGAAGCCGCGGTCGGCCCGATCGAGCTGGTCTTCGGCCACAACGATCTGCTGCCGGCCAACTTCATCGACGATGGCGTGCGGCTCTGGCTGGTCGACTGGGACTACGGCGGATTCAACAGCCCGCTGTTCGACCTCGGCGGCCTCGCCTCCAACAACGAGCTGGGGCCCGAGCAGGAGGACTGGCTGCTGGAGGCCTATTTCGAGCGGCCCGCCGATGCGGCACTGGCGCGGCGCTACCGCGCCATGAAATGCGCCTCGCTCTTGCGCGAGTCCATGTGGTCGATGGTCTCCGAAATTCATTCCACGCTCGACGTCGACTACGTGGCCTACACGGCGGAAAACCTGGACCGCTTCGAGCGGGCCTATGCCGACTTCGAGGCGCGGTCGTGAGTATTGATCCGAGGACATAGCATGGCTGCATTTCCGACCGCGGCGCGGGTCGTCATCATCGGCGGCGGCATCGTCGGCTGCTCGACCGCCTATCACCTGGCGCAGCTCGGCTGGCGAGAGGTGGTGCTGCTGGAGCGCGCCAAGCTGACCAGCGGCTCGACCTTCCACGCCGCCGGCCTGGTCGGCCAGCTGCGCAGCAACGCCAACATCACGCGCCTCCTGACCGAGAGCGTCGCGCTCTACGGCCGGCTGGAGCGCGAGACCGGGCAGGCGACCGGCTGGAAGCAGAACGGCGGCCTCAGGCTCGCCTGCAACCGCGAGCGCATGACCGAGATCAGGCGTCAGGCGACCACGGCGCGCTCCTTCGGCCTGGAGATGCAACTCCTCACGCCCAGGGAGGCGCTGGACCTCTGGCCGCTGATGGATATCAGCGATTTGGAGGGCGCCGCCTTCCTGCCGACCGACGGCCAGGCCAATCCGGCCGATATCACCCAGGCCCTGGCCAAGGGCGCGCGCCAGGGCGGCGTCACCATCATCGAGGACTGCGCGGTCACGGCGATCCGCACACGGAATGGCCGGGTCGCCAGCGTGGTCACGGATCGCGGCGAGATCGCCGCCGATATGGTCGTCAACTGCGCCGGCCAGTGGGCGCGCGAGGTGGGGGCGTTGGCCGGCGTCAACGTGCCGCTGGTCTCGGTGCAGCACCAGTACTTGATCACCGAGCCGATCGAGGGCGTGACCCGCGGCCTGCCGACCCTGCGCGACCCCGACCGCCTGATCTACTTCAAGGAGGAGGTCGGCGGCCTGGTGATGGGCGGCTACGAGCCCAATCCCAAGCCCTGGGCCGAGAATGGCATCCCGCAAGGTTTCAACTTCTCGCTGCTCGACCCCGACCTGGAGCACTTCGAGCAGCTGATGGAGCAGGCGCTGGTCCGCGTGCCGGCGCTGGAGACGGCCGGCGTCAAGGAGATGATCAACGGCCCGGAATCCTTCACCCCCGACGGCAACTTCATCCTCGGCGAGGCGCCGGAGCTCAGCGGCTTCTACGTCGGTGCCGGCTTCAATGCCTTCGGCATCGCCGGCGGCGGCGGCGCCGGCAAGGCGCTGGCCGAGTGGATCGTCGGCGGCGAGCCTCCGATGGACCTCTGGGCTGTCGACATCCGCCGCTTCGGCCGGCCGCACCAGTCGGTGGACTGGGTGCGCAGTCGCACGCTCGAGCTCTACGGCAAGCACTACGCCATGGCCTGGCCGCACGAGGAGCACCGGAGCGGCCGCCCGACCCGCGTCTCGCCGCTCTATGGGGCGCTCAAGGAGCAGGGCGCCTGCTTCGGCGAGAAGCTCGGCTGGGAGCGGCCCAACTGGTTTGCGCGCAACGGCGAGGCGGCCGAGGACGTCTACTCCTACGGCCGGCAGAACTGGTTCGACGCGGTGGGCGACGAGCACCGCGCCGTGCGCGAGCGGGTCTCTCTGTTCGATCAGTCGTCCTTCGCCAAGTTTCTCATGATCGGTCCGGACGCGGCGGCGGCGCTCAACTGGATCTGCGCCAATCACGTGGACAAGCCGGTCGGCGGCCTGACCTACACCCAGATGTTGAACGAGCGCGGCGGCATCGAGTGCGACCTGACCGTGGCGCGCCTGGCCGAGGACCAGTTCTACATCGTCACCGGCACCGGCTTCGCCACGCATGACTTCGCCTGGATCAAGCGCAACATCCCGGAGGGCCTGAACGCGCACCTGGTCGACGTGACCTCGGCCTACGCAACCCTGTCGCTCATGGGCCCCAAGGCGCGCGACCTCCTGAGCGCGGTCACGCCCGACGACCTTTCCAACGAATCCTTCCCCTTCGGCACCTGGCGCAGCCTCGCCATCGGCGGCGCCGTGGTGCGCGCGCTGCGCGTCACCTACGTCGGCGAGCTGGGCTGGGAGCTGCACGTGCCGACCGAGCAGGCGCTCGGCGTCTATCAGCGACTGCTCGAGGCGGGCAGGGCTGTGGGCCTGGCCAACGCCGGCTACCGCGCCATCGAGAGCCTGCGCCTGGAGAAAGGCTACCGCGCCTGGGGCAGCGACATCGGCCCGGATCACACGCCCCTCGAAGCCGGCCTCGGCTGGGCGGTCAAGCTGCGCCACAACATCCCCTTCAAGGGCCGCGAGGCCCTGGTCGCGCAGCAGGCCGGCCCGTTGAAGAAGCGCCTGGCCTGCTTCACCGTCGACGATCCGGAGGTCGTGCTACTCGGCCGCGAGACCCTCTACCGCGACGGCGAGCGGGTGGGCTGGCTGACCTCGGGCGGCTGGGGCTACACGGTGGCAAAGAACATCGGCTACGGCTACGTGCGCTCGGGCGACGGCGTGGCCGACGACTTTCTCTTGAGCGGCAGCTACGAGCTGGAGGTGGCGAGCGAGCGCGTCCCCTGCGCCATCCACCGCGGCCCTCTCTACGACCCCGAGATGAAGCGGGTGAAGAGCTGATACGCCATCTCGAAGATCGAGGCTCATGGCCCATCCTTCGATACGCGTTCTTCGAACGCTCCTCAGGATGAGGAATGTTGTTTTATATCAGCATGCTCCCACCTCATGCTGAGGAGCCGCGAGTCCGCAGGAGCGGGCCTCCGCCCGCAAGCGGCGTCTCG
>JBHJOF010000122.1:0-15376 GCA_050330055.1 Kiloniellales bacterium
TTCAGCGACGCGGCCACGGCCTGCTGCGGCGTCATCTGCTTGTTGAGGTAGTCGGCCACCAGATGCACCACGGCCTCGGTGTCGGTCTCGGTCTCGAAGACGTGGCCCGCCGCCTCCAGCTCCTGGCGCAGCTCGCGGAAGTTCTCGATGATGCCGTTGTGCACCAGCGCCACGCGGTCGTTGGCGTGCGGGTGGGCGTTGGCCTCGCTCGGCCGGCCGTGCGTGGCCCAGCGGGTGTGTCCGATGCCGATGGTGCCTTCGAGCGGCTCGCGTTCGAGCAGGCCGCGCAGGTTGGCCAGCTTGCCCTCGGCGCGTCGCCGGCCAATCTTGCCGTTGACCAGGGTGGCGATGCCGGCCGAATCATAGCCGCGGTACTCGAGCCGCTGCAGGCCGTCGAGCAGCAGCGGCGCCACGGGCGCCTTTCCGAGTATGCCGATAATGCCGCACATGACTCAGTCGCCTCCTGTCCTAGCGCGAGCTTTCTCCCCTTGCCGTCCCTTTGCCGGGCGTTTCGCTTTGGCGTCCTTTGCCGCGTTTGGTGATTTCGCGGCTTTCGCCGCCTGCTGCTTCTCGCGGTAGCGCTTGGCGGCGCCCTCGCGGGTTTCCTGCGGGCCGCGCGCCACGGCGATGGCATCGGCCGGCACGTCTTCGGTGATGGTGCTGCCGGCGCCGATCAGCGCCCCCTCGCCGACCGTGACCGGCGCCACCAGCGCCGTGTTGGAGCCGATGAAGACGCCGGCGCCGATGGTGGTGCGGTGCTTGGCGAAGCCGTCGTAGTTGCAGGTGATGGTGCCGGCGCCGACGTTGGCCTTGGCGCCGACCGAGGCGTCGCCGACGTAGCTCAGGTGGTTGACCTTGGCGCCGCGGTCGATCACCGCGTTCTTGATCTCGACGAAGTTGCCGATGCGGGCGTCGCGGCCGATCACCGTGTCGGGGCGCAGTCGGGCAAAGGGTCCAACCTGCGCGCCGGGGCCGATCTCGGCCCCCACCAAGTGGCAGAAGCTGAGGATCTCGGCGCCGTCGGCGACATGCACGCCGGGGCCGAAGAAGACGTTGGGATGGATCGTCACGTCGCGTCCCAGGATGGTATCGGCCGACAGCCAGACCGTCGAAGGATCGATCAGGGTAACACCTTCGGCCAGGGCCTTGCCGCGCAGGCGGGCCTGCAGCAGCGCCTCGGCGACGGCGAGCTCGGCCCGGCTGTTGATGCCCATGACCTCGCCCTCGGGCGCCTCGACCACGGCGGCGGGCAGGCCCTCGGCACGCACCAGCGCGGCCAGGTCGGTCAGGTAGTACTCGCCCTTGGCGTTGTCGTTGCCGATCCGCGCCAACAGCCGGAACAAGAGGCCGCCGTCGACCAGCATCAGGCCGCCGTTGCAGAGATCGATGCTGCGTTCGGCCTCGCCGGCGTCGCGTTCCTCGACGATGCGCTCCGGCCGGCCGTCGACGTCCAGGACGATACGGCCGTAGCCGGCCGGGCTCGCCGGCCGGAAGCCGAGCAGCACCAGGGCCGGCGCCGGATCCTGCCCCTGAGGCGAGCGGCGCGCCGCCAGCATGGCCTGGAAGGTCCGGGCGGTGACCAGCGGCGTGTCGCCGAAGGCGATCAGAAGGTCCTTACCCTCGGCCGCGAAGTCGCCCAGCGCCTGGCGCGCCACCAGCACGGCCTGGCCGGTGCCGAGCTGCTCGGCCTGCACCACGGTCGGGTGCGGCGCCACGGCTTCGGTCACTGCCTCCATGCCGGGGCCGACGACCACCACGATACGGCCCGGCAGCAGGCTCGAAAGTGCCTGCAGCACGTGCGCCACCATCGGCCGGTTGGCGATCGGGTGCAGCACCTTGGGCCGCTCGGAGAGCATGCGGGTGCCCTTGCCGGCGGCAAGGACGACGGCGGCGAGCCGGGGATCGGTCATGGCGCGCGGGACGCTCTGGCTGGTCGCGAGGACGCTTGTGAAGAGGCGCTCAACTTGGCACAACCCATTGGTCGCATTGATATTGGGCCGGGGTCACGGGCGGACGATGCCATAGCCGCCAGCCCCCGACAAATCACCAATTGTTACTGAATTTTTCATGAACAAAGCGGCGGGAGCGAGGCGGATATGGAGGCTGCCAGGGGCCGCGGGCGGGCGCTGCTGATCGACCTGGACGGCACCCTGGTCGATTCCCTGCCCGACCTGATGACGGCGATCAACCGCCTGCTCGCGGCCGAGGGGCGGGCCGCACTCGCCGCCGAGGAGGTCCGCCTGATGGTCGGCGACGGCGCGGCCAGGCTGGTCGAGCGCGCCTTCGTCGCGCGCGGCGGTCTTGCGGGCGATTGTGGCGGCAAGTCCCTGCCCGACCTGGTCGAGCGCTTCCTGGCGATCTACGAGGCCGACCCGGTCGCCCGGACCCGGCCCTATCCCGGCGCGGCCGAGACCCTGGCGGCGCTGGCCGCCGCCGGCTGGCGGCTCGCCGTCTGCACCAACAAGCCCGAGGCGGCGAGCCGCAAGGTGCTCGACGGCCTGGGTCTGGCGCCGCTGTTCCAGGCGGTCGCCGGCGGCGACTCCTTCCCGGTCAGGAAGCCCGACGCCGGTCATCTGCTGGGTACGCTCGGCGGTCTCGGCGTGGAGCCCAAGCGCGCCGTCATGCTGGGCGACAGCGCCAACGACCTGCAGGCCGCCCGCAACGCCGGCCTGCCGGTGATCCTGGTCTCCTTCGGCTACACGCGCACCCCGGCCCGCGCGCTCGGCGCCGACGCCGTCATCGACGCCTTCGCCGAGCTGCCGGACGCGCTGGCGCGGTTGGGGTTTGGGGCGTAGCGGAGACGCACCTGGCGCAAAACAGCTGGTGCCCCCGCTCGAACTCTCGAGCAGAGGCACCAGCGCGCTTGTTGTCGACGATGTTCGTCCGATAGCCCTTCACGCTCTGCTCTGTTCAGCTCGTGATATCGCTGGGAAACAGCGGGTGAGCGCCGGCCTTGCTGTAACCGGCCTTGGCCCCGAAGAAGATGTCGCCGTCTTGCTGCATGCCGCCGGCCTCCAATTGATTGACACTTGCGCAGACTCCCTCGATGTGTCCGCTACTGGCCGTTACCGGGTTGCCAGCGAAGGTGTTCCCAACTAGGTTGGCCTTCCGGGTCAGACCGGTGAAGTCGTTGCCCGGGAAGGGCAACTGAGCACAGGTCAGATTCGGCGGCTTGGGATTACGGCCGACCGTCTCCGGGCTCATCTGTGCGAAGTTGCCGGCAGTCGTCACGGCGTTGTCGAGGATGACAAAATCGCCGCCCTTGAAATCGATGAAGCGCCAAGGGTTGGTTCCACCGCGGCGGAACATCACGTTGTCGTAGATCTCCGCACCGCGAGCCGAGGGAACCGTGGCCCCACTGGCCGTAAGCCAACGGCCATGCAGGCGCACGATCGAGTACGTCCCAGCTCCGGTGCAGATGATGTTGTTGCGGAAGACGCCATAGCCCGTTCGGGTGAAATCAACGGCATGGTAAGGGCTAATGAGAAGATTTCGCTGAACATAGGGCTGGGCGAAGGTGCCCATGATCGAATCATAGTCGATCGTGGCATAGACGCTGGTGGTGTTCGTGTATGAAATCAGCACGCCCGAGAGGATGCCGAGGCTCGCGTTGACCACGCCGGGCTGCAGATTGACGGAAAAAACGTTATCGGTAATGAGCGTCCTGTCAGGAACGCCGCTGCACGCTATGCTAAAGCTCTTCAGGTCTTCGAAGCGGTTGTAGTAGACGACCTGATCCTCCATGTCGTTCAGAAGAATGGCGCGGTCGTTCTGCGTTGTTTGGTTCGGATTTCCCCGCCCGGTGAACCAGATGCGGGAAACCGTGCAGCCGGGTCGATTGATGGTGATCAGCGTGATACCGTCGCCAACCCCGGAGCCCACGGTGGTGATGTGCGTGGCGGGCTCGAAATCTTCTAGCGCGGCGAAAGCCTGGGCCTCGGTCGCTGCGGTGAGGTAGAGGGTCGAGGCTGGAGTCCAGTTCGCCCCGCGAATGTGCACTCTGAATGGGAAGTTGGCTGGGATGGTGATTCCACGAGCCCAGATCGCGGTTGTCCCAGGGATGATAATGATGGCGTCATGCTCGGTGACCTGTGCCAGGGCCGCCTCGACATCGTCGGGCGTGCCGCCCGCCGCCACGATCACGTTGCTCACGTTTATGGTGAAGCTCTTGGCGAAGCTCTTGCCCTCGGAATCCGTGACTCGGATGGTGATCTGGGGCGACGGACTCGACATCCCCTCCAGCGGCGAGCCGTGTGCGACCGTGACTTCGCCGGTCGCACTGTCGATGGCGAAAAGGCTGCTGGGGTTACCGCCGGGCGCAAAGTCGTAGCTGTAGGGCGGAATGCCGCCAACGCCCGAGGCGGTGCCTACCAGCGTGCCGTCGGGACTGAAGGCCGGGACGCTCTGGTTGTCCATGATGATGTCGCTCGGCCCGGCGGCGTCGAGTACGATAATGGTGAAGGACTTGGAGAAAGGAGTCCCGCCGTCGCTGATCTGCACGGTGATCGACTTGTCCGCCGGCGAAGCTTCGAAATCGAGCAGGCTGCCGTTGGCGACAGTGACCACGCCGGTTGCGGCATCGATCGCGAAGGCTCCTCCGGCGTCATTGGTCAGCACGAAGCTGAGCGGCGATCCGCCGCCGAAGGGAATGACAGTCCCAACCACCGTGCCGTTATCGGCCAGCTCGACCACTTCGTTCCCGCTCAGGATCGCATCGGTGATGCCCCCGGACGCAGCGCCAGCCAGAATTCCGGCGTAGCTGTAGGCGAGGAGCTGCCGGTCGGTCTGGCTCACAGCACCGGCTGGCTCGGGCAGCGGAAAGCCGAACGGCAGGCCGAGTCCGAGCATGGACGCGCGGCGATCAGCGACGGAAACGGTCTGCGCCGGAATGCCGCGATAGCAGTTGGCCGTCTGCTGCCGGTCTCTCTGGCTGAGCGCGCCAGCCGGGCTGGGCAGCGGGAAGCCGAAAGGCAGGCCCAGGCCGATGATCGAGGCTCGCACGTCCGCGTCGTCCTGCAGCTGCGCCAGGACGCCCCGATAGAGGGTGGAAAGCTGCTGTCGATCCGCCTGATCGACAACGCCGTCTGCTAAGGGCAGGAGCCCTCCTCGCAAGCCTGCGAGGAGGGCCGACGCCCGTTTGTCTCGGGTGTCTAGTGCCATGGATTAGGACCACTCGCTCCGAGTGAAGGTGCTGCCGTCGTCGGACACGGCGGCCGTGCTGATGTCGCCGGAATCGGCGTCGTTGCGCAGCGTCTGGGTGGTGCTGGTCTGGGTGATCTTGTTGCGCGACAGCGCGCCCAGCCAGCCGAGCACCTCGCGCAGCGTGCCGCCCCAGGCAAAGACGCCGGAGGGCTCCGCGATCACGACGCTGTCGAGGCCGCTGGCCGAGAGGCTGTAGC
Source organism: Kiloniellales bacterium (assembly GCA_050330055.1). GTDB lineage: Bacteria > Pseudomonadota > Alphaproteobacteria > Kiloniellales > JAKSDN01 > JBHJOF01. The sequence goes on from JBHJOF010000122.1 coordinate 5,400, forward strand.
CGCTCTTGTCGTTGTTGGTACCGACGGTGACCTGGCCGCTGCCGTCGAAGCCGGTTGCCGAAGACGCGAAGAGCGAGTCGTAGATCGCCTCCTCGACCACGAACCAGCGCACCCAGACGGGCAGCGCGCCGGAGATGCTGACCTGCATGACCAGCTCGCCCACCGTGTCGGTGTCGCTCGCATTCAGAGTCGTCGAGTACCAGCCGGCAGTGTCATGCGACGCATTGCCGGCCGCGTTCTTCTGCGCGAAGGCGCCGCCGTCCTTGGACAGCAGCATATCCGCCTGCGCGATGGTCAGGCTGGTCTCCGCCGTGACCGCATCGGTCTCGTCGAGGAAGGGGCCAAATCGTACCGATTGGCTCGTCGATTGCCGCAGAATCATCAATTTGCTCTCCTTGTCTTGTAGCTCTGCATGGCCTTCGCCGACACGCCGGCACCACCCGAAGCGGCAGGCTTGATCGCGAAGGTGAAGGTGATCGCCGCGGTGGAGGCGGAGCTCCACACGCCGGTTCCCGTGCTGCCCGCGCTCGCCTGCGTCTTGTAGGACAGGCCGCCTTGTGCATTGTTGCTTGCGGCATCGCTGTTACGCAGCGCAATCAGTGTCGTGCCGGCAGGGAACCCGCTGTCTTCCGTCCAGACCGTGTCGCCTGTGCCGTCGGCGACGCCATAGAAGACGAGCGTGTCGTCCTCCGTGGTCGTCACGCTTGGCGAGGTCGGGCTTGTCGTGAAGCTTGTGTAGCCCGTCTCGTCGTTCGCGTTGATCGGGCTGATTGTGTCGGCGCCGGTCATCCGCAGCAGAAAGATGACAGTGTTGCGCCCAACGGAAAGGGTCAGGCCGTAGGACGCCGGCTCCGAGCCCGTCGCGGTCTTGGTCGCGAGGACGTATCTTTCGCCGTTTCCTGAATTGGGGAGGTTGACCTGCTCCGTGAAACCGTCAGGCAATGTCACGGTTGGAGCGGTTCTCACGCAGACGACGAGCACGAGAAGATCGCCCGCCGCCACGCCGCTTGGCTTGGCCACAGAGTGAGACGTCGACGTGGCCGAAGATTCGTAAACCGTCTGAGATGCAACAACAGGTGCTGCCATTCCGATTTTCCTTGGTGTGGAGAGGTGGTCTCTGGACCGTCTATGGTTTGGATGTTTACCATATGTTCTAGGAAAAATCAACTCAAAAGTGGAAATATTCCTATTTCAGGGGACAAGAATCCAGCTGGGAGATGCGCTGTCGCCCGCCAATGGCGGTCCGCGCAGCCCGAGGCCGAGTCTGTTGCATGGCGACTTTTTTGCGGGATAGAGCAGCTGGGGCCCAACGGCCGCACAGCGCCGCCGGCCGCCTCGCCTGGGCAACCCCGCTTGTCCGCCCCGGTTGACAGCCTGTGGGGGCTGCCCTAAACCAATCGCCCGGTCGCCGGGGGCCTTTGGCGCCGCCCGGTCCCCCTTCTTCGGGGCGCGTAGCTCAGCGGGAGAGCACTGTCTTCACACGGCAGGGGTCGCTGGTTCAATCCCAGCCGCGCCCACCACGCTTCGCCCCCTTGGTCCATTGGGCGGGCTTCGGGTGGCAAGCCACCCGAAAACGCATCTTGGGCGAAGGCGTGTCCTCCGAAGCTTCGGCGTAGAAGGACTGGGGCATTGCCAGACGCGTCCCCCACCCTCAACTCAGCAGACTAGGCCGCACCTAACCGACGCTGCGCAGCTCGAGCTTCTGCTTGCCGCGGCCGGGCAGGCGGCCGGGAGCCCGGCGTGCCCAGCGCTGGCATTCGCTATAGGCGCCGAAGATGTAACCGAAGCGCGACAGGGCGGCCTCGAGCGGCAGGAAGATATAGCGATACTGCACGCGCGCCTGTTCCGGCCCGCGGTACCAGCCTTCGCTGCCGGCCGGCGCCGCCGAAGCGATCGCCGTCTCGCAGTCGGCGGTCATCTGCTCGCGCAGGGCTTCCGGAGCGACCTCGATCAGGGTCTTGCGCACCGGCAGGCCGCCGAAGGCCGCGGCCGCCTTGGCGCCGCAGAGGATGAACACGGAGTAGCCGACCAGGATATCCTGCTTGAGCAGGAACTGGGTCGCATCCCAGGGCGGCTCCTCGCTGTAGCGGAACTCGCCGAACAGCGGCGTTCGGCGGTTGCCTCGCAGGCGCTGCCACTGCCTCAGGGCGCGCTGCGTCGCGCGCTGTTCGCGCTCGCCGTCCAAAGGATGGAGTTCGAGGGGAAAGGCCTGCTGCTCCACTTGCGCCACTGCCGCTGCCTCCAACGTCCCCGCCGGGCTTTTCATCGCCTCTTGCGGTCGGCGTCCTGTGACGGGCGCCGCTGGTCACCGCACTACTGGGGGGCACCTACGGAGGTAATGGGCTGCGCAAAATGGGGCCTGCGCGAACAGCACCGAAATGCTCGACCTTGGCAAGGTAAACCGCTCCCCCACAGCAGGTTTAGGCTCGCAAGGCATCAATCCCTACGCCGACGGAATAGCAAATTCCATTGATCAACCTGCACGACAAAGCTACTATAATTCGCTAATCCGAACTTCGTCAACTACTAGATATATGGCGTCGCACGGGAAGCCGAACCTGCACCGGGGTGCTCTCGTGCCATAGGTCGAACGTCGAATCGGGGTGGATGCTTGCTGCCATTGCGACCCTTCGGCAGGCGGGCCTCTGGCCCTAGCGATCGGCGACGCGGATACGGGGGAACGATGCGCTGGCCAGCCGCCTTTCTGCTCTTCCTGCCCTGCAGTGTGCTTGCCGCCGCTGAATTGGACTCCGTCGCTGCGCTGGACGGCGCCGGTCTGCTGGACCGGGCCGAGGAGGCTCTGCTGCAGCGGTCGCCGGCGCAAGCGGTCCCGCTCTACAGCCGCGCCCTGGACAGCCCGGCTTTATCGCAGGACGATCTTGTCGCCAGCTACAACAACCGGGCGGTCGCCCTGCGCCGCCTCGGCCAGTTCGCCCGCGCCGCGGCCGACTACAACAGGGCGATCGCACTGGCGCCGGAGGACCCCGACCTGCTGTTCAACCGGGCCCTGGCGCTGCTGCCGGACGGCCGTTTCGAGGAAGCCGCCGCCGAGCTCACCACGCTGCTCGGGGCCCAGCCGGGCGACGCCCAGGCCATCTACCTGCGCGGTATCGCCGAGCTCGGGCAGGGACAGCCGGATCGCGCGATCGAGGATCTGACCACCGCCATCGGCCTGGGCACCGGCTCGGCCGCGGCCTTCTATGCCCGCGGGCGGGCCTACGCGACGCTGCAGCAGCACGATCTGGCGCTCGACGATTTTGAGGCCGCGCTCGCCCTCGAGCCCGACTACGGGCCGGCGCTGTTCGGTCGCGGCTATTCCCGCTCGGGGCTGGGCCAGCATGAGCTGGCCGTCGAAGACTTCACCGCCGCCATCACCCGGCTGCCGCAGGATCCGGCGCCCTACCGCGGGCGTGCCGATGCCCATCGCCGCATGGGCCGCCACGATCTGGCGATCGCGGACTACAGCCGTGCCATCGCCATCGCCCCCAACGACAGCGCGAGCTACAGCGGCCGCGCTCAGGCGCGCCAGAGCCTCGGACAGTACGACCTGGCCATCGTCGACTTCGGCGAGGCGATCCGACTCGACCCCGGTGCCGCGCGCGCTCTCAAGGAGCGCGGCAGCCTGCGCTTCTATCTGGGCCAGTTTCCCGAGGCGGCTCGCGATTTTCAGCGTAGCCTGCGGCTAATTCCACATGACGCTTACGCCATTCTGTGGCTTTATTTGTCTCGTCAGAGGTCGGGCCTCGACGGGCGGGGGGAGCTCGCCGAGCATGCCGGCCGGCTCGCATCGGCGCGCTGGCCCGGACCGATCGTCGCCTTGTTCCTGGGCGACGCCTCGCCGACCGAGGTGCTGGAGGCCATGCGGCACGACGATGAACGCCGCCAGCGAGAAAGGGAATGTGAGGCCTTCTTCTATCTCGGAGAATACCATCTGCTGAGGGGAGACCCGGATCTGGCCGCGCGGTTTTTCCGCAAGTCCGAACTGGCCGGCATCACCCACTTCATGGAGTATGCCGGCGCCAAAGCGGAGTTGAAGAAGCTTGCGCTCTGAACTGACGCCCCTCGCCCTTCGCAGGCCGACCAAGGCGGAATCGGCATCTTGGTAGATCGCTCGCACCGCCCAAAGACGGATGCTGGCGTCGTGGCTTGGCACAGCCCCGGGCAAGAGCCGGCCGACTCCGCCAAGCCCAACCCCAGTGACCAGAACACCGGCGTCGCGCTGGAGGTGACGCCGCACGCCGAGCCGACGCGCTGGCTGCTGAACCTCAATCTCAGCTACGAGGACATGCTGCGCTCGGTGGTCGACTGGCTGTGGGAGGCCAATGCGCAGCTCGTGCTGACCCACGCCTCGCCGCTGCGCAGCGACGTTCGCATCCCGGCGCCGCTGGAGGTGGGCAACAGCCTGTCCGCGCTGGGCGACGTCGCCGAGGAGCAGCCGGCGCTGCCGCCCCTCAGGGACATCCTCGCGGCTCGACAGTCGTTTCGCGACGCACATTTCATCGTGCTCGAGCCGGACGAGCGGCAGATCGCCTGCCGGCTGACCGGCGTGCCCTTCTTCGACCGGCGCAACGGCCAGTTCCTCGGCTACCGCGGCACCGGCAGCCTGGTCGCCGCCGAGCAGGTCGAGCGGCCGCAGGCCGAAGCCGACAAGCGCCTGCTGTCCCTGCTGGAGCACGCTCTGGCACGCAAGGACCAGCTCGAATGGGAGCTCTCCAAGGCCGGACATCGCACCTTCCAGGCGCGCCTGGAAGCCACCGCCCATGAGCTGCGCACGCCGCTCAACGCGATCATCGGCTTCGCCGAGATCATCAAGACGCAGGCGCTCGGCGACAATCTGGATCGCTACATCGACTACGGCGCCGACATCTACGAGAGCGGCGTCCACATGGTCTCGCTGGTCAACAACCTGGTCGACCTGGCGCGCATCGAATCGAGCCGCGATCATCTCAAGCAGGAGCTGCTCGACGCGCGCAAGATCGTCGCCAGTGCCATGCGCATGCTCGAGGAGCAGGCCGGCGAGAAGGGCGTGAAGCTGGTCAACCATCTGTCGCGCCAGCTGCCGCTGTTGCGCAGCGAGCGCCAGGCCCTGAGGCAGATCTTCCTTAATCTGCTGTCGAACGGGATCAAGTACACCCGGCCCGGCGGCGCCGTCGGCGTCGAGGCGGATCCGGTGTCGGACGAGATGGTCAACATCGTCGTCTGGGACACCGGCATCGGCATCCCGCCCGAGGAGCAGGAGCGCATCTTCGAACGCAGCTACCGGATCCAGGGGGCGGCCAACGCCGGTATGCCGGGCAGCGGTCTCGGCCTCTCGATCTCGCGCGATCTGGCCCGGGCCATGGGCGGCGACATCTCCGTGATCAGCCGGCCCGGGCAGGGCGCGCGCTTCATCGTGCGCTTGCCGGCCGCCGAAGAGAGTCCGGATCAACCAGACGACTGAAGAACGAAAGCGCGAGCGGATGACGAGTCATCGACCGACGCCGACAGGAAACAGCTCCCGCGAAACGCGCCGAGCCGACTGGCGGGTCGCCGGCCTCGCCCTGGCCCTTGGCCTCTGCGCCCTCGCGATCGGCTCGAACGGCACCCTGGCGCAGACCGCCGAGCCGCGACAGGACGGGGTCGGCACCAAACTGGGCATCTTCGAAGGCTTCGTCGAGGACTCCTTCGAAAGCGCAGCCGACGAGCCGATGGCGCTGCGCGGGGACGATATCGAGCGCGCCATCTGGTTCCTCGAGGATCAGGCGGCCAGCTTCGGCCAGCTCGCGGCGGGCGACACGAACAAGCACGCCAAGGCCGCCTGGCTGATCCTGGAGGAGAACTACGGCGCGGCGGCGCAGACGCTCGAGCGCCTGCGGCGTGACCGCCGCATCCGGCTGGCCGATCTCGACGACGGCGAAGCAGCGACGCTGAGCGACAGCGTGGTGCTGGTCGACGGCACGCTCGACGGCGCCTGGCCGCTGGCGCACCTGGAGCGCGTACGCCAGGTCGGCGGCGACGATTGGCCGCTGATCAGCCAGCTCTCCAGCGTCCTGCTGCAGCAGCTCGGCAGCTTCCGCACGCTCGACGACTGGACCTGGTTCAAGCGGCACCTGCGCCAGTCCGGCAGCCTGCAGGGGCCGGTCGAGGCGCTCGATCCGGCCCTGGCCGCCGAGCTGATCCACTTCGCAGCGATCAAGGACAAGTACCTGCTGGCGAAGATTCGGACGGAGAGCGCGCCGTCGCGCCAGCTCGCCGCGATCTGGCGTGGGCGCACCGAGGCGCTGGCCGGCGAGGCGGAGGACTTCGTGCTGCGCCACGCCGCTGTCGTCAGTCGCGACTCGGCCGCGCGCTTCGCCCGCGCCTGGCGCGAATACGCAGAGAGTGCCAAGCAAGCGGCAACCGCCTATGCCGGGGTCACCTTCACGGCGCCGCCGGCGGACGCCGGGCACGAGACTGCGGCGGCGAGCCAGACGAACGGCACCCCGTCGCGCTCCGATACGCGCTGGCCGGCGCTCGGCGGCGAGATCGATGCGGTGCCCGAGCGGATCAAGAGCCACACGACACTGTCGACGGCGCGGCAGGCTGGAGACGAGACGGCAGTCGCCATCGGGTCGAGCGCATCCCAAAGCGCTGGGACCGCCGCCGCTAAATCCGCGGCGACCGAGACCGCCACGCCCGACGCCGCTCCGCCCGACGCCGTTCTGCCCCACGCCGCTCTGCCCGAGGCCGCCGACTCCGAATCCCCGGCCCCTCTGCCGGCCACTGCTGCAGCCGTCGAGACCAAAGGCGCCGCGGCGGACCCTGGCTCCACCGAAGGCTTCGCCGGGGCGCGTGAGACCGCTCCCATTCCGGAGACGGCCGAGCCCGGTACAGCCGAGACCGGCACTCCGGAGGCTGGCACCGGGGGGCCCGACGCGTCCGATCAGCTCGCGCTTACCGAGCTGGTGCAGCGCGCGGTGGAGGACGAGCAGGCCCAGCAGTGGCGCGAGGCGCTCAACCGCGAGACCTTCCAGGCAAACGGCGTGACGGTCCCGATCCGCGATGAAACTGCGCCACAGAGCGTGCCGCCTCTGTCGACGCTCGAGTCGTCGGCCGAGCCGGCGGCCGGTGCGGCGGATGCGCCCACCGCAGCCGCGAACGGCGACGGCGGCTCCGTCGCCCCGCTGCGGCCGGGCGCCGAGGCGGCGCCCGGTGCCGGACAGCTTCGGCCCGGCCTCGCGTGGCTGCAGGAACTGGTCGAGCGCCATCGCGAGCTGATCGCTCTGCTGCCCGTTGTCGTGCTGCTGGTCCTGATCGTGCTTGTGGCCGCCTGGCTCTGGCGCACGTCGCGCGGCCGCGCCGAGGAGCCGCTGATCCTGACCACCGCACTGGAAGACGATCCCTACGCCGAGGCCAGCCTTGCCGCCGCCGGTGCTGCGCGGCAGGGCCAGGCACCCCCTCGCTGGTCGTCCAGCGAGAGCGGCACTGCGAGCGAAGCCGGCCGGCCCGAGCCTGCCGAACGTCCCGCGTTCCACTCGGCAACGGTCCGATCGACGACGGCAGGCGGTCCTGCGCGGCGGTCCGGCACGTTCCGTGGCGACCCGCTCGACGGCGAGGACGCGACGGGGCCGCGGCGACGCAGCGCCGCCGCTCGATCGGGCAACATGGGGACCGACACTGCCGATCCCTACGCCCAGGTTCGCAGCGAGCTGGAGCGCAGTCGTCCCGCCGCCAAGATGGCCGGCGGCGAGGACGCGAGCGATCACGGAAGGCAAGTCAGAGCAGCTCGTTCGTCTGCGATCGCCGTGATGCAAGCCGCGGCGAGGCAGCGCGGCGACGCGGCCTCACAGTCGGCGCAGCAGTCTGTGCCGCGGGTGACCCGGCCGTCCGGTGAGGGCGAGCAGGAGACGGGGCCGCAGGCGCTGATCACCGCCTGGCGCAGCGGCGATGCCCGCCATTTCGAGATGCTGTTCGAGCAGCAGACCGGGCTGACGCGGCGCGACGTGCGAGATCTGCTGCACAAGGCCAAGCCCGATGAGCTGGCCATCGCTTGCCGCGGCATCGGCGTCGACCAACTCGCTTTCGCCTCGATGGTGATCATGATCCGCCGGCGCTATCTGGGCGAGGCCGAGGTGCCGCCGCACCAGCTTTCAAGCGCGCTCGCTGCCTTTATCTCTACCAGCCCCGACGAGGCGCGCAGCCGTCTGCAGTCTTGGAGCATCGACGCCGACTTCACGCCGGTCGAGGGCACCCGCGACCAGGGCCCCACCGCCGGCTACAGCTACTAGGACGGTGCCTGCCGCATCAGGCGCGAGTGGCTATTGCGGAGGTCTAGTAGAGCTCGCCGCGCATCACGTCGATCATCGGCGGCGCGCTATCCTCGTCGTAGAGGCGCTTGAGCACGATGCGGGCCGAGAACACCCCGTACTGATTGAGTAGCGTGCGTACGACCATGCCGCGCTTCAGCGAAATGCGCTTGGATTGACTGGACGCATCGTCGTCCGCGCTCCAGTAGGCCAGGATATCGACCGGCCGCTCCTCGGACTCGCGCAGTTTCTCGGCCAGGCCCATGAGCGCCGCTTCGGCGTCGCTTGACAGCGTCGCGCCACCATCCGAAAACTCGAGCCGCAGCGCCAGCGCCGGATTGTCGGCAGCCGGCAGCTTGCCCGCCGCCCTGGCACGTCGCGCCTCCGCTTCGCCCTGCGCATCCTCGGCTGCACGCGTCAGTGTACGGGCGCGCTGCTTGGCCTCGGACGCTGCCTTGGCGGCAACTTCCGCTTCCTCCGCAGCGGTCTCGGCGCGCTGCTCGGCCTCGTCCGCCCTGGCCCTCGCCTCCTCCGCGAGGGCCTGCGCCGCATCGGCCTTGGCTTCGGTCTCTGCCTTGTCTTCCGGCTCGGCCATGTCGGCCAGGCGGCGGGCCGCGCGGGCGCGCTGCTCGGCCGAGGCCGCTTCGGTGGCAGCCGCCTTGGCCTCCTGGGCGGCCTGGGTCGCCGCGATGCGGGCTTCCCTGACCAGCGCGCTGGCATCGGCTTCTTCCTGGGCTGCAGTTTCCGCCTCACGTACCGCCTGGGCGACTGCGTCGAGCTCTTCGGTGGCGGCAGCCTCCGAGGCCTCCACAGCGGCTTCCATGGCGACCACCTGCGGAGCAGATGTCTCCAGATCGGCCGCCGGGGCCGCCGGCTCAGGCGCGGGCTCGTCGATGCCGGCGACCTGGACCTCGGCCACCGGGACGGCATCGGGAGCAGAGGCTTCGGGCGAGGCTTCGGGCGAGGCTTCTCGTGGCGTTACCTGGGCGGCCTCGGACATCGTTCCAGCCGCCTCGGTCTCCTCTCCGATTGTCTCTTCGTCGACGGTCGCCTCTTCGGCCAGTTCCTCCTGGACTGTCGTCTGGGACGCTGCCTCGCCCGCGTCTTCCGTCGCGGCATCGCTCGGCGCCACGGATTGCGCGGCATCGCTTTGCCCCTTCGCCGGGGCCACCGGGGCGACCGCCGTCGCCTCCGGTTCGGCCGCCTCCGGTTCGGCCGCTGCCGACCCGGTCACCGAATCGTCCAGGAGTGCCACCGACGCAGGGTTCTTCCGGTCGGCGACCTGAGTGCCCTTGACGCCAAGGCTGGGCTTGAAGCGCCCGGTCAGGATGGCGGCAGCGCCAATGGCGCCGATCGGCGTCCTGGCATCCGGCTGGCTGGACATCCCGGGCCCGGTGTTGCCGCGTTCCGCCTCGTCGGCCCCCGCATCGCCCCGCAGCGGCCTTGCCGCGCCGGCGCGTGCCAAATCGGCCTGTTGCGCCGCATCCAGTCCTGACGCTGCCTGCTGTGCGGCCGTCTCCGCGGCGGCGGCGGCTTCCGAGGCATTGCTGGCTGCCTCGGCGGCCGCATCGCTGGCGCGCCGCGCCTCCTCGAGCAGACGCTTGGCCGGCGCACCGGCCCGCCCGGCGGCGTCCTCGGCCTGGGCGACGGCCTGGGCCGCGGCGGCGGCCCGCTCGCTGGCCATGTCAGCGGCGCGGCCAGCCTCCGCCGACT
>JBHJOF010000123.1:0-12462 GCA_050330055.1 Kiloniellales bacterium
CGCGCGGCAGCGCCAGCGCGCCGCGCCGGCCGTCGATCTCGCCAGCCATGCGGTAGAGCAGGGTGAGCAGCGAGTTGGGCGAGCGCGGCCCCAGGTGGGTGCCGAGCACGGCGTCGAAGGCGAGCGCACCCTGCAGCAAGGGGCTTTCCAGCTCGTCCTCCAGCAGGTCGGCCACGTTGATCGCGATGACGCGCAGGAACTCGCGCATCTCCTCGCGGCCGAGCCGCCGGATCGCCCAGCCGAGCTTGAGCAGGGTCAGGCGATCGCTGAGCGCGCCGCTCGCCAGGCGCGGCGGCGTCTTGGCGAGGAAGGGCTGCAGCGCCGCGGCGAAGCGGTGCAGGCGCGCCTGGAGGGTGGGGAAGTTGGCGGCATCGGCGGCGGAGTGGGCGCGCAGGGTGGCGGCGGCAAGGCCGCTGTCGGCCGCGAAGGTCAGGTGATTGCCGTCCGTCGCCAGCGCCACGGTCGCCATGTCGCTCACCGCCAGCACCAGGCCGTGCCGCGCCAGCTCGAGCTCGGAGACGACCTTGGGATGCAGCAGGTGCAGGATGTGGGCGCAGCTCGAGACCTTGAAGCCGGGCGCGATCTCGCCGGTGCGCGCGGCCCCGCCCAGCGACTCGGCCGCTTCCAGCAGCAGCACCTTGCGGCCCGCCTTGGCCAGGTAGGCAGCGCAGACCAGGCCGTTGTGGCCGCCGCCGATGACGATGACGTCGTGCGTCGCGGGCATGGGTCAGGTCGCCGCCTTGAGGTCGCGCAGCATCTCGCGCGCCGCGTTGGCGCCAGGTGCCGCCATGACGCCGCCGCCGGGATGCGTGCTGGAGCCGCACATGTAGAGCCCCTTCACCGGCGTGCGGTACTGCGCGTAGCCCGGCACCGGACGGTTGAACAGCAACTGGTCCATGGTCAGCTCGCCCTGGAAGATGTTGCCCTCGGTCAGGCCGACCTCGTTCTCCAGGTCCCAGGGCGTGCGCACCTCGGCGTGCAGGATCAGGTCTTTGAAGTTCGGGCTGTACTGGGCGATCTTGTCGATCACCGTCTTGCCGAAGGCCTCGCGGTTCTTGGCGTCCCACTCGCCCTCTTTGAGATAGGGCGGCGCGTACTGCACGAAGACCGTCATCATGTGCTTGCCGGGCGGCGCCATTGTGGGGTCGATCTGGGTCGGGATCAGCATGTCGACATAGGGATCGCGCGACCAGGTGCCGGCCTTCCAGTCGTCATAGGCGCGCTCCATGCCTTCCAGCGTGTCGAGGCAGTGCATGTCGCCGAAGCGCGCCGGCGCGTCGGCCGGGATCGCCGGAAAAATCGGCAGGCCGTCGAGCGCGATGTTGAGCTTGCCGGAGGAGCCGCGGATCTTGAACTTGCGCACCCGATCGAGGAAGTCCGGCGGCACGTCTTTGGGGTCCATGGCCTTCATGAAGGTCCGCTTCACGTCCATGCTGGACACTACGCTGCGCGCGTGGACCTCCTCGCCACTGGCCAGCACCACGCCCGATGTCTTGCCGTCCTTGACCAGGACCTGCGCCACCTCGGCGTCGCTGCGAATCTCGCCGCCGTGGTCCTGCAGGCAGGCGGCCAGCGCCTTGCTGACCGCGCCCATGCCGCCACGGGCGAAGCCCCAGGCGCCGATCGCGCCGTCGACCTCGCCCATGTAGTGGTGCAGCAGCACGTAGGCCGAGCCGGGCGAGCAGGGGCCGAGCGCCGTGCCGATGATGCCGGAGCCGGCCAGGTGCGCCTTGACCACGTCGGCCTCGAAGAACTCCTCAAGGTACTCGGCGATCGACATGGTCCAGAAGCGGATAGTGTCGTACATCTGCGCTTCGCCCAGGTCGTAGAAGCGCTTGCCGAGATAGACCAGCTCCATGATGTCGCGCGGCTTGAAGGAGGTCGGGTCCGGCGGCGTGCGCATCAGCAGCGGCTTGATAAAGCGGCACTGGCGCATGACCGAGAGGCTGTAGCGGTCGTAGGACTCCGCGTCCTTCTTGGAATGGCGGGCGATCTCGCGCCGGTTCATGTCGTGGTCGCCGTAGGTCGCCAGGTAGTCCCCGTTGCGCATCATCATCGCGCTGCCGTCGTAGGGGATCACCTGCAGGCCGTACTTGGGCAGGTCGAGGCCGCGGCTCACCTCCGGCCGCAGCAGGCTGCAGACGTATGAGCAGTTGGAGTAGGTCCAGCCCTTGTAGAGCTCGCGGCTTACCGTGGCACCGCCGATATAGGGGTTGCGCTCCAGCACCACGACGCTGAGCCCCGCCTTGGCCAGGTAGCAGGCGGTGGTCAGGCCGTTGTGGCCGGCGCCGATGACGATTGCGTCGTAGGTCTTCATGGCGGCAGGATAGCAGAGTCGGAGAGCCAGGCGGCCCGGAGAAAGTTGGGGGGATAGTTAGGGGCGGTGAGCCGTCTGAGCACAAACGACCCGCCGCCCCCGGACCGCGGCTGGATCAGCCGGAGGCCCGGGACCTCTGGTTCTCCCGGCCCAGCTGGTCGAGCGTCTCGTCGACCGCGATGGTGAAGCCGTCGAGCGTCTTCTTGAGGCAGGCCGCGTCGTGCGCCTCGCAGATGAACCAGGGCTCGCGCGAATCCGGCTCGCAGAGCACGCCGAGATCGTGCAGCACCCGCGCCATGGCGTCGTAGAAGGTGTAGTCGCTGCTCTTCCAGTCGCGGTAGTTCTTCGGCGCCTCGGGGGCGAAGAACAGGCCGCTCATGGAGGGATGGCCGGAGAACGAGTGGGCGATGCCGCGCTCGCGCAGCGCCTTGCTCATGCCGTCGCGCAGCTTGTTGCCGTACGCGGCGATGGTCTCCAGCGCCGGGGTCTCGTCCAGGATCTCCAGGGTCTTGTCGGCGGCGGCCAGCGACATGGCGTGCGCCGTGTAGGTGCCGCCGTGCGCCACGCCCTTGCCGAGCTTGCGCATGATGTCCTCGCGGCCGGCCAGCGCCGAGATTGGATAGCCGTTGCCCATCGCCTTGGCAAAGGTGCAGAGGTCGGCCTGGACGCCCATCAGCTCCTGCACGCCGCCGCGCGCCACGCGGAAACCGGTCTTGACCTCGTCGATGATCATGACGACGCCGTACTTGTCGCAGAGCGCGCGGGCGTCCCGCACATACTGCGGATCGGCCTCGATGCCGCAGCAGTTGCCCATGATCGGCTCGACCAGGAAGGCGGCGATATCCTGGCCGTGCTTCTTCATGACGTCTTCCAGGCGGTTTGCGTCGTTCAGCGGCACCTGGTGGAAGAGCTGCTTCAGCAGGGTCGGCACGCCCTCGCTGTAGGGCCGGATCTGCGGCTCGCCCGAGCCAGGCGTCCAGCCGGCGATGTCGGCGTACCAAAGCGCCGAATCGAACAGGCCATGATAGCCGCCCTCGACGATGATGTAGGAGTCCCGGCCGGTATAGCCGCGCGCGAGACGCAGCGCTGCCATGACCGCCTCGGTGCCTGAGTTGGAATAGCGCACCAGCTCTGCCGCCGGCACCATCTTGCTGATGCGCTGGGCGACCGTGTACTCGCGCTCGGTGGCCAGCGCGAAGACGCCGCCGACCGACATGGCCTCGACCACGGCCGCGTCGACCCGCGCGTCGGCATAGCCGAGGATTGCCGGGCCATAGCCTAGGCGGTAATCGACGTACTCGTTGCCGTCGATGTCCCAGATGCGGCCGCCCTTGCCGTGGTCGACGTAGATGGTCCGCTCCTCGCCCCAATAGCGGAAGTTGGAGGCCACACCCAGCGGCAGCTTGGTGACCGCTTTCTTGAAATGCGCGTTACTCTTTTGCAGAGAGCGTCTCATGACCTGCCCCGTAATTGTTTGTGTACGTCTCTATGCTTTCACTCCATCTTGCCATGGCCGGGCCCGGCCTGTCCAGCCATTTGAATGAACGTTCATTCAGAAAATATCCGCAGAGCGCCGTTTTATATGGATTTTTTGTCCCCGTATGTTACTGTTGTATCGGTATTCAAGGGACTCTGGGAGGTGTGATGCCGCGAGTCCGCAAGCTGGTCCCCTCGCGCAGCCGGGCCGCCACGAAGGAACTGCGCCGCCAGCAACTCATTGAGTCGACGATCGATTCGATTGCCAAGCGCGGCTTCGCCGAGACCACCCTAGCGAACGTGGCCGACGGCGCTGGCCTCTCGCGCGGCATCGTCAACTTCCACTTCCGCAGCAAGGACGCGCTTCTGGTCGAGACGCTGCGCTACCTGACCGAGGACTACCGCAGCACCTGGATGGCTGCGGTCGAGACGGCCGGGCCGGACCCGGCCGACCGGCTCTGGGCCATGGTCGAGGCCGACTTCGACCCGGCGATCTGCAATCGCAAGAAGATCGCCGTCTGGTACGCCTTCTGGGGCGAGGCCAAGTCGCGTCCGACCTATCTCGAGGTCTGCGACGCGGCCGACGATGCCTACAGCGGCGTGATGCGCGATCTCTGCCGCCAGGTGGCCGAGGCCGGTGGCTACGACGAGGTCGAGCCGCAGCTCGTGGCCGACGGCCTGAACGCGATGCTGAACGGCATGTGGCTCAACCTGCTGCTCGATCCGGCCGGATTCGACCGCGCGGCCAACAAGCGCACCTGCCTGGCCTTCCTGGCCAGCAGCTTTCCGCTGCACTTCACGCGCGCCCGCAGCGCCCCCGACGGCGAGCGGGCGACAGTGAGGAGAACGGCATGAGCGGGGCCAACGCGTCAGAGGTCAGCGCCATCGAGACCAATCTGACGGGCACGAACGTCACCCCCTTCGAGCTGCCCGAGGCGGCGCGTGCCTGGCAGCGCAAGATGCGCCTCTTCGTCGACCAGGAGCTGATCCCCTGGGAGGTCGAGGCCGAGCTGAACGACGGCGAGCTGCCGGCCGAGGTGCGCCGGCGGCATCGCGACCTGGCCTTGTCCTTCGGCCTGCCCGGCATGGACGCGCCGCGCGAGCACGGCGGCCTGGCGCTCAGCACTCTCGAGCAGGTCGCCATCTACGAGCAGCTCGGCCGGGTCACCAACGCGCTTGGCTGGTGCTTCAGCGAAGCGCACCGCTGGATGTTCGAAAACTGCAGCGCCGACCAGATCGAGCGCTACGTCAAGCCGATCCTGCGCGGCGAGCGGCACGAGTGCTACGCCATCACCGAGGCCGAGTCCGGCTCCGACGTCGAGGGTATCCAGGCGACCGCGCAGCGCGACGGCGACGACTACCTGATCGACGCCGAGAAGTGGTACGTGACCGGCGCCAACCACGCCGACTTCTTCATCCTGCAGGCCAAGCTCGAGGGCGGGCCGAATCACGGCGCCCATGCCCTCTTTTTCATCGACGCCGACAGCCCCGGCATCGAGATGCTGCGCAACCCGCTGTTCAGCCACACCTACGCCTCGCACCACCCGACCTACCGCTTCGCGGGCGTGCGGGTGCCGGCCGCCAACCTGATCGGCCGGGAAGGCGACGGCATGAGCTACAGCTATGCCTGGTTCCGGCGCGAGCGCCTGATGATCGCGGCGCGCTGCTGCGGCGCGGCCGAGCGGCTGATCGACGAGGCCACCGCCTTCGCCTCGCAGCGCACGGTCTCCGGCCAGCCGATCGCCGAGTTCCAGGCGATCCAGTTCATGCTGGCCGACAGCGTGACCGAGCTCTGGGCGGCCCGCCTCATGACCTACGAGGCGGCGGCCGCGCACGACCGCGGCGCCGACCTCAAGACGCTGCACGCGCGCTGCTCGATGGTGAAGCTCTACGCCTCTGAGATGGCCAACCGGGTCGCCGACCGGGCCGTGCAGATCTTCGGCGGCCGCGGCTATATGCGCGAGAACGTCGCCGAGCGCTTCTTCCGGGAGTTGCGGGTCGACCGCATCTGGGAGGGCACCAGCGAGATCCAGCGCCTGATCATCGCCCGCGGCCTGCTGAAGCGCGGCCGGGCCGGCGTGATCGGCTAGCGCGGACGACGGGGCGGCGGGGACCCAATCGGTGCAAGGGGGAGAGTCGTTGTCTTTCGGTGGGTTCTTGGAAACAATGCCCGGGAAACAGCGTCTGAGAAGGGGCCTTGGCAGTGGCAGTCTGGGGCGGTGGCAGTCTGGGCAGGTGATCCGCCGCAAAGGCCGAGCACAACGGTCGGAACGGGGACGGATAGGGATGGGAGGCTGAATCGATGGTCGAACGGGCCCAGGTAGCCGCGCCCGCTCTGCAGGCTCCTGACTTGATGGGCCGATTGCGTGCGCTGTTCTTGCGCCACGAGGCGCTGCGCGGCTACGCACTGCTGTCACCCACCCTGATCGTCATGGCGGTCACCATGTGCGTGCCCTTCGCGCTGACGATCGCCTTCAGCTTCTGGACCCAGGACTATCTGACCATCGATACGACGCTCACGCTGGCCAACTACGAGCAGGCCTTCGAGCGGCCGATCTATCGGGTCCTGCTGCTGCGCTCGCTGGCGATCTCCGGCATGGTGACCGTGGTGACGGTGCTGATGGCCTATCCCATGGCCTACTTCGTCGCCTTCCACGTGCACAAGAACAAGCTGGCCTGGATCATCTTCATGACCCTGCCGTTCTGGTCCAGCTACCTGCTGCGGGTCTTCGCCTGGAAGATCATCCTCGGCTACGAGGGCGTCATCAACAAGAGCCTGATCGATCTCGGCTTCATCGAGCAGCCGCTGACCTTCATTCTCTACAATCCGACCTCGGTGGTGATCACCCTGGCGCATGCCTGGGCCGCCTTCGCCATCCTGCCGATCTACGTCTCGCTGGAGAAGATCGACCGCTCCCTGCTCGAGGCGGCGACCGACCTGGGCGACGGGCCGGTAGCCCGCTTCCTCAGGGTCACGCTGCCGCTTTCCATGCCCGGCGTGATCGCCGCCAGCCTGATGATCTTCATCCCGACCGTGGCCGACTACGTCACCCCCACCCTGGTCGGCGGGCCGGACGGCCTGATGATCTCCAACGTGATTCAGGCGCAGTTCGGCCGCTCCAACAACTGGCCCATGGGGGCCACGCTCGCGGTCATCGTGATGATCGTCCTGGCGCTGATCTCGGTCGCCTACATCTGGATCACTCGCAAGGCGATGGAGCGCATCGCATGAGTGCGCCCAGCTACATCGAGCGGCGCAACCTTCCGCTCGCCGTCTATGCCATGATCTTCATGGCCTTCCTCTACATCCCGGTACTCCTGCTGCCGCTCTTTTCGTTCAATGACGGCCTTTACATCGCTTTCCCGATCAAGGGCTTCACGACCCGCTGGTACGAGGAAATGCTGGCCAACAGGTCGATGCACGCGGCGCTGTGGAACAGCCTGAAGGTCGGACTCACCACCGCCGTCGTAGCGACCGGGCTCGGCATCTTCGCCGCCAAGGCGCTGACCCGCTACCGCGTGCCGGGACAGAAGCCGGTGATCGCCGTCATCATGCTGCCGCTGGTAATTCCCGAGATCATCCTCGGCGTCTCGCTCCTGATCCTGGTCAACAACATCGGCCTTGGTCTCTCGCTGATCAGCGTGACCATGGGGCACATCCTGCTCGCCGTGCCCTTCGCCACGGCGGTCCTGATGTCGCGCTTCGAGGGCTTCGACAGGTCGCTGGAGGAGGCTTCGGCCGACCTCGGCGAGAACGCCTTCTGGACCTTCTGGCGGGTCACCTTCCCGATGGTCTTCCCAGGCGTGCTGTCGGCCTTCCTGATCTCCTTCATCATCTCCTTCGACGAGTTCATCATCGCCTTCTTCCTGTCGGGCAGCGATCCGACGCTGCCGGTCTTCATCTACTCGCAGCTTCGCTTCCCGCAGCGCCTGCCGGGCACCCTGGCGCTGGGCGCCTGCATCATCATGGTCTCTTTCGTGGTGATCGCCTTCAACGAGTGGTTCCGCCGGCGCGGCAATCAGAAGCTCAGCGATACGGGGTTATAGGACGATGCCTGCCAACAGCGAAGCCTACATCGTGATCGACAAGGTCTCCAAGCACTTCGGCAGCGTAAAGGCGGTCGATCAGGTCTCGATCGACATAAAGGCCGGCGAGTTCTTCTCGCTGCTCGGCCCCTCGGGCTGCGGCAAGACCACGCTGCTGCGCATGCTGGCCGGCTTCGAGGCCTGCACCATGGGCGAGATTTACATCGACCGGGCGCCCATGTCGCAGGTGCCGCCGCACCATCGCCCGACAAACATGGTGTTCCAGAGCTACGCCATTTTCCCGCACCTCGACGTGCGCGGCAACGTCGCCTACGGCCTGCGCAAGGACCGGCTGGACAAGCCGGAGATGGACCGACGCGTCGCCGAGGCGCTGGCCATGGTCAAGCTCTCCGGCTTCGAGACGCGCAAGGCGAACCAGCTCTCCGGCGGCCAGCGCCAGCGCGTGGCACTGGCCCGCGCCCTGGTCAAGCGGCCCAAGGTGCTGCTGCTCGACGAGCCGATGGGCGCGCTCGATAAGAAGCTGCGCGAGGAGATGCAGTTCGAGCTGCGCGCGCTGCAGAAGTCGGTCGGCATTACCTTCATCTTCGTGACCCACGACCAGGAAGAGGCGCTCACCATGTCGGACCGCATCGCCGTAATGTCCGACGGCAAGGTCATGCAGATCGCGCCGCCCAGCCTGCTCTACGAGCGCCCGGCCAACGTCTTCGTCGCCGATTTCATCGGCCAGATGAACTTCCTCGAGGCCTCGGTCGCCGAGGTCAGTCACAGCCACGCGGTGATCGAGGCGGCTGGCCTCGGGCGTATCCGCGCGCCGCTCCCCAACGGCGCTGTGGAGGTCGGCAGCGCGATCGTGGTGGCGATCCGCCCGGAGAAGCTCCAGCTCTCCACCATGCCCACCGCCGGCGCCGGCAACCGGGTGGCGGGGCGCCTGCAGACCACGGCCTATCTCGGCGACCGCAGTCAGTACCACGTCCAGGTCGAAGGCCGCGATCGCCCGCTCGCCGTCGCCGCGCCCAACGCCGAGTCCGCCGCCGGACAGTCCTTCGCCGCCGGCGGCGAGGTCTGGCTGAGCTGGGCCGACGAGTCGCTCGTCCTGCTGCCACGAAGTTGACCTAGCCCCGAGCCGGCCGGCCCATCGGCCCTTGCAGCGGGGACCGGCCCGCCGATGCCTGTCGCCCGCGCCGTTCCTGAAGGGAGGAGTCCCGTCCGCATGGCCTTCGATCCGCAGCTCGCCACGCCCGCCGGCAAGCGCCGGGCGCGGGCGCTCGGCATCCCCTTCGACGGCACGCCGGGCCCCAACAACGCCATCACCGACGTGCCCGGCGTTGCGGTCGGCTATGCCACCATCATCGAGGGGGAGGGGCCCCTGGTGCTCGGCCCCAGTGGTCGGCCGGGAGGACCGGTGCGCACCGGCGTCACCGCGATCCTGCCGCGCGGTCACGACGGCCTCGCCGTGCCGGTTTTCGGCGGCAGCTTCTCGCTCAACGGCAGCGGCGAGCTGACCGGCACCATCTGGGTCGAGGAATCCGGCCTCTGCGAGGGGCCGATCACCATCACCAACACGCACTCCTGCGGCCTGGCGCGCGACGCCACGATCCGCTGGCTGGCCGAGCGCCGGCCCGAGCTGCTGCCGCGCTGGGGCCTGCCGATCGCCGGCGAGACCTATGACGGCGAGCTGAACGACATCAACGGCTTTCACGTCACTGCTGCGCACGTCTTCCAGGCCATCGAGTCGGCCGCCGCGGGGCCGCTCGAGTTGGGCAGCGTCGGCGGCGGTACCGGCATGATCTGCTACGAGTTCAAGGGCGGCTCGGGCAGCGCCTCGCGCCTGGCCGACTGCGACGCCGGGCGCTTCACCGTCGGCGTCTTCGTGCAGGCCAACTTCGGCCTGCGCCGCGAGCTGATCGTAGCCGGCATCCCGGTCGGCCGCGAGATGCCCGGCGGCGAGGTGCGTTCGCAGCCGGGCGGCTCGGTCATCGCCATCGTCGCCACCGACGCGCCGCTGCTGCCGCACCAGCTGAAGCGCCTGGCGCGTCGCGTGGCGCTCGGGCTGGCGCGCTCCGGCTCGGTGGCGCACAACGGCTCGGGCGACATCTTCCTGGCGTTCTCGACCGCCAACGCCGAGGCGCTGGTCCAACGCGAGGGCCTGCGCCGGGCCGGCTTCCTCGACAACGCGGACATGGACCCGCTGTTCAGCGCGGTGGTCGAGGCGACCGACGAGGCGGTCATCGACTCCATGGTCGCCAACGAGACCATGACCGGGCGCGACGGCATCGTGGTGCGCGCCCTGCCGCACGAGCGGCTCTGCGAGCTCCTGGCGCGGCACGGCCGCCTCCTGCCTGTCGCGGCCGGCTAGAGCATGGCGGCGAGCGAGATCAGCGATGTCATTGCCGCGCTGACGCCGGGCCAGCGGCGGCGCTCGCTGGCGGCCGTGATCGCCAGCGCCGGCGCGGCCGGACTCACCTTCGGCATGACCATCCCGCTGCTGGCGCTCATCCTGGAACACAGGGGCGTCGATTCGACCTGGATCGGCCTTAATACCGCGACGGCGGCGCTCGCCGTCTTCTTGGTCGGGCCGTTCGTGCCACGCATCATCGACCGCCTGGGCGTGCTGCCCGCCATGTACGTCGCCATCGTCGGCGCCGTGGCAGTGATCCTCTTGATGCCGCTGTGGGACGCCTTGTGGTGCTGGTTCCTGCTGCGCTTCCTGCTCGGCTGCTTCGGCGCGGTGCATTGGATCATCGGCGAGACCTGGCTGGTCTCGGTCGCCAGCCGCGAGACCCGGGGCCGCGTGGTGGCGCTCTACATGATGGTGATGGCGGCTGGATTCGCCGCCGGTCCGATCCTGATCAACCTTGTCGGCATCGCCGGCTGGCCGCCCTTCCTGGTTGCTGGCGGCCTGATCGCCGCGTCGGCGCTGCCGCTCATGTGTGCGCATGGCTGTGCGCCGCGCTTGCCGGCCCGGGCGCCGGCGGCGGTCGCCCTGGCCGTCCGCACCGCGCCGCTGGTGTTGGCCGCGGCGGCGCTGGCCGGTTTCACCGACATGACCCTGCTGTCCTTCCTGCCGCTCTACGGCCTGGCGCACGGCCTGGAGCAGAGCCGGGCGGTGCTGCTGCTGACCGTCCTGCTGGTCGGCAATCTGGCACTGCAGCTTCCGCTCGGCTGGCTGGCCGACCGGGTCGACCGGCGCCGCCTGCTGATCCTCTGCGGCGTCGTTTTCCTGGTGAGCCCGCTGCTGCTGCCGCTGGTCATCGAGCAGACGCCGCTGCTGTGGCCGCTGCTCGCCATCTGGGGCGGCGCCTCGCTCGGCATCTACACCCTGGCGCTCACCATCCTGGGCGACCGCTTCCCGCCGGCCGCGCTGGCCGGCGCCAATGCGGCCGTGGTCGCCAGCTACGAGGTCGGCTCGGTCGCCGGACCGATCCTGAGCGGTGCCGGCAAGGATCTCTTCGGCCCGGAGGCCATCATGGCGCTGCTCGCCCTGGCCGCCGCGGTCTTCCTGGGCTGCGCCGCCTATCGCAGCCTGGGGCGGCGCAGAGGGGAGGGAAAGCGAGCGCTCCTGCACCGCTTGCCGCTGACGACAAAGGCGCGGGCCATGCGTGTCCCGCGCCTTCCTGAGTGATCAGGTGCTCCCCCGCCTGCTACCTGCGGGCTTGAGGCAGAAGCCCGTTATGACCCCCCTATCGTGGCGATCAGGGGGTCGAAGCGGTCAGGCGGCCTCCACCACCTTGCGCGGATCGCGCAGCACATAGCCGCGACCGCGCACGGTCTCGATGAAGGTCTCGCCGCCGCTCAGCTTGGCCAGCTTCTTGCGAAGCTTGCAGATGAAGACGTCGATGATCTTGAGCTCCGGCTCGTCGAGCCCGTCGTAGAGATGCTCCAGCAGCATGACCTTGTTCAGGGTCGTGCCCTTGCGCAGCGACAGGATCTCGAGGATCGCGTACTCCTTGCCGGTAAGGTGGACCGGCTTGCCGTCGACCTCGACGCGATGCGTGTTGAGGTTGAGGCTCAGCTTGCCAGTGCGAATGACCGCGTCCTCGGCGCGCCCGGCGAGGGCCCGCCGGAACAGGATCTCGAGGATGCCGTACTCCTTGCTGCTCAGCTCGATCGGCTCGCCGTCGACCTCGACCGTCCGGCTTTCGAGATTGACCGCCAAGCGGCCGAGCTTTTCACCAGTTTCAACGTTCATCATGACTGACCACCTGTTCTTCCCTGAAGAGTTACCACTTTGGTCGGCACTGCACTCAGGAGGTCATGCTTTCGTTTCCACGGACAGGGTGTTCCGCGAAACCATCTCCGCTACCTCCCCCAACGGACGTTGCCGCAATGCCGCGTCCATCGAGCGGGTAGGCCCTCCCCTACCCGTAGGTAAGGATTATCAACCTGGCCAAGGCCTTGCAGTGATGGTGGTCACACTACCGTCACCTCGCCACGGCCCCCAATTCACCCGCGGCGAAAGACCCTTCCCAGGGTGGCATCCAGGGTCGGAACCCACTCACTGGACCCTTCGATTAAACGGTCTGTTGCGCTGCGATACAAGGGCTCGGGCAGGCTGGCTCGTGCTTTTGTGCCACAGTGTGGCGGGAAAGGGACGCTGAGTCTTGACTTGTCCCTTTCCCCGC
>JBHJOF010000124.1:0-4794 GCA_050330055.1 Kiloniellales bacterium
CGCATGGCGTTGATCCTCATCCGTGTCCAAATCGTCGTGAAACGCTTGGGCATCAGTAGAATCAATGCCATGCACCACGTCCACAAAATTAAACCGGACAGCAGTGGCCTTCGCCGACCGTGACGGCGTAGGGGCGGCTCGTTGTCGAAGACTGCTCGAACGGCGCGCAACAGGCCCTCGTGCTGAGCTTGTCGAAGCATGAAGGCATGCGCGGTGAACATGAAGGAAAGAATTTGTTTCAGAGCGTGCGGCCGAGCAGGTCCTCCTCGAAGGGAAAGGTCGAGATCAGCTCGACGCCGGTTTCGGTCACCACGACCTCGTCCTCGAGCTTCACGCCCTCGGCGCCGCCGACCTCGCCGATATAGCTCTCGACGCTGAGCACCATGTTCGGCTCGATGACGTCCTCGCCGCCGAAATCGCCATAGTCCATCTTGTGGGCGATGAAGGGCGCCTCACCGTGCATGCCGGTGCCGTGAATGATAGAGGGGTAGCGCCGGTCGAGGAAACGCTCGGGGATCGGCCAGGCCCGCTCCGCCACCTCGCGCAGGGCCATGCCGGGCTTGATGACCGCGATGTTGTGCTGCACCTGCTCATAGGCGCGCTGATAGAGCTCGCGCTGACGCCCGCTCGGCCGGCCCGGCCCGCAATGGAAGCTTCGCGAGAAGTCCGAGTAGTAGCCGAAGCAGCCGATGGTGTCGGTATCGAGCGCCACCAGCTCGCCGGCCCGCAGCTTCTTGCCGCTGGCCTCGTTGAACCATGGGTTGGTGCGCGGGCCGGAGCTGAGCAGGCGCGTCTCGATGAACTCGCCGCCGCTGCGGATGGTACGCTCGTAGAGGATGGCGAAGAGCTCCTGCTCGGTGACGCCGGGACGGATCGCCTCGCGAAGCGCGAAGACCGCCTCCTCGGAAGCCGCCATGGAAAGCTTGAGGCAGATCACCTCCTCGTCGGTCTTGATGCGGCGCACATGCAGCAGGTCCTGCTGGCAGTCGATCGCCCGGCAGCCGGCCTGCTCGAGCGCCACCGCCAGGTTGTGGCTGCAGCGGTCGAGGCCGACGCGCCGGTTACCGCCACCATAGGTCCGGACCAGGTCGGCGATCTCCGCGGCGAAGCGCACCGACGTGTCGGCGTCCTTGCCCAGCACCGAGGACCAGACCAGCTTCGAGGCGCGCGCCTCCTCGATGGTTTCGAGCACGGTCGAGACGTGGGCGCTGCCCGGATACTCGAACAGGATCACCGGCCCCTCGGCCGGCACGAAGATGTAGCGCGTCGAGTTGCGCAGGAAATATCCGAACATGTTGCGCGAGCCGGTCGCGTAGCGCTGGTTGTAGGGGTCGAAAAGCACGCAGGCGGCGTAGTCCAGCTCGCGCAGCATGGCGCGCACCAGCTCCAGCCGCTTGCCGCGCAGCGCCAGCGGATCGAAGCTGAGCGGCTCGCTGTCGGTGAGCCAGCAGCCGGGATACTTCGTGACCGGAGTCTTTTCGGCGTCGCGCATGTTCGGGCCGCGGCCGGCATGTGCGGCCGCAGCAGCCTCGGCCTTCATCTCTTTTCCTCGGGCGATGGCTAGGCGAGCCAGACGCTGGCCATGTCGTGGTATTGCGTCGGATGCATCTCGTAGCCACGGACGTTGCTGCGGCCGGCCGCCATGACCGAGCGCCACAGCGGCTGCGCGATGACCGCGTCGTCCTGCAGGATCTGCTGCACCTTCTCCATCTTCGCCTGCCGCTCCTTGACGTCGAGCGTCGCGCTGGCGTCGGTCAGGGCCGCGTCGAAGGCCGGATTGGCATAGTGCGACTCGTTCCAGGCGACGCCCGAGCGATAGGCCAGGTTGAGCACCATGACGCCCAGCGGCCGGTGCGTCCAAGGCGTGAAGCCGAAGGGCGTGTCGAGCCAGATGTCCCAGAAGCGCGCGGTCGGCAGCACGTTGATGTTGAGCGTGATGCCGGCCGGTGCGCACTGCTCCTTGAGCACCTGCACCGCGTTCACTTCCCAGGGGCCGGTCGCGTTGGCGACGTCGATCGAGAGCTTGAGCCCATCGGCATAGCCGGCCTCGGCCAGCAGGCTTCGCGCCCGCTCATGGTCCTGCTTGAGCTTGGGCAGGGCGAAGTACTCGGGATGGATCGGCGCCACGTGGTGGTTCTCGCCGGGCGCGCCGCGGCCGCGATAGGCGATGTCGACCAGCGCCTGATGGTCCATGCAGGCCATCAAGGCCTGGCGCACGCGCCTGTCGTTGAAGGGTGCCTTGTCGACCTGCATGCGCGCGACGCCGGTCTGCGCCGTCACCTGCTCGAACAGCACGACGTCCGGCAGGGTCTTGAACGCGTCGAGCTGCTCGATCTCCGCCTGATAGGTCAGGTCGACCTGCCCGGACGCCAGTGCCGAGAGCGTCGCCGAGGGATCCTCGCCGAGGTCGACGTAGTGCACCTCATCGAGGTGCGCCGGCGTGCCCCAGTAGTCGTCGCGGCGCTTCAGGTTGAAGCGCTCGCCGACCGCCAGCCTATCGATGATGAAGGGCCCCGTGCCCACGGGGTTGGCCATGAAGTCGCCGCCCTCCTCCGCGAAGCGGCGATGGGCGATCGGCGCCGAGTAGTGGAACAGGCTCTCCGGAATGGCGAGCTCGGGGCTGTTGAGATTGAGCCGGACCGTGTGGTCGTCGACCTTCTCGACTGCCCCCTCGGTCATGCGCTTCTCTTTGACCGGATTGCCCTGCTCGTCCTTCTTCCCGGTGTCTACCTCCTCCATCATGGTCGAGAAGAGGCCGGCATTCGACGAGCCGACCTCCGGATCGAGCCAGCGGGTGACGTTGAAGACCACGTCGTCGGCGTTGAAGTCGTCGCCGTTCGACCACTTCACGCCCTTGCGCAGGTGCAGAGTCCAGGTCTTGAGGTCGTCCGACGCCTCCCACCTCTCGGCCAGGTAGGGCCGGGTCACGTTGTCCGGCCCGGTCTTGGTCAGGTATTCCAGCACGGCGCGGGCCTGGTTCGACTGGGTGACCGAATTGAGGATCGCCGGGTCGCTGATCTCGCGCACCATCATGGCGACCTTGAGGCTGCCGCCCTGCTTCGGCGTTTCGGCCCGGGCCCGCGGCACCGCTTCCTGGCCGGTGATCCGGCCGGCCATGGCGTAGGCCGCGCCGGCCGAGACGCCGAGCAGGCAGGCCGTGCGCAGGAACTCGCGTCGCGAGACCTCGCCCTTTTTCAACTGCTCGCAAAGCTCGGGAACATAGGGGTGCACGCGCCGCGCGGCCCCTCGCCTGGGATCCTTGTCCATTCCGCCCTCCCTGACCGTCGAATGCCGGCCGTCTCCTGGCACCCATTGTTCTGCGGAGGCGGGAGGAAATATATTCCAGATTCTCTAAGAAATAGTCCAGAATCGGCCGATTCCAGCCTATCCGGGCGTAGGCGCCGCATCGACGCCGACGATGCCGCGGCGGCGCGTCACCCGCGGCGTCTGGTGGAACAGCTGGCGATAGCGCCTGGTGAAATGGGAGGCCGAGACGAAGCCGCAGGCCAGGCCGATTTCCTGGATCGAGAGCGCACTGCTTGTCAGCAGCGCATGGCCGCGCTTGAGGCGAATCAGCATGTAGTACTGCGCCGGGCTGAGACCTGTCTGGCTGCGGAACAGCCGCTCCAGGCGGCCCAGCGAGATGCCGCAGCGCTCGGCCAGCTGCGCGATCCTGAGCGGCTCCTCGATGTGCCGCTCCATGAGATCGATCGCCTTCAGCACGGTAGGGTGCGCGACGCCGGTGCGCACCCGCAGCGCCAGCCGCTGGCGGTCCGCGTCGGCGCGCACCGGATCGTGGACGAACCACTCGGCCACCTGCATGGCCAGGCCACGCCCGTGATCCTTTTCAATGACATCGAGCATCATGTCGAAAGCCCCGGTTCCGCCGGCACAGGTGAAGCGGTCGCGATCGATGACGTAGAGGTTCGGGCTCAGGTGGATGTGCGGGAAGCTTTCGTGGAAGCTCGGATGGCTCTGCCAGTGGATGGCGCATTCGTAGCCGTCGAGCAGGCCGGCACGGGCCAGGATGAAGCTGCCGTCGGCCACGGCGCCGAGCTCGGTCCCGGACCGCGCCGCCCGGCGCAGCCAGGCAAAGGTACGAACGTCATCGAAGAGGTGGGCGGAGCCGCCAGTGCAGACCACGATGCGATCGAACCGCGCTGCTTCAGCAAGCGAGCTGTCGGCGACCATCCTGAAGCCCATCGAGGGCGTCACCATGCCGCCGTCGCGGGTCACCGCGTGCCAGCGGTAGAGGCTCTGCCGGGCGATCAGGTTGGCCGCGCGCAGCGGCTCAAGGACGGCCGAAAACGCCATCATGGCGAAACCCGGCACCAGGAAGATGCCGTAGGTCTTGGGGTCCTTGGGCGGCATGCGGTCATAGGATCAGGCCGGGCAGCCCGAGGTCAACGGGGGCGATCGGCACAGAGCCACCGGCGACGGCGGCACGCAGGCAAAGGAAGGGCCCCGAAACCGCTTCCGGTTTCAGGGCCCTGCAAGCCGATCGGATCGCGGGAGTCTGCTCTAGAAACTCACGGCGCCAGGCCTCTTTGCCGCCGGTTACGCCAAGCTTCGAACATCAGCACGCACCACAGCTGGTACTGCCAGTTGCGGTGGCCGGCCAGGTGTTCCTGCCAGCAGCGGCGCACCGGCGCCGGATCGAGGACTCCGCCCTCGGCCAGGCGTCGCTCGGCCAGCAGGTCCTCGGCCCAGTCGCGCAGATCGCCGCGCAGCCAGTCGCCGATCGGCACGCCGAAGCCCATCTTGGGCCGGTCGATCACGGAACGCGGGACATAG
>JBHJOF010000125.1:0-15387 GCA_050330055.1 Kiloniellales bacterium
GCCTGCCATTGGGCCTGCCATTGGGCCTGCCATTGGGCCTGCCGTTGGGCCTGCCGTTGGGCTTGCCGCCAGCGCCTCCTCACCGGCAGCATAGCACCGCTCCATGTCAGTAAAAAAGCGACCGGCCGCCCCGCAAATGCGCTGGCGGCCGGTCCCTTGGCCCGCAGTCTCAGACCGGGCTCAGCTCTTCGGCTCCGACTTGGTGTCGTAGCGCTTCTGCCACTCGGTCAGGATCGAATCGCGGTTCTTCGCCGCCCACTCGAAGTCGTTGTCGATCATGGCCTCGACGATGCCGTCCGGGAAGTGCTCGACCGGCTTGGCGATGCCCGGGATGGCGACCACGGCGTAGCCCTCGTTATAGAGCCGGTTGGCCGTCTCGGTGATCGACCAGTCGACCAGCTTCTGGGCGGCTTCCATCTTGGAGGTGCCGCGCACGATGCCGGTTGCCTCCATGTCCCAACCGACGCCTTCGGACGGGATGATGATCTCGAGCGGCGCGCCCTGCGCCTTCTCCTTGGCGCCGCGGAAGGCGAAGGAGACGCCGATCGGAACCTCGCCGGCGCCCGCCTGCTTGCAGGGCTTGGAGCCGGAGTGCGTGTAGCCCCTGATGTTCTCGTGCAGGGCGTCCATGTAGGCCCAGCCCTCCTCCTGGCCGAACATCTGCAGCCAGCTCGAGACGTCGAGGAAACCGGTGCCCGAGGAGGCCGGGTTGGGCATGACCACGTGGCCCTTGTAGACCGGATCGGTGAGGTCCTTCCACGAGGTCGGCAGCGGCAGACCGAGCTTCTCGGCCTCGACGGTATTGAAGCAGATTGCCCCGACCCAGGCGTCCATGCCGGTCCAGTAGGGTGGCTCGTCCTGGTCGCGGAACTTGGGATCGAGCTTGTCGAGGCCGACCGGGGCGTAGGGCTCGAGCATGCCCTCGCCCTTCATCAGCAGGAGGCTTGTGGCGGCCAGGCCCCAGATCACGTCGGCCTGGGGGTTGTTCTTCTCGGCCAAAAGCTTGGCCGTGACGATTCCGGTCGAATCGCGGACCCATTTGATCTCGATGTCCGGATGGTCCTTGTTGAAGGCCTCGGCGTAGCGCTTCAGGTCCTCGGCCTCGACCGCGGTATAGACGGTAAGCTCTGTCTGGGCTGCGGCCTGGCCGGCGAGAAAGGCTAAGCTACCCGCCGCGAAGACGGCGAGGCCGAACAAGCGGCGAAATCTGCTCCCTGTCATGCTGTGATTCTCCCTGCGAATTGAAACTCTGCGGCTCGCCTGGTTTGTGGCGAGGCCGCCCCGAAATCCATACTCATCCTGTGGCGCGTTCTACCCGCGCACTGTTGCAGTTTTTTTTCACAGGCTGGCGAAACGGATGAAAATCCAGCCCCTGTCCCCCTAAAAGCCGCGCCACGCCGACCTTAGCCGGCGCGGCACGCGGGCAGCTAGTCTAGTCTACTTTATGGCAGGCGCCATGACCATCCAACAAATCGATATTACTTATAGGAAGCATAGGAACCGACTATACCATTGCCGGCCCGGCTTGCGCCGGATTCCCCTTTGGCAAGGGGGCCACCCCCCGAATACTGGCAGGCGACGCGTCATCCCCGGGGTCTTAGAGCGGATTCGCGGCGAAAAGCCCCTTATGGTATTATTGCTTAACTAAAAGTGCGTCATCCAGAAGATGTTCAATAGGTCCGTGTGCCCAGCGCAGCCATGGGTGGGCTGGAGAAAGGGGAAGCGGGAGATCGAACATCAAAAGTACTAGGGAGGAGGCGGATCGATGACCAACTACAATCGATGGCCGAGGGCGGGGCTTGCGAAGCGCGTTCTCGGAGCCGTGGTGGGTGCGGCGTTTCTCATGGGGGCGAGCCTCCAGGCACGGGCGGGCGAGATCACGGTCTACACCTCTTACGAGGAGGACGAGCTCACCGCCTTCCTCGAGGTGATGAAGCAGGATCTGCCCGACCTGAAGGTCAACGTGCTTCGCCTGTCGACCGGAGACTTGCAAGCAAGGATGCTGGCCGAAGCATCCAATCCACAGCATGACGTAATCTGGGGCTGGGCGGTCACGCACATGGTAGACCCCCGCATCCTCGACACGCTCGAAGCCTACCAACCGGCCAACCTCGAGCGTGTGCCCGAGCGCTTCCGCGACCCGGAGAACAGATGGTTCGCCGTTACTGGATACATGGCGGCGTTCTGCGTAAACAACGAGGTACTGGCACGGAAGAACCTGCCGATGCCGGCTTCGTGGGCCGACCTGCTGAACCCGGCGTTCAAGGGTGAGGTGGTCATGCCCAACCCGGCCTCGTCTGGCACCGGCTACCTGCAGATCGCCTCGATTCTGCAGATGAAGGGCGAGGACGACGGCTGGCAGTTCCTCAAGGATCTCGACCAGAACATCGCCCAGTACATCAAGAGCGGATCGCGTCCCTGCAACTCTGCAAGCCAGGGAGAATACGCGGTGGGTGCCTCGTTCGCGCTGCGGGCGATCAAGAACATCCGCGAGGGATACCCCATCACCATGGTTATTCCCTCGGAGGGCGCTGGACACGAGCTCGAAGCCCACGGGCTCATGAAGACCTCCAAGAACAAGGAGGACGCCAAGCGCTTCCTCGACTGGACGCTGAGCGACCGGGCGGTGGATGAGTACTTCGCCTGGAAGGAGATCGTGACGATCCAGGGCGGCCAGTTGCCCGAGGACTTCAAGCAGGCGGGCCTGCCGGAGGACATCGGCTCCGTGCTGTTCGAGATGGACTATGATTGGTCCGCCGCCAACCGCGAGCGGATCATCGAGCGGTGGAGTGCGGAGCTCGAACGTTAGCCAAAGGCAAAGCTTCCAGCTGGATCGGCCCACCCGGACCAGGACCATGTTCCTCACGCTTCGGGACGTGACGAAGCGGTTTGGTGACATCGTTGCCGTCGATCAGGTCGCGCTCGACGTTCGCGAAGGTGAGTTCGTGTGCTTTCTCGGACCTTCCGGCTGCGGCAAGACCACGCTGCTGCGCCTGGTCGCCGGCCTTGAGATCGCCGATGCGGGGGAGATCGTCCTTGAGGGTCGCAATCTCGCCTCCGTGCCGGCGCGGCTGCGCAACTTCGGCGTCGTGTTCCAGTCCTATTCGCTGTTCCCGAACATGACGGTCGAAAAGAACGTCGCCTACGGCCTCGAGTGCCGGAAGTGGCGCGGTGAAGCGATCAAGAAGCGGCTGAAAGAGATGTTGCGGCTGGTCCGGCTGGAAGATCAGGCGCACAAGTATCCGGAGCAGCTCTCGGGCGGCCAGCAGCAGCGCGTAGCCCTGGCGCGGGCGCTGGCCCCCGAGCCCGCCGTCCTGCTGCTCGACGAGCCGCTGTCGGCGCTCGACGCAAAGGTGCGCGAGAACCTGCGCGGCGAGATCAGGGACCTGCAGAAGACCCTGGGCATCACCACGATCATGGTGACTCACGACCAGGACGAGGCCATGGAGATGGCCGATCGCATCGTGGTAATGGACAGTGGCCGCATCGCGCAGGCGGGCAGCGCCAGCGAGCTCTACAACAACCCGGCGAACCGCTTCGTCGCAGAGTTCATTGGCCGCATGAACATCCTCCGCCTCGACCCGGATGGCGGTTCGGGGCCCAGCCTCGCGGGCATGCCGATCCGGATCAAGAACTTCCAGGTGGACGGCGCACCGGGGCAGCCCATCCTGGTCGGCGTGCGCCCGGAGGAGATCAGCCTGTGCCGCGACGACGGATCGCAGGAGAACCGGGTGAGTGGAATGGTGGAGAGGTCGGTCTTTCTCGGCAACGTCACCCGCGTGACCCTCAGCATCGGCGATCAGCAGCTGATGGTCGAGCTGCACGGCAATCCGCCCGGGCTCCACCGCGGCGCCCCGGTGACCGTGTCCCTGCCGCCGGCGGCGCTGCGGATGCTGCACGAGCGGTGAGACGCCGTGGTCACTGAGCGTATCGTCGCCGCGCCGCGCCTTCTGTCCGGGGCGAAGCTCGACCAGCTCGTGGTTATCGGGTTCGCGGCGCTGGTGGCCGCACCGCTGCTGGCGTTCGTGGCCTATCCGGTGTGGAGCATCCTGCGGCTGAGCTTCGATACCCCGGCTGGCCTGGGCTTCGACCACTACCTGCGCTACTTCAGCACGGCTCGCGCCGTCGATATCGTGACCAACACCTTCGCGGTCGCGATCACCACCTCGGCGATCACGATCGTCCTCGCCTATGGGGTCGCCTACGCCTTCCATCGTTCAATGATTCCCTACAAGGGCCTGTTCCGCCTTATCGTGCTGATCCCCTTGTTCGCCCCGTCCCTTGTGCAAGCCCAAGGGCTGGTGTTGTTGCTCGGGCGGAACGGGATCATCAAC
The DNA here is from genome assembly GCA_050330055.1 of Kiloniellales bacterium. GTDB lineage: Bacteria > Pseudomonadota > Alphaproteobacteria > Kiloniellales > JAKSDN01 > JBHJOF01. The sequence goes on from JBHJOF010000125.1 coordinate 4,335, forward strand.
CGTACCTTCGATGCGGGAATCGACATTTACGGCTTCTGGGGCATCGTCATCGCCGACGTGCTCTATGCCCTGCCCCACGCATTCCTGATCCTGTCGGCGGCGCTCGCGGTGGCGGACGCCAGGATGTACGAGTCGGCGACCATGCTCGGCGCCTCGCGCTGGCGAATCTTCTGGACGGTCACCTTGCCTTCGACGAAGTACGGGCTCATGTCGGCGGTGTTCATCGTGTTCACCGTCGCCATCACCGACTTCGGCAATCCGATGGTGATCGGCGCCGACTTCAATGTTCTGGCCACCGAGATGTACAACCAGGTGTTGGGACAGGCCAACTTCGAGCGCGGCACCGTCATCGGCGTCGTGCTGCTGATCCCGGCCGCCGTCGCGGTCGCGGTCGAGCGGCGGGTGTCGCAGCGGCAGTATGCCTCGATCTCGGACCAGTCGCGGCCCCTGACAGTCCGCCCCAATCCCCGGTTCGACGCCGCCATGCTGGGCTTCACTCTGCTCGTGTGCGCCGCGGTGCTCTCAGTGGTTGGCATCGTGGTCTTCGCCAGCTTTGTCCACCTGTGGCCCTACAACATGTCGTTCAGCCTGCGGCACTACTACTTCGATGTGCAGCAAGGCGGCCAGCCACTGTGGAACAGCATCTGGGTGTCGCTCATAGCGGCGGTGATCGGCATGGCGGCTGCCGTGAGCTCGGCCTACCTCATCCACAAGTTCGGCAATCCGGCAACGCGCTTCCTCTATTTCCTGTCAATTCTGCCGGCCGCGGTGCCGGGAACCGTGCTCGGGCTGGGCTACATCCTCGCCTTCAACGATCCTGCAAACCCGCTCTACACCATCTATGGCACGTTCCTCATTCTGGCGTTCTGCAACGTCTATCACTATCACGCGCAGGGATTCCTGATCTCGAGTACCAGCATCAAGCAGATCAGCGCCACCTTCGACGAGGCCTCGGCCACCCTCGGGGCGGGATTCTTCCGGACCATGTGGAAGATCACAGTCCCGCTGATATGGCCCACCATCCTCAGCGTCGGCGTCTTCTTCTTCATGCGCAGCATGGTGACGCTCGCCGCGGTGATCTTCCTCTTCACGCCGAGCACCCAATTGGCCGCCATATCGGTCCTGCTGCTCGAGGACCGCGGTGCCACCAACCAGGCCGCCGCGTTCTCGGTCTCGATCATAGCGATCGTGGTCGGCACGCTGATCGCCGCACACCTGCTGCTGCGCCTGTGCCGGGTCCGCAACGTGGAGCTGATCCGCTAGAACGTATTCCGTTCGGATTGAATCGGCGTAGCTCTCCTCACCCTTCGACAAGCTCAGGGTGAGGAGGGCTTGTGCCGGAACGGCACAAGCCCCTTATACCAAATCCCGATACTCATGACCGGGCTCCCATGCTTGGCGGCCAAGGCCGCCTGCTTCGCGCGCGAGACGCCGCTTGCGGGCCAAGGCCCGCTCCTGCGGACTCGCGGCTCCTCAGCATGAGGTGGTAGGCGTTGATATAGAACGCCCCTCCTCATCCTGAGGAGCGTTCGAAGAACGCGCCTCGAAGGATGGGCCATGAGTCTCTGGTTTCGAGACGGCGTATTATGCCGAGCCTGCAGCGCTGCGCATAGCTTCGCGCCGCGCAGATTCACCGGCCGCCCCGACTCGGTCGCGGAGCAGCTACGACAGGCCGCCGAAAGGCTTGTTGACGCCGAACTCGGCGTCGTGGTGATCGGCCTCGGTCTCGACCGAATCCGCATCGGCGTCGACCTTGAGCCGGCTGCGCCTGAGCTCGCCCTCGGCGTCCAGGATGGGATAGGCCACCGAAGTCAGGTGCGAGTTGATCCGCTTCAGGTCGCGCAGGATGTCCAGGTGCAGGGCGCTGGTCTCTATGCTTTCGATCTTGCCGCTGCGCAGCCGCTCCAGGTGGCGTTCGCTGGCTTCCCGCTCCAGGTCGCGGAAGCCCTCCTTCAGCGCCAGCAGGCGCCGCGCCATCTTGATGTCGCCGGAGACGAAGACGCTGAGGCTGAGCTGCATCTGCTCGACCACGCGGGCGTGGAGCTGCGACAGTTCGCGCCAGCCTTCCTTGGAAAACTCCTGCTTGTTCCTGATCTTCTTCTGGCCGAGCTCGAGCAGGTTCTTGTCGATGATGTCGCCGATGTGCTCCAGGTTGGTGGTGAAGGTGATCAGCTCGACGCAGCGCCGGCTGTCGCTCTCGTCGAGACCTCGACCGCTCAGCTTGGTGAGGTAGAGCTTGATGGCTTCGTGCAGCGAATCGACGTCGTCGTCGAGCTTGGAGAGGCGCGCGATCTGCTTGGCGTCGTTGTCCCGGAACACGTCGATCACGCCGCGCAGCATGGTCTCCACGGTATCGGCCATGCGCAGCACCTCGCGCGTGGCGCAGGCCAGCGCCACGGTCGGCGTCTCGACCGCGCCCGGGTCCAGGTGCTTCGGTCGAGCCGGCCCCTCGGCAAGCTCACCGTCGGGGAAGATCTTCTCGGTAAGCCGCGCCATCAGCCCCGTGAAGGGCAGGAAAACCGCCGCCAGCGCGAGATTGAACAGGGTGTGGAAGTTGGCGATCTGGCGCGCCGGATCAGCCTCGATGGCCGCGATCAGCGGCTCGACCAGGCCGATCAGGGGCAAGACGGCGATGGCGCCGCAAAGCCGGAACAGCAGGTTGCCGAGCGGAATGCGGCGCGTGACCGGCGCGCTCGAAAGGGTCAGCACCAGGGGTACGATGCCCGACCCGACGTTGGCGCCCAGCACCAGGGCGAAGCCGAGCGCCGGTGGCAGCACGCCGACCGCAACGAAGGACATGACCAGCAGCACGATGGCGACGCTGGAATGGGCGACCCAAGTCAGGAGCGCGGCCAGCAGCACGGCCAGGATCGGATCCTGGGCGAGCGGTGCGACCACGGCGGCCAGCACCGTGCTGTCGCGCAGCGGCTCCGAGGCGGCGACGATGAGCTGCAGCGACAGCAGCAGCAGGCCGAGCCCGATCGCCACCCGGCCCAGGTGGCGCAGCAACGGCGAGGAGGCGCTCAGGAAGACGGCGACGCCGAGCAGCAGCAGCACCGGCGAGGCCCAGGAGATATCGAACGACAGCACCTGGACCACCAGCGTGGTGCCGACGTCGGCGCCCAGCATCAGGGCCAGGCCGGCCGCAACGGTGATGAAGCCGCGGCTGGCAAAGGAGACCGCCAGCAACACCGTGGCCGTCGAGCTCTGCAGGATCGCGGCCACGCCGGTGCCAATCGCGAAAGCGCTCAGCGACCGCTTGGTGTAGCGCCCGAGCACGCGGCGGATCTCCGCGCCATAGGCGCGGGTGATGCCGGTGCGCACCATGCGCGCCGCCCAGAGCAACAGGGCAACGCCTCCGGCAATATTGAGAAGCAGCATGTGGCCGTTCAACGCTACACGTCCTTATCGTGCCATACCCACCGCGACAACCACGGAACGCCCTGTCTGACGCGCCGGGGAAGGCTCAGCCCCCGAGGCCCGACAGAGCGACGTGAAGGCCGCATCAGTCGCTGATCGTGCCGCCGGTCCGGCCATGCGGCCCGACTCGGCGCCAGGATAGGCGGGATCGCCTTTAATAAAACTGTAACATAAATCAAATGGCGACATGGTAGCAAACGGCCACGCCTTGCTCGGGTTCCGGGACGGCGTCCCGGCGCGGGATGCCGCAGGGGCGGCGGCTCTGGCTTCCGCAGGCGATCGCGGCAGGGCTGTTCCGGGCTAGGCGGCGCCGGCCTCGGTCTCGTCAGGCGAGAAATAGTGGACGCGCTCGCCCGGGCCCATGAGCGGCAGCCGCAGGGTCGCCCTGGTGCCCTCGCCGATGCCGCTTTCCAGGTCCAGCTTGCCGCCGTGCATCTCGGCCAGGGAACTCGATATGGCAAGGCCCAGGCCGGTCCCTTCCGTGGTGCGGTCGAGTCCATTGTCGACCCGCTCGAAGGGCCGCATCAGGCGGGAAATCTTGTCGGGCGGAATACCGATGCCGGTGTCGCTCACGGTGAGCGCCAGCCAGCCGTCTTCGACTTCGGCCGAGATGCGGACCTCACCGTCGCTCGGCGTGAACTTGACCGCGTTGGACAGCAGGTTGACAAGTATCTGGCGTATCGCCTGCTGGTCGGCCACCAGCGGCGGCAGGTCGTCCGGCAGATCGTTGACAAAGAAGAGGCCGGCTTCTTCGATCTGCCGGGATACCAGGCGCACCGAGTTCTGCACCACGTCGCCGACGTCCTGCGGCTCCAGCTCGAGCTCGTAGCGTCCCGCCTCGATGCGCGACAGGTCGAGCAGCTGGTTGACCAGCGACAGCAGATGGCTGCCGCTGGCGTGAATGTCGTTGGCGTACTCCTCGTAGCGCGGGTTGCCGAGCGGGCCCAAGAGGCCATCGCGCAACACCTCGGAAAAGCCTATGATGGCATTGAGTGGCGTGCGCAGCTCGTGGCTGATGCTGCGCAGAAAGCGCGTCTTGCTGGCGTCCGCCTGCTCCACCGCGTGGCGCGCCAGCGCCAGCTCCTCGGCGACCGCGGCCAGCTCGCCGCCCTGCTGCTGCAGCTTGCTCTGCACGCTGGCGAGCTCGCCGATCGAGCGCTCCAGGGAGCCGGTGCCGATACCCGGGTTCTGGCCGCGGTGCTTCAGTTCGGTGATGTCGCTGACCAGGGTCACGGTGCCGCCGTCCCGGCTGCGCCGTTCCTTGATCAGGAACCAGCGCTCGTCGCCGCGCCGAATCACGGTTCGGCCGAAGAGCTGACGGTGAGCGTTGCGCCAGCCCTCGACCTGTGTGCGCGCGGCCGGGTTCTCCTGGGCCATGGCCGATTCGTAGAGCCGCAGGATGACCTGGTCGAAGTGTTCGCCGAGACGCAGGGGCGCGGCGGCAGCCGGGAAGAAGCTGGCGAACTGCTCGTTGAAGAGCACCAGCCGATCGCGCTGGTCCCAGAGCGCCAGGCCCTCGCCGAGGGCGCTGGCGGCATCGGCGATCCGCAGGTCGACGAGCTGGCGTCCGGTCACGTCCTGCCACAGGCAGATGACGCCGCCGTCCGACAGCGGGCGCTCCTGGATACGGAACCAGCGACCGTCGGCGAGCTGCTCCTCGAACGGCCGCGCGGCGGGGTCGCGATGGGCCTCCAGGCGACGAGCGATCCAGGCCTGCGGGTCGCTCACGACTTCTTCGCCGGCGATCTCCCTGTTCTCGACGATCAGCGCCACGATCTCGGCGAAGCGCCAGCCGACCAGGGCGGACGCGTCCGGCAAGCTGTGGTAGACCCGGCCCAGCATCTCGTTGCAGTAAACCAGGCGGTCGTCGCTATCGAAAACGGCAAGGCCGACCGGCAGAAGGTCGAGGCCCTCCGGCAAGAGCTGTGCCGCCGTCGCGTTCCAGCCTGGCTCCATCGCGTCCGTTCCGTGGCGCACCAATCGCCGCCCCATTCACCCTCGGTTCCATGACCACCCAGCGGGCAACCGACCCTTTCAGAGCCATAGCATCAGGGAATCGTTAACATCCTGCTGATTCGCCCCAGGGGGACGGCAGGCACTGTGAGCGGAGCGGCCTCAACCGCCCGCGTCCAATGGAGAATCAAGGCTGCCGAACGCGCCGGCAGGCCGGGCTAGCTTTCCAGGTCGCCGCCCGCCTGGGCCCAGGCCTGGATCCCGCCGACCAGATTGGCGACCCGGTCGAAACCCATGTCTTTCAAGGTCTTGGCTGCAAGCGTCGAGCGGCCGCCCGAGGCGCAGTAGACCACCAGGCGCCTGCCGGAGGCCAGGTCCGGATTGTGCATCGGTCCCTCCGGGTCGGCGATGAACTCGAGGAAGCCGCGTGGCGCGTGGATCGAGCCCGGGATATAGCCGCGGACCCGTTCCTGGGCCTCCCGCACGTCGACGAACAGCGTGTCGGCGTCGCCCAGCAGGGCGCGCGCCTCGGCGGGCGAGACCACGTCGATCTCGGCGTTGGCTTCGGCCAGCAGTGCTCTGAAGCCCTTCTTCATGGCCAGACTCCCAAGTCGCCCGCCATCATCCGATCAATGCGGGGCAGCGGCAAGCCCGTCCCTGAACCTCGGAGCCTCTTGGGGGACCGCCGGGGAGCTACCAGGGACACCGCGTGCCGTCGGCCGCTCACAGGCTGGGGCCGGGACTGCCCATGGCGTAGGTGCTGAGCTGCTCGGTGATGAAGGCGTAGGCCTCGTCCACCGAATCGGTACGGAAGAACAGCTCCAGGTCGGCCGGATCGATCGTGCCGTAGCGCTCCAGGGCGTTGAAATCAATCACATCGGCCCAATAGCTGCTGCCGAACAGCACGATCGGCATGTGCTTGCGGATCTTGTGGGTCTGCACCAGGGTCAGGAGCTCGAACAGCTCGTCCAGGGTACCGAAGCCGCCAGGCATGATGACGATGGCCTTGGCGAGATAGGTGAACCAGAACTTGCGCATGAAGAAGTAGTGGAACTCGAACAGCAGCTCCCGCGTGGCATGGGGATTGACGCTCTGCTCGAAGGGTATCGAGATGTTGAGCGCGACGTTGATACCCTTGGCTTCCGAGGCGCCGCGGTTGGCCGCCTCCATGATGCCCGGGCCGCCGCCGGAGCAGACCACGAAGCGGCGCTCCTTGCCGGCAAGACCCTTGGACCATTCGGTCAGCCGCCGGGCCAGCTCGCGGGTCGCCTCGTAGTAGCGCGAAAGCTCGTAGGCCATCTCCGCGCGCTTCAGGTCTCCGTCACCGGCCCGCGCGGCCTCCAGCGCGGTCTCCGCCGCCTCGCGCGAGGCGATCCGGGCCGAGCCGAAGAACACGATGGTGTCTTCGATCCGGTAGCGGTTGAAGCGGTGCAGCGGCTCCAGGTACTCGGCCAGAATGCGCATCGGCCGCGCATCGACGCTTCGGAGAAAGGCCTCGTTGCTGTAAGCTTTGAGTGCCTGGGTCGGTTTGTTGCTCATGGCTTGTCCTATTGGGGCGCCTTGCGGGATAAGGCACCGGATAGCTTATGTGCGATAGCTTAAGGGGACTTTAGCCCGGCGGACCGGAACGGTTGGACCAGCGACGATGCCAGAGGTTTCTCTGGAGGTTATCATAGAGCGGTGGAACAACGCCGACGGCAGCATCGACTACCTCTGGTCGGTCTGGCACGCCGGCCGGCGGGTCCACATGGGCGGCAAGTTCCCCTCGGCCGACGCCGCCAAGAGCGAAGCAGTTACCTTCTGCCGCGCCAGCTTCGGCGTCGCGCCGGAGCGGGTGCGCGAGCTGTAGCATCTCCTCGGCAAGCGTAAAGCCTCGCGATCCAAGCACAACGCGGGCCGGCCGGCGGGCCTGATCAGCGCTCGCGGAAGGCGTTGTGGCGCGCCTTGATGAAGGGCTTCATCAGGTACTGCAGCACTGTCTTCTTGCCTGTCAGTACATCGACCTCGGCCACCATGCCCGGGATGATCGGCAGCGGCTCGCCGTCCCTGCCGGTCAGATGCGTTTCCTGGGTGCGCGCCCGGACGTGATAGTAGTGCTCGCCGCGCTCGTCCTCGATGGTGTCGGCGGAAATCTGCTCCAGCTCGCCGTCGAGGCCGCCGTAGATCGAGAAATCGTAGGCGGTCAGCTTGATGCGCACGGCCTGGCCGGGGTGCAGGAAGGCAACGTCCGACGGACTGATGCGCGCCTCGACCAGGAGCGTATCCTCAAGAGGCACGATCTCGATCAGCTCCTGGCCGGGCTGGACCACGCCGCCGACGGTCGTGAGCTTGACCTTCTTCACGATGCCGCGCATCGGCGAGCGCACCTCGGTGCGCACCACCCGATCCTCGCGCGCGCGCATCTGCTCGACCAGCGAAGCCAGCTTCACCTTCTTGTCGTTCAGCTCGGCCAGCGCCTGCCCTTTGGCGTTGTTGCGCCGCTCCTGGATGCGCTGCTCCGCCTCGGAGATGGCAGCCTGGGCGTTGGGGATGGAGAGTTCGATGTGCCTGATCTCGGTCGAGAGGTCGGCCCGCTCGCGCTCCAGGCGGATCACGTCGACGCGTGACACCATGCCCTTGGCAAGCAGCGGCGCGGTCAGCTGGTACTCCTCGTTGACCAGCGCCAGGCTGCGCTTCAGTCCGCTCAGCCGGCTGCGCAACTCCTCCACTTCGCCGATGCGCTGGGTCCGCTGCTCTTCCAGGATGCGGATCGCCGAGTCAAGCTCAGAGCGGCGGGTCAGGAAAAGCTGCTGTTCACTGGCCACCAGATCCGGCCGCTCGCGCTGCACATCCTCGGGGAAGACCAGCTCCTTGCCCTCGACCTCCGCCGTCAGGCGCGCCACCGAGGCCAGCAGGCCGAAGTAGGTCTCGCGCAGCTCCTTGAAGCCGGCTGCGGCCGAGGTGTCGTCGATGCGCAGCAGCACCTGGCCGGCTTCGACCGTGGCGCCGCTCTTGACCATGATCTCGGACACGATGCCGCCTTCCAGGTTCTGGACTACCTGCACCTCGCTCGAGGGGATCACCTGGCCCATGCCGCGAGTCACCTCGTCGAGCTCGGCCTGCTGCGCCCAGATCACGGCGGCGATCAGCATGGCGACCAGGACCACCAGCAGCAGGATGGCCGCGATGCGCGGCCCGCGCAGCATGTCGACGCGAAGCTGGTTGGGGGACATGCGGGAAGCGAAATCGACCATGGCTCTATACTTGCCTCTCAGGCCGCGGCCGCGCCGACCTTGCCGGCGGCGAGCGCATTCAACACGTCTTCCTTCGGGCCATCGGCCACGATCTGGCCCTTGTCCATGACGATCAGGCGATCAACCAGCGCCAGCAGGCTGGCGCGGTGGGTCACCAGGATCAAGGTGCGACCCTTGGACCACTCACGAATGCGGGAGATGAACTGCCGCTCCGCGTAGTTGTCCATATGGCTGGTCGGCTCGTCCATCAGCAGGACCGGCGGGTCGAGCACCAACGCGCGCGCCAGCACGATCATCTGGCGCTGGCCGCCCGACAGCAGCGTGCCGTGCTCGCCGACCTCGTTGTCGAAGCCCTTGGGCGACTGCTTGATCATGTCGTCCAGGCCGGCGATGTGCGCGGCCGCCATGACCTGCTCGTCGGTCGCATGGGGGGCGCCCTGCACCAGGTTGTCGCGGATGGTGCCGTGGAACAGCATGGTCTCCTGCGGCACGTAGCCGACCTGACGGCGCAGGTCCGAGAGCTCGATCTGGCGCGTATCCAGGTCGTCGATCCGCACGAAGCCCTGGGCCGGCTGGTAGAGGTTCTGGATCAGCTTGAGCACCGTGCTCTTACCCGACCCGACCCGGCCGATGAAGGCCACCCGCTCGCCCGGCTTGATCGTGAAGGCCACGTTGTGGAGGGCGTTGATGTCCTGCCGCGGATAGGTGAAGGAGACTTCCTTGAACTCCACGGCGCCCTGCAGGTGCGGCTTGTGGATCAGCTTCTTGTTGGCTGGCCGCTCGACCTCGGACTGCATGATGCCCTGCAGCGCGTTGAAGGCGGTCTTGGTCTGCTCGTAGCGCACCATGATGCCGGCGACCTGGGCCAGCGGGGCCATCACCCGGCTGCTCAGCAGCACGCAGGCGATCAGGGCGCCCTGCGTCATGTCGCCTTCCTTCAGCACATGGATGCCGACCACGATGATGCCGACCGTGACCATGAGCTGCGCCAGCATGGTCACGTGGGTGCCGACCTGCGACAGCATCTTCATCTTCATGCTGGAGACCGCGGTCAGGCCGACCAGGTTCTCCCAGATGCGCTGGGCCCAGGATTCGGCGCGGATCGCCTTGATGGTCTCGATGCCGTGCAGCACCTCGAAGAGGTGAGCGTTCTTCTGGGTCGAGTCCCGCATCGAGGCCTGGGTCACCTTGTGCAGCGGAATCTGGATGAGCACGCTGACCAGCAGCACCAGCGGCACGGCGACCATGAGCACATAGGCAACCGGACCGCCGATGAAGTAGATGACGGCGATGAAGAGAAAGATGAAAGGCAGGTCGCCGACTGCCGTCACCGTGGCCGAGCTCAGGAACTCGCGCAGAAAGTCGAACTCTCGCATGATGCTGGCAAGCGAGCCGGCCGATGCCTTGCGCGCGTCCATGCGCATGCGCACCACGTGGTCGAACAGCCGAACGCCCAGGTTGACATCCATGCGCTTGCCCGCCGTGTCGACCAGATAGCCGCGCAGCGTGCGCAGGCAGAAGTCGAAGACCGCCACGCCTACGATGCCGATCGCCAGGACCCACAGGGTCTCCACGGCGTTGTTCGGCACCACGCGGTCATAGACCGTCATGACGAAGATCGGGCTGGCGATGGCCAGAATGTTGACCACGATGGTGGCGACCACCGCGTTGCCGTAGATCCACCAGTTCTGCAGCAGCGTGCCCCAGAACCACGAGCGCGACGGCGTCACCGAGATGACCTCGGAGCGCGTGTCGAAGCGGAACTGCGGCCGCACGTAAAGCAGATCGCCGGTGTAGTCGCGCTCGAGCTCGGCCAGCGGCACTGTGGTCGTGCTCTGCCCGCCGCGTGGATCGAAGACCTCGACCGCACTGGACGCGGTGAAGCGCAACAGCACGCAGGCTCGCCCGTCCTTCAGCAAGAGGATCGCGGGCAGCGCCAGGCGCGGGATCCTGGTCAGGCGGCAACGCTCCGGCTTGGCCTCCATGCCGATCCGTTCGGCCGACTGCATCAGGCTGACCAGCGTCAGGCGGCCGTCTTCCAGCGGGATGCCGGCGCGAAGCTGCTCCTCCGAATAGCCGTGCCCGTAGAGCTTGGAGAGGAATGAGAGGCAGCCGGCCAAGGCGTCGTCGACCGGCTCGCCGTTGCCGTCGTCCGCCGCAGCAGCCGCCGCGCTGTCCGCCGCCCTTTGCGGCAGATCCTGGGCGGCAGCTCCCTGGGGCCTGCCCCGGCCCGCGTTGGGAGCGACGCCGGGGGCCACGCCGGGGGCCACAAGCGGGGCCGGAGCGGTCTTGGCGGCGCCGTCGGCGCGCAGCACCGCCGTCGACGCTGCCGGCGGTTCCACCTTCAGCGGCACCGACAGCTCCGCCTTCGGCGCCCCCGACGGCTCCACCTTCGGCGGCTGGGCCGGCCCGCCGGCATAGAGCGGCGCCGCGCGCGGCTTGTCGGC
>JBHJOF010000126.1:0-9153 GCA_050330055.1 Kiloniellales bacterium
AGCAGTGGCCTTCGCCGACCATGACGGTGGGTGTGAACGAGCCTTAGCCGGATAGCCGTGACGTTGAGCCGGGCAGCCATCGTGCAGCGGCACCATGGATTGTCGGGCCTTCGCCGCGCCGAAGGGGCTACGGCCCCGCAGGCGGGTCGAGCCCGGCAGTGACAGGCTTGGAGATTTTCGAGCCAACGATCGTATGCACAACATTAGGGCCGGAGTCGCAGCGCACAACTATCAATCGACCGCGATCAGGGCGGCGGCGACGCGGCGCTCCTCGGCCATCAGCACGTTGAAGGTGCGGCAGGCCGCGCCCGTGTCCATCGGCTCGACTACGATTCCGGCCTCGCGCAGGGCGGCGCGCAGCTCGTCCGGCACCAGGGTCATGTGCGGGCCGCAGCCCAGGAGCAGCACCTCTACGTCGTTGGCCCGCTCGATTACGGGCGCCAGGCTCTGCAGGCTCAGGGCGGAGATCTCCCTCAGGCCCCAGCCCAAGGTCTCCTGCGGAAAGACCAGGACCGAGCCCTGATGCAGACGGCCGGAGACCCGGAAGCGGCCGGCGCCGTAGCTTTCGATGATCTGCCTGCCGGCCGGTATGGCGGGCGTAATGTCCAAGGAAGGCGCGCCTCCCCAAGTATGTCGTTCAGGGCGCGTTGCCTAAGCGGGGCAGACGAGGCCCCTTCAGGAGCCGCCATTCAGGAGGCCTTGGCCCCCGCTTTGCCCCGGGCTTTGCCAGAAGCCTTTCCCTCGCCGCCGTCCTCGGCGGTCAGGGCCGAGCGCCGGACGCCGAGATAGAGCAGCAGGGGCACAGCGATGCCGATCGAGGAATAGGTGCCGATGACGACGCCCCAGATCAAACCGATGGTGAAGCCCTGGATGACCAAGCCGCCGAAGAGGAACAGCGCGATCAGCGCCATCAGCGTGGTCGTGGAGGTCAAAATGGTGCGCGACAGGGTGTCGTTGACGGCCCGGTTGAACAGCTCCGGCAGCGCCATCTTCTTGTACTTGCGCATGGTCTCGCGCACCCGGTCGAACACCACCACGGTGTCGTTGATCGAGTAGCCGGCGATCATCAGCACCGCCGCCAAGGTCGCCAGGTTGAACTCGATCTGGGTCAGGGCATAGAAGCCGATCGTTGCCAGAACATCGTGGATCAGGGCGATGAGGGCGGCGACGCTGAACTGCCACTCGAAGCGGAACCATATGTAGACCGCGATGCCGAGCAGCGACAGCACGGTCGCCAGGATGCCGGCCTCCTTCAGCTCATCGCCCACCTTGGGGCCGACGAACTCGGTGCGGCGGTACTCGGCGACCTGGTCGCCCAACTCCTGCTTGATCAGGTTGATCGCCTCGATCTGCGCCGCCTCGTCGCCTTCCTGGCGCTGCACGTTGATCAGCACGTCGTCCGGGGCGCCGAATTCCTGGAGGGTAACCCCGCCCAGGCCGAGCGCGCCCAGCCGCGTCCGCAGGTCGCTCAGGTCGGCCGGCCCGGTCGTCTTGATCTCGAGCAGGATGCCGCCGCGAAAATCGACGCCGAAGTTGAGTCCTCGCGTGGCGAAGAGAATGATCGCCGCCACGATCAGGAATACCGAGAAGGCCATGAAGAGCTTGCGGTGCCTGACGAAGCCGATGTTCGTTTCGGTCGGCAGCCAGCGGATCAGCATCGCGCCATCCCCCGTCCTAGATCGGCAACGCCTGCGGGCGTTTCTGGCGCAGCCAGGTCACCACCAGGAGCCGTGTGAGCATGATGGCCGTGAACATGGAGGTGACAAGGCCGATGGTCAGCGTAACCGCAAAGCCCTTGACCGGTCCGGTGCCGAACTGAAACAGCAGCACCGCGGCGATCAAGGTCGTCAGGTTGGAGTCGATGATCGTCGTCAGCGCGCGCCGGTAGCCGGCATCGATCGCAGAGACCGGCCCGCGGCCGTTGCGCACCTCCTCGCGGATGCGCTCGAAGATCAGCACGTTGGCGTCCACCGCCATGCCGATGGTCAGCACGATGCCGGCGATGCCCGGCAGGGTCAGCGTCGCCTGCAGCGCCGAGAGCGCGGCCACGAGCAGCACCAAGTTGACCAGCAGGGCGACGTTGGCCAGCAGCCCGAAAAGGCCGTAGGTCGCCGCCATGAAGACCACCACGAAGACCAGCCCCAGGATGCTGGCGATCCTGCCGGCCTCGATCGAATCGGCGCCCAGCCCCGGCCCAACGGTGCGCTCCTCCATGATGGTGAGCGGCGCCGGCAGCGCACCGGCGCGCAGCAGCAGTGCCAGGTCCTGCACCTGCTGCACCGTGAAGCTGCCCGAGATGACGCCGGAGCCGCCGAGGATCGGCTCGCGGATCACCGGCGCGCTGATCACCTGGTCGTCCAGCACGATGGCGAAGCGCCGCCCGACGTTGTCGCGGGTCGCGTCGCCGAAGCGCTTGGCGCCGACCGTGTCGAAGCGGAAGCTGACAACCGGCTGGTTGTCCTGGAAGGTGGCCTGGGCGTCGACCAGGGTATCGCCGCTGACCATGACCCGTTTTCGAATGACCAGCTCGCTCTCGCCCCGTGAAGCCTCGCCTGGTGCCAGGGGCAGCAGCTCGGCTCCGGCCGGAATCGGGCCGCCGGGCAGCACGTCCTCCTCGACGAAGCGGAAGGTCAGCTTCGCCGTCTTGCCGAGCAGCTCCTTTATGCGCTCGGGGTCACGCACGCCGGGGAGCTGCACCAGGATGCGGGTGTCGCCCTGACGCTGGATCGAGGGTTCGCGAGTGCCGGTCTCGTCGATCCGGCGGCGCACGATCTCGACCTAGCGCGCCAGAATGTCGTTGAGCCGCTCGCGCCGCGTCTGATCGCTCATGGCGAGCCGTACCGAACCGTCGCCCTGGGTCGTCACCTCCATACCCTCGGCGATTGCGATCACCTTTTGGCGTGCTTCCTCGCGGGTCGCCGGATCGCGCAGGGTGAAGATCACCTCCTCGCCCCGGATACCCAGGTTGGTGTAGCCGATCCTGGCGCGCCGCAGCTCGATGCGGATGCCGTCGACCAGACTCTCGAGCTGCTCCTTGATGACCGCGTCGATGTCCGCCTCGAGCAGCAGGTAGGAGCCGCCCTGCAGGTCGAGGCCGAGGTTGATCTGGTCCTGCGGAAGCCAGCCGGGCAGGCTCTCGGCGGTCTCGCGCTGCACTAGGTTGGGCGCGGCAAACAGCAGCCCGGCCAGCAGCACGGCCAGAACCACGCCGATCTGCCATTTCGGGATATGAACCATCGCGCGCCGAATCCTATCTTACCAGCGCGCCGTCATGACGGCGCGGGGAGACGACCGCATCAATTGCGCTTGGGCCCGCCGCCGAGGCCGAGCAGCTTGGACAGATTGAAGCCGCCCCTGGCCGCACCGTCGTCGTTCGCCGGCTTTCCCGCGGGCTGGCCATCCTTCTTGCCCTGAGCCGGCTCGGTCTTCGACAAGACGTCCTGGATGGTGTGGCGCATGACCCGGACGCGCATGTTCTCGGCCAGCTCGACCTGGACCTCGGTGTCGCTTACCACTTTGGACACGGTGCCGATCAAGCCACCGCCGGTCACCACCTTGTCGCCGCGGCGCAGCGCTTCGACCATGGCACGATGCTGCTTCACCTTCTTCTGCTGCGGTCGAATCAGCAGGAAGTAGAAGACCACGAAGATGAGGATGATCGGCAGCAGCGTGATCAGCCCGGATTCGCCACCGCCGCCGCCCTGCGCATAGGCCGGAGAAATCAGCATCGAGAGATTCCTTGCGTTCTCGTCCCTGTCAGACCGGCGGACTATAGCCAGCGGCCCGGCAATTGCAACGCCAGCGGGCCCCGGCTCTCAGGGAGCCCCCCGGGGGAAAAGGGGGGCGCCCTCGGGGCCCTTTGCGGCCCGGCCCCGCCGATTGACGGGACTCCCGCCCCTGGCTAGGCTCTGCGCCCGCTTGCCGGCCCCAAGGTCACGAGCGATGGCAACAGGCGCCGGCAAGACCCTACCCTGTCAAACCTTTGTCGTGGGATGACCGAATTCAAGCCAAGCGATAGCGGCGACCTGCTGCCGGCGCTGCAGCGCATCGCTGACGCGCTGGAGCGGCTGACCCCCAAGCGGCCGGCCGGGCCGGGGCTGGACAGCGCCGAGGCCTTCGTCTGGTCGGCCGAGGCCGGCCGGCTGGAGCCGGTGCCGCACGTCAACCGGGTCGACCTCGACCTGCTGAAGGGCATCGCCCATCAGCGCGACATCCTGTTCGACAACACCCAGCGCTTCGCCCGCGGCCTGCCGGCCAACAATGCGCTCCTGTGGGGCGCGCGCGGCATGGGCAAGTCCTCGCTGGTCAAGGCGGTGCACGCTCAGGTCAATCGGGAATCCGCGCGCGAGGGCTACCCGAGTCTGGCCCTGATCGAGATTCACCGCGAGGACATCCCCTCCCTGCCCCGCCTGCTCGCCCGCGTGCGCGAGGAGACTCGGCGCTGCATCCTGTTCTGCGACGACCTCTCGTTCGACAACGCGGATACCAGCTACAAGTCGCTGAAGGCGGTGCTCGAGGGCGGCATCGAGGGCCGGCCGGCCAACGTGATCTTCTACGCCACCTCGAACCGGCGCCACCTGATGCCGCGCGACATGATCGAGAACGAGCGCTCGACCGCGATCCACACCGCCGAGGCGGTCGAGGAGAAGGTCAGCCTGTCCGACCGCTTCGGGCTCTGGCTCGGCTTCCACAACTGCGACCAGGACACCTACTTCGCCATGGTCGAGGGCTATGCCGAGCGCTATGGCCTGAGCGTCCCCAACGAGCGGCTGCGCGCCGACGCCAAGGAATGGTCGATCACCCGCGGCGGCCGGAGCGGCCGCGTCGCCTGGCAGTTCGTGCAGGATCTGGCGGGAAGACTGGGGAGAAAGATCGACTAGCGCCGACTGCGACGCCTTTTCCCTCTTTTCACCCTCACCCTCCCAACGCTTCGCGTTGGGCCCCTCCCTCTCCCCTCGAGGGAGAGGGCATGAAGGCGCCCGTTTGTTCCCCCTCGCCCTTGAGGGGAGAGGGAAAGGCCCGCGCGCGTCAGCGCGTGGGAGGGTGAGGGTGACAACGAGAGAAACGCTAAGCGCGCAGCACCTCTGCTAACCCGGCCGGCTCCGCGCCAAACGGCGCCAGCCGGCGCGGCGCCAGAGGGTGGGGGCGCCGGTCTCGCGCTCGCGGTAGAGCACGTAGAGCCCGGCGCCGATCACGATGACCGTGCCGAGCCAGGTGAGCGGCCCCGGCAGCTCGTGCCAGACCAGCCAGCCGTAGAGCACGCCCCAGACCAGCGCCGTGTACTCGAAGGGCGCCACCACGTTGGCCTGGGCCAGCCGGTAGGCCTGGGTCAAGAGGGTAAGCCCGACCGCCGCGACCACGCCGCAAAGCATCAGCAGCAGCAGGTCCGGCAGGCTCGGCATGACCCAGCCGCGCAGCAGGAAGGCCAGGCTCCGGTGCCCCTCGTCGGCAAAGTCGCCGGCGCCGAACAGAGCCGCCAGGGCCAGGCCGCCGACCAGGAACAAGCCATTGCCGTAGAAGGCCATGACGCTGGAGCGCTCGGTCGCGCCCAGGCGGCGGGCGAGGATCTGCGCTCCTCCGTAGGCGAGGCCGGCGTAGACCGGCAGCAGCGAGGCCCAGTCGAAGATCTCGGCCCCCGGCCGCACCATTACCAGCACCCCGGCGAAGCCGATCGCGACCGCGGCCCAGCGCCGCGGCCCGACGCGCTCGCCCAGCACCAGCACCGACAGCACGGTGATGAACAGCGGCGCGGTGAAGTAGAGCGCCACGCAGGTGGCGATCGGCAGGCTGGCCAGTCCCAGGTAGTAGCTGGCGTAGGCGGTGAACATGATGGTCGCGCGCGCGATCAGCGCCGGCCAGCGGCGCGAGCTCAGGTGGCGCAGCCCGCCATCGAAGTGGACCAGCAGCAGGAGCAGCGGCAGCGCGGTCAGGCTGCGGATGGTGAGCGCCTGGTGCAGCGGATAGGCGTCGCTTACCAGCTTGATCACCAGGTCCTGGAGCGAGAAGACGGCGATGCCGGCGATCAGGCAGGCGATACCCTTGAGGGCTTGATGGGGGAGGGCGTGGTGGCGAAGCAGCGGAGCGGTCTGCGGGATGGCCCCGGGGATAGCCGGAGAGGCCGGCGGCGCGTCCGCGGCAACAGGAGCTGCAGGCTGCGCGGCTTCCGCCATGGCGCCGGTTCCGAAGGGCTCTGATCGGCGCCAGGATGAGCGGGCGCCAGGTCCCTTGTCACGTTAAATCCGCTGGCATTCTGCGGCGCCTGGCGGCGCGGCACGCCCGCTTCTGGCTTCGGAGCGCGTCGCTGCGTCTGTTCGGCAATGCATATGGTGTGAGCCGCCAGGTTCCGGACGGTTGAACTCCAGACTGCTCCTACACCGACGGATTGTGCTCAGAGGATTCAAGAATACTTCGGGCTGACTGCAGCGCATCCCAGAATGCATCGTGAACTGGCCGTGGAATACCGGCCTCACGAAGCAGCTGGATAACTGACGCCGAACCGCCATGCTGGATCGTGCTCTGAATCGACTCGGAGCGCACTGTGGTTGAGACCGATAACGCCACTCCGAAGAACGTAACCAGACCCGCGCGAAGAGCATCCAGGAGGAAGAGATGGCTGAGCTTCCCATCTCGCTGCAAACATTGGGATATGGCCGGGAGTTGAGACACGGGCGCCTTCCGAATCAATTCGAAGACAGCTGCCTGCTCCGCTTCGCCAGCGATCAGATCCGTGTAGTCCACCAGTTTGTAGGCTTGGGCCAACTTTTTGCGGGCTGCTTCGGACACATTCGAATAGAGAGTGATGGCGATCTCGGCCGCCAGCCCATCGCGCTGCGCCAGTTTGTCCAGGACCCCGATCGAGTCTCCGAAGCGCTCGATCAGTGCATGACAAGCCGCCGGCGTCATTGGAGCCGCGGGGTTCTCCACAAGCACTTCGGCAACCGCCGAATCGCCAACCTCGCTGATTGCAAGCGCGAGCCCCTCGCTCATCGAGGCACGACGAGCCACCGCCACAAGCGCATTCTGCGAAATCGTCAGTACGAGTTGCTGCCACTCGGACTCGGAGAAGACCTCTGTGGTTTCAAGGAACGGGCAGGCGACCGAGTCGACATCGTGAGCGATCTTTAGAGCTATATCGCCCGGCAGGTGCTTAGCGTGGCGAACGGCCTTCGAGAGCGCGAGCCTTACCTGCTCGATGGCATCCTCGACCAGACAGCGGGCCAAAGCCTCGGCGGCGAGCCTCTCGGCAGCCGGCAGGTCGTCCAGCGAAAGACTTTCGCCGACATGACACGCAATCCGCACCCGGGCGTTTTCGCTCTTGCCCTCAAGCAGGCACGGATCTTCGAATTGCAGAACCATGGCTAAAGATCGAACTGACCCATTGGCCTAATAATTTGACTACGTACCGTTACGCAACTGTTAACAAGTGCGACGGGCCAGAGTGCAGATGCTGATGTGGACGACGCCACGGACAGCTCTATTCAGGCCTCCCATGGCTCTTCGTGATGTGTGCTTCGTCCTTGGCGCGCTTGCGGAAGCCAAGGCCGTAAGCCCCGGTTGCCTGGCCGAAGCGGTTGTCAGCCGCATGGGCCCGCCCGCTTCACCACTTTTTAGTAAACCAAAGATATAGTTCTTAGGACTAGGTAGATCCTGTTCTCTTTCCGGGACGTCGGACCATGTACCCAGGCCCTGCAGGACGTGAGGCCGGCGAGTGCGAAAGCGTCAGATTGCTGCGGTTGTTCGAGCGTGACGATCGCGAGCTGCTACGGCGCGCACTGCACAGCAGCCAGGAACGGCTGCAGTGGCTCGCCCACTACGACAGCCTGACCGGGCTGGCCAATCGCAAGCTCTTCTTCGACCGGCTGCAGCAGGCGAGCGACGCCGCCTCGCGTGGCGGCCCGAGCTTCGCGCTTTTCCTGATCGAGCTCGACCTTCTCAAGGAGGTCAATGACATGCTCGGCCACTCGGCCGGCGACCGGGTGCTGACCGAGATCGGCCGCCGACTGCAACGGCTGGCCCGCGCAACCGACAGCTATGGCCGCATCGGCAGCGACGGTTTCGCCGCCATCCTGCCCGGGATGCATTCGCATGCCGGCGCCCGGACCGCCGCGGAAACGCTCTGCGAGGTAATCAAGGCGCCGATCCATATCGGCAGCAAGAGCGTGACCCTCGGCGCGTCGATCGGCGTCGCGCTGGCGCCGCTGCACGGCGCGACCAGTCGCGAGATCCTGGCCCAAGCGGACCGGGCGATGAGCAAGGCCAAATGCGGCAGCCGAGGCTACGAGATCGCCAGCAGCCGGGCGCGCGAGATGGACGAGATCAGCGCCGTGGCCATCGCCAGCGACATCGGCGCGGCGCTCGAGCGCAAGGAGCTGTTTCTCCAGTATCAGCCCAAGGTCAGTCTGCGCAGCGGCCGTCTCGCCGGCGTCGAGGCGCTGGCGCGCTGGAACAAGCCGGGCAGCGGGCTGATCGCGCCAGGCCAGTTCATCCCCGCCATCGAGCGCAGCGCGGCGATCGTGCCCGTCACCTTCGCCCTGCTCGACATGGCGCTCGACCAGATGAAGGCCTGGCGGGACCAGGGCTGGCGCATCCCGGTCTCGGTCAACCTCTCGGCCCGCATGTTGGACGACCATTCCCTGACCGCCCGGATCGCCGCCGCACTCGAGCGGCGGCGTCTGGACCCGAAACTGCTGACGCTGGAGATGACCGAGACCTCGCTGATGCACGATCCGCCCAGGGCCAAGCGCGTGGTCGCCGGCCTGGCGGCCGCCGGGCTGTCGATCTCGATCGACGACTTCGGCTCAGGCTACAACTCGCTCCTGTTGCTGCGCGAGCTCGACATCCACGAGATCAAGCTCGACAAGGCCTTCGTCGACGGCCTGGGCTGCGCCAGCCGCGATGAAAGCATCATCCGTTGCGTCGCCACCCTCAGCAGCGGTTTCGCGATCGACCTGGTGGCCGAGGGCATCGAGGAGCGCGACAGCCTGGCGCGCCTGCAGAGCCTGGGCTGCGACCTGGGCCAGGGCTACTGCATCGCCCGGCCGATGGCGGCCGACGACCTCGCAGCCTGGTGGCGCGACTGGCAGGCGAACGGCAAGCCCTGTTTCACCGCCTAAGTTCGAACCGTTTCGATCCGCTCAACTGGCCGCGGCGATG
>JBHJOF010000127.1:0-12962 GCA_050330055.1 Kiloniellales bacterium
TCGTGGCTGATGAAGAGGTAGGTCAGTCCGAACTCGCGCTGCAGGTCCTTCATCAGGTTGAGGATCTGCGCCTGCACCGAGACGTCGAGCGCCGAGGTCGGCTCGTCGCAGACCAGGAAGGCCGGCCGACTGGCCAGCGCCCGGGCGATCGAGATGCGCTGGCGCTGACCGCCGGAGAACTCGTGCGGGTACTTCTCCGTGTCGGCCGGCGACAGGCCGACGTGACTCAAGAGCTCGCCCACCCGCGCCATGATCGCGTCGCGCCCGGCGAGCAGGCGATGGGCGCGGATCGGCTCGGCGATGATATCGCCGACGCGCCAGCGCGGATTGAGACTGGCGTAGGGATCCTGGAAGATCATCTGGAGACGCTTGCGCGCCCGCTCCATGCCCTTCCGGCCGGCAGCACCGGTGATCTCGACGCCGTCGAAGGCAATGCTGCCGCGGGTCGGCTTGTAGAGGCCGACTACGAGGCGCGCGACCGTCGACTTGCCGCAACCCGACTCGCCGACCAGCGAGAAGGTCTTGCCGCGCGGGATCTCCAGACTGACGCCGTCGACCGCCTTGAGGATCAGGCGATCCTGGCGCTGCAGCACACGGTTCAGCCAGGGCGGCGAGACATCGAAGTACTTGGCAAGGCCGCTCACGCTCAGCAGCGGCTGCTCGCCGGACGCGACCGGGACGGCGGCCTCGCCGGCCAGGGAGATGCGCTCAGCCATGCCGCTTAGTCGCCGACTTTGCCGGGCCCGCGTGCCCCTCGTAGAGCCAACAGGCGGACTGGCTGGCGCCCGCCGGCAGCAGCTCCGGCCGCTCTGCTCGGCAGCGCTCGAAGACCTCCGGGCAGCGCGGATGGAAGGCGCAGCCCGAGGGGATCGCAGTTAGGCGCGGCATGGAGCCGTCGATCTGGGTCAGGCGCTCGATGTCGTGGCCGACCTTGGGGATCGAGCCCATGAGGCCGCGGGTGTAGGGATGGCGGGCATTGCGCACCACATCGGCGACCGGGCCGACCTCGACGATCCGTCCGGCGTACATGACGGCAACGCGGTCCGCGGTCTCGGCGATCACCCCCATGTCGTGGGTGATCAGCATGACGGCGGCGCCATGGTCGTGGCAGAGCCGCTTCAGCAGCGCGATGATCTGCGCCTGGATCGAGACATCGAGCGCCGTGGTCGGCTCGTCGGCGATCACCAGCCGCGGGTTGACGCAGAGCGCCAGCGCGATCACCACGCGCTGGCGCATGCCGCCGGAGAACTCATGCGGGTACTGGTCGATGCGCCGCTGCGGCGCCGGTATGCCGACCTCGCTCAGCAGCTCGATGGCCCGCGCCCGGGCGGCGCGGGGGCCCATGTCGCTGTGGGTGCGAATGGTCTCGATCAGCTGGCGCCCGACCGTGTAGAGCGGGTTGAGACTGGTCAGCGGGTCCTGGAACACCATGCCGATCTCGGCGCCGCGTATCCGGCGCAGCTTCTCGTAGGGCAGATCGTCGATCCGCTCGCCGCCCAGCAGGATGCGGCCGCCGGCGATGTGGCAGGGCGGCTCCAGCAGGCCGATCACGGCGGCGCCGGACAGCGACTTGCCGGCGCCGGATTCGCCGACCACGCCCAGCACCTCGCCCTCGTCGATGGCGAAGGAGATGCCATCGACGGCAACCAGGGTGCCGCGCCGGCCGGGTATCTCGATGCGCAGGTCCTCGACCAGCAGCAGCGGCCGGTTCGACCGCGCCTTCGGGCTTGGTCCCGCGGCCGTGGCGCCGTCAGCGAAGCTTGGGGTTGAGGGCATCGCGCAGCCAGTCGCCGAGCAGGTTGACGGCCAGCACCAGGATCGCCAGTGCCGCGCCGGGGAAGATGGTGATCCACCAGGCGCCGGAGAAGAGGAAGTCGTTGCCGACCCGGATCAGGGTGCCGAGCGAGGGCGAGGTGGGCGGCACGCCGACGCCGAGGAACGACAGGGTCGCCTCGGTGATGATGGCGATCGCCAGATGAATGGTGGCGATCACCAGGACCGGGCCCATGACGTTGGGCAGAACGTGGCGCAGCATGATGAGGCCCGGCGGGATGCCGATCACCCGCGCTGCCTGGACGTACTCCTTGTTGCGCTCGACCAGGGTGGAGCCGCGCACGGTGCGGGCATACTGCACCCAGCCGGAGATGCCGATGGCGAAGACCAGGACGTAGAACCAGATCTCGCCGTGCAGCGCGCGCGGCAGCACGCCGCGCGCCACGCCGTCGATCAGGAGCGCGATCAGGATGGCCGGGAAGGAGAGCTGCACGTCGGCGACGCGCATGATCAGCGAATCGAGGCTGCCGCCCAGATAGCCGCTCAGCAAGCCGAGGCCGACCCCCAGGGCCATGGCGAAGATCACCGAGGCAAAGCCGACGCCGAGCGAGATGCGCGCGCCGTAGATGATGGTCGAGAGCACGTCGCGGCCCTGATCGTCGGTGCCGAGCAGGAAGCGGGCATCACCGCCGTCCTCCCAGACCGGCGGGGCGAAGCTGTCGAGCAGATTGACGCTCGCCAAGTCGAAGGGGTTGTGCGGCGCCACCCAGGGGGCAAGGAGCGCCGCCCCCATGAAGGCCACGGTGATGATCGCGGCCAGGATGGTGACGGGCGAGCGCTTGAAACTGTACCAGACGTCGCTGTCGAAAAAGCGCTCGATCGCC
Source organism: Kiloniellales bacterium (assembly GCA_050330055.1). GTDB lineage: Bacteria > Pseudomonadota > Alphaproteobacteria > Kiloniellales > JAKSDN01 > JBHJOF01. The sequence goes on from JBHJOF010000127.1 coordinate 2,658, forward strand.
TGGCGCAGATGGGCGCCCAGATGGAACGGAGCTCCGGGCTGCGCCGTGGAGGCGTCCTTGACCGCCATCGCCGTCTAGCCGGGCTGGCCGGCCGCCACCGCGCGATCGGCGCGCAGCCGCGGGTCGACCGCGTAGTACAACAGGTCGACGATCAGGTTGATCACCACGAAGAAGAAGGCGATCAGGATCAGGTAGCAGGCCATGACCGGGATATCGACCTCGTTGATCGCCTGGATGAACAGCAGGCCCATGCCCGGCCACTGAAAGACGCTCTCGGTGATGATGGCGAAAGCGATGATCGAGCCGAGCTGCAGCCCCGTGATGGTGATGACCGGGACCAGCGTGTTCTTCAGCGCGTGGCCGAAGTTGACGGCGCGGTTGGTCAGGCCGCGGGCGCGCGCGAACTTGATGTAGTCGGTGCGCAGCACCTCGAGCATCTCCGAGCGCACCAGGCGCATGATCAGGGTCATCTGGAACAGGGCCAGGGTGATGGCCGGCATGATCAGCGCCTTGAGGCCCGACGCGGTGAGGAAGCCGGTCGACCACCAGCCGAGCTGCACCACCTCGCCGCGCCCGAAGGTCGGCAGCCACTGCAGCATCACGCCGAACAGCAGGATCAACAGAATGCCGATCAGGAAGGTCGGCAGCGAGACGCCGATCAGCGACACGGTGAGGAACAGCTTGGAGAGCAGGCCCTCGCGGCGCAGGCCGGTGTAGACGCCCATCGGCACGCCGATCGCCAGGGCCATGAGGGCAGCCACCAGGGACAGCTCCAGCGTCGCCGGCAGGCGCTCGCTGATCAGCTGGGAAACCGGCCGGCGGTGGCGGTAGGAGATGCCGAAGTCGCCTTGCGCGGCGCCGACGAGGAAGCGGCCATACTGCACCGGAAAGGGATCGTTCAGGCCGAGCCGCTCGCGCAGCTCAATCCGCTGCTCCAGCGTCGTGTCCTGGCCGACCATGGAGTTGATCGGGTCGCCCACGTAGCGGAACAGAGAGAAGGCGATCAATCCCACCGCCAGCATGACGACGACGGACTGCAGCAAACGGCGAATGATGAAAGCGATCATAGCCTGCGTTGCCGTGACGGAGCGGCCGCCCTGCCGGGCCGCCGAGCACAGGGTCGTGCGCCCGGATCGCCCCGCGGCAGCGCCCTCGTCTTACCCACGAGCGCGCAGGCCCGCAAGTCGCAAGGGAGGGGCGAGGGCCCGGCCGGCGGCCCAGGGGCGCCCGGGGAACCCTCGCACGTCGTCTAGGTCTACTTCACCACGGCATAGCGCAGATCGAAGACGTCGTCGGCCCGCTGCGCCACCGAGACCCGGTCGCTCACGCCCCACGACAGCGGCTGCTGATGCATCGGGATGTGGCCCATCTCGTCGAGATGGATCTTGAAGGCCTCGTCGATCATGGCCTGGCGCTTGGCCTGGTCGGTCTCGCTCGCGATCATGGTCTCGAGCTCCGAGACCCGCTGATTGCAGTAGCCGCCCAGGTTGAACAGCCCCCTGTTCTCGCCCCGGCAGGTCATGAGGTTCAGGATGGCGTTGTGCGCGTCGAAGGTGCCGGGAGTCCAACCGAGCAGATAGAAGCTGGTGTCGTAGCCGTTCTGCGCCAGCACCTTGGCGAAGTACTTCGCCTTGGTCTGCGCCAGCAGGTCGACCTTGATGCCGATCTTGGCCAGCATGGACGCGACCGCCTGGCAGATCCGCTCGTCGTTGACGTAGCGATCCGTCGGGCAGTCCATGGTGACCGTGAAGCCCTCGCCGTAGCCGGCCTCGGTCAGCAGCGCCGTCGCCTTGTCCAGGTCGAGCGGCGCGCGCACGTCGAGCGTCTCGCTCCAGCCGTTGATCTGGGGCGCCACCATGAGCGCCGCCGGGCGCGAGGCGCCGCGCATCACCTTTTCCCTGATCGCCTCGATGTCGATGGCGTGGAAGACGGCCTGGCGCACGCGCGCGTCCTTGAAGGGATTCTTGCCCTTGACGCTGGAGTAAAGCAGCTCGTCTCGGTCCTGGTCGAAGCCGAGGAATATGGTGCGCGCCTCGGCGCCGGTCAGCGGCTGCACGCCCGCGGCCTGCTCGAGACGGTCCCAGTCCTGCACCGGGACCGGCCAGGCCATATCCACGTCGCCGGCGATCAGCGCCGCCACGCGGGTGGCGTCCTGGCCGATCGGCGTGAAGATGCCTTCGGTGACGTTGCTCTCGATCTCGCCCCAGTAATTCTCGTTGCGCTTCAGCACCGTCTTCACGTCGGGCGCGCGCTCGACCGCCATGAAGGGCCCGGTCCCGTTGGCGTTCAGGTTGGCATAGTTGCCCTCGTCACCGCCCTTGACGTTGGTCGCCTGGGTCGTGTTGTGCGCCTCGGCCCATTCCTTGTCCATGATGTAGAGAAACACGAGCTCGCGCGGCAGGATCGGGTTGGGGCTCGGCGTCTCGACCTCGATGGTGTAGTCGTCGATCTTGGTGATGGCCTTCATCTTCGAGCCATAGCCCTTCATGTCCGAGCCCTCGGTCAGCGAGCGCTGCCACGACATGATGACGTCGTCGGCCGTGAAGTCGCCGCCGTCATGGAACTTGACCCCCTGGCGCAGCTTGAAGATCCACTTGGTCGGCTCGACGTTCTCCCACGATTCGGCCAGGCCGGGCACCAGGTTCAGGTCCTTGTCGTAGGTCGTGAGCGATTCGTAGATGTTGCCGAGAAAGCCGAGCGTGAAGGTCTCGTTCAGTCCGTAGGGGTCGAGTGACTGCACGTCGCCCTGGAACGCCCACTTGAAGGTCTTTGCTTCGACCGTCCCTCCTGCCCCGACTGCCAGAAAGGCGGCGGCCAGCAATGCCACTCTTGCACGCATTGTTTTCTCCCGAGTTCGGTAGCCATTTGCCGATGAACCGCCCGGGCGCCCCCTCGCCGCACCCCGGCGTCACCGGAACGGAACAATTCCAGCACATTACAACTGCCCAGAAAACCGCGAAACGTCCAGTTCCGGGAGGGAGGAACGGCCTACGCTCTGTGCGGCCGCGCCGCCCGGCTGGCTCTAGGCTCGGCCTTAAAGACTAGGCCGGAACCGGGAGCAGCGGAAGTGAGCGGCGTGAAGCTGCTGAGGTCGGTCGATCCGCAGACCAACCTGTCCTCAGATCGGGCAGTCTTCGTCGTCCGACTCGTCCGAAACGATCGGGCCCAGGCGGCAGAGATGGCCGCGCGCCTGCCGCCGCTCCAGCAGCTTTTCGCGCGCCGCCTCGGGCAGGTCGGTCAGCATGATAACGCCCCGATCGACCAGCACGGCGATGAGATCCTCCAGGACGCGGATGAAGCTGAGATCGGAGGCGATCAGCACCTCCTGGAGCTGACGCGCCGCCTCGTCGCCCTCGAACAGGGCTGCCAGCTCGTCGTCGTTGGCGTGCAGGCGCCCGCGGTCGGTCGCCGCCGAGGGCGCCAGGACCGACACGATGCCGCCGTTCTTGTCGCGCACAACGATCGTCACGCGAGGACTCCGGACTCGCCGGGGACCGGGGCCGCAAGGCGGCCGCAGAAGGTCCCAATGGGGGAGAAAGCCTAGCCGGCCCGGCCTTGCGGAAGGGTTAAACGGAGAGGGTCAAAGGCGACCGCAGGACCGGGACGGCCGGCTCAGGCGGCGCGCTTGCGGCGCCTGCCGCGCCCTGCCGGCTGGCCCGACGGCGTGCCACTCGGACGCGGCGAAGAATCGTCGTTCGCCGCCAGGGGAACCACCGTGCCGCCGCCCGGCATCGACTGGCCGGCGGCGGGGGCGCTCCGCCTGCGCAGCAGCCGGCCGCCGATCACCAGGAGCGCCAGCACCGCCGCCGTCGACAGGGTCTCGGCCAGGCCGAAGGCCTGCTCGGACAGGCTGGCGAAGAACACTACGTCCAGGCCAACGCCTATGGTGACCAGGCCGATCACGGCGACGGTCAGCAGGTCGCCGCTAACGCCCTCTTGCAGCCAGCGGGGCGGCTGCGGCCGGCGAAAGACCCGCAGCCCAGCCAGAAACAGGAGTACGCCCGCCCCGGCCAAGCCAAGACCATAGACCAACAACATTCGCCCTCTCCCAGGGTTCGCTTCGCGGGCCGTGCGGCGCACACCCGCAGGATTCACTATGGACCGCGCCCAAGAAGTCTTCAAGAAGGTCGAGTGAATATTCTTTGCAAAATCCAAGAAAACTATAATTGTGAAATCTCATTGCTAAGAGATTATTTTGGAAAAGCAAACAAAATGCTACTAAGTATTACAGATCTTTTCTGACCAGTATTGACGAGCTTCGGATAATGAAGCGCAAGGGTTGGACTGCCGGGCTGCTGTCCGGCGCTGCCGGCCTCGCCTGGCGGAGCCTGGAAATAGCCTGAGCGCCAGTGCCTCGGCTTCCGCTCGCAGCGCCATCACTGGCGCGCGCGTGCGGAATTTCTGGCTGCAAAATATTCCCTCCGACTGGCCTGGAAAGTCCGACCGGCGCTTCCCATTTGCCAGCCGATCTTGTTCAGGCAGCCACGGACGCCCGGTCTGGTCGGGACGGCAGGCGGCAGCCTCCAAGCGCCCCACTGTCCGGTGCCCGTGGCCATGCGGCCCCTACGATTGATCCCTGACGACACGCGCATTGACTTCATGCGCTGGCGCTACGCCGCCTTCGCCTTCACCCTGCTCCTGACCCTGGCCTCGCTGGCCTCGCTGGCCATCCTGGGGCTCAACCTCGGCATCGATTTCCAGGGCGGTATCCTGGTCGAGGCACGCAGCGCGGCGCCGCTTGATCTCGCCGGCCTGCGCAGCGAGCTGGGCCAGCTCGGCTTGGGCGAGGTGTCCCTGCAGGAGTTCGGAGACGCCAACGAGCTGCTCATCCGGGTGCAGGAGCAGGCGGGCGGCGCGCCGGCCCAGGCCCAGGCGATCGAGCAGATCAAGGCGGTGCTCGGCAGCGACGTGGAGATCCGCCGCACCGAGTTCATCGGCCCCCAGGTGAGCCGGGAGCTGCTGGTCAACGGCGTACTGGCCGCCGTGCTGGCCGTCGTCTTCATTGCCATCTACGTCTGGTTCCGCTTCGAGTGGCAGTTCGGCGTCGCCGCGCTGATCACCACCTTTCACGACGTGATCGCCACCTTCGGCCTGTTCTCGCTGCTGCAGCTCGAGTTCAACTTGACCATCGTGGCCGCGATCCTCACCATTGCCGGCTATTCGATCAACGACACGGTGGTGGTGTTCGACCGCATCCGCGAGGATCTGCGGCGTTACAAGACGCTGCCCCTGGGCGCCCTGATCAACCAAAGCATCAACAGCACGCTGTCGCGCACGGTGCTGACCGGTGGCACCACGCTGCTGGCCGCCCTGTCGCTGCTTCTCTTCGGCGGGCCGGTACTGTTCGGCTTCGCCGCCGCCATGGTGTTCGGCGTCCTGATCGGTACCTATTCCAGCGTTTTCGTCGCCGCGACCCTGATGCTGCATATGCGACCGCTGCGCGCCGGCCGCACGACCGGCGACGCGGCCGAGCAGGCCGTGGCTGAATGACCGGCGGCGACGCCAACCTGTGAGACCGAGTTCCTGAGAGAGCGGCGGTGACCTACCTCGCCCTGATAGCCGGCCTGGTCCTGCTCGCCTTCGGCGGCGAGTACCTGGTTCGCGGTGCCGTCGCGCTGGCCAAGCGGCTCGGCGTCTCGCCGCTGCTGATCGGCCTCACCCTGGTCGGCTTCGGCACCTCCTGCCCGGAGCTGGTGGCCAGTGTTCAGGCGGCGCTGATCGGCTCGCCCGGCATCGCGGTCGGCAACGTGGTCGGCAGCAACATCCTCAACATTCTGCTGATCCTCGGCATCACCGCGGTCATCTCATCGCTCGCCACCAGTCCTCAGGTGCTGCGCCGCGACGGCATGGTGCTGCTCGGCGCGAGCCTCGCCATGGTCGCGGTCTGCCTGGTCGGCGCGGTCGGCCGGCTGGGCGGCAGCCTGCTGGTCGGCGCCTTGCTGCTCTACCTCGTCTTCACCTACCGGACCGAGCGGGCCCACCCCAACGGCAGCGCCGAGCTGCACATCGCCGAGGCCGAGCTGGTCGCGCCCCTGCCGCGCTCGCTGTGGCTCGCAGTGGTCGAGGCTCTGCTCGGCCTCGCCGCCGTAGTCGGCGGTGCCTACCTGCTGGTCAACGCGGCGATCGTCATCGCCCGCCAGTTCGGCGTCTCCGAGACCGTGATCGGGCTGACCATCGTCGCTGGCGGCACCTCGCTGCCCGAGCTGGTGACCTCGGTGGTGGCGGCGCTGCGGCGCCACGGCGACGTCGCGCTCGGCAACATCATCGGCAGCAACATCTTCAACATCCTGGGCATCATCGGCGTGACCGCGCTGGTGCGGCCGATCGCCGTGCCGGACGAGATCGTGCGCTTCGACCTCTGGGTCATGCTGGCGGTGGCGCTGCTGCTGGTGGTCTTCGCCAAGACCGGCTGGCGCCTCAGCCGCTGGGAGGGGGCGGTCTTCCTGGCCGGCTACGGCGTCTATCTCTTCGCCCTGCTGTCGCCCGACGCGCGCGAGTTGCTGGGGATTTCCTACGCCTCCTAGGCCGCGCCGAACAGCAGCGAGTCGAGTCCGCGCACCAGGCCGGTGATGGCGCCGACGCGGCGCGCCGCGATCAGCGTGCCCTCGACATAGGGCTGGGCGCTCTCGCCGGCGTCGTGGCGCAAGGTCAGGCGGGCACCGGGCACGGCGAAGACCGCCTCGACCGAGGCGGTGAAGCTCGGCAGGCGCAGCGAGTGGACGCGCACGCCGGCGATCTCGGCGCCGCGGATCTCCTTCGGCCCGATCATTTTGTCGAGCGGCACGCCGATCTCCGGCCGGCGCAGCGCGCCGAGCCGCTCGGCGAGCTCCCCGGCGGTGCCGCTCGGCGCATCGGGCTTGCCGGCCGAGGCGTAGTCGATGACCTCGAAGTGGCCTATATGGCGCGCCGCCAGGAGGGCGCAGTGCTGCAGCAGCGCCGCGGTCAGCGAGAAATTGCCCGAAGCCACCACGCCGACCCCGGCGCGGCGCGCCTCGTGGTCGACCGCGGCATAGTCCGCCGCGGTCAATCCCGAGGTGCCGACCACGACGGCCACGCCGCGAGCGATTGCCGTCATGACGTGGTCCAGCACCGCACGTGGATGGCTGTAATCGATCAGCACGTCGCAGGGTGCCGCCAATGCCTCGCCGACCGACGCCGCGACCGCAACGCCGGCCGGCGCGCGTCCCAGCACCTCGCCGATGTCCTGCCCGGCCGTGGTGCGCGCCACCGCGCCGGCCAGCGTCAGGTCCTCGCTGTCGAGCACTGCCTGGGTGATCGCTTTGCCGGTCCAGCCGGTCGCCCCGGCGACACAGATTTTCAGCATGTCGCTGCCCTTCCCTTCACCCGAACCTGTCCGAAGGCGGGACCATAACCCGCGAGCAGCGGCCGCGTCATGGCGCTTGCCGCGGAAATCGCCAAGCGACCGGCGAGTGCGGGGCTACGTCGTGCCTTCCTGCACCCGGGCCGGGCCGGCGCTGCGCGTCGCCAGGTAGATGCCGGGCAGCACCAGGGCGGTGCCGACCAGGTGATAGAGCTCGAACCGCTCGCCCAGCAGCAGATAGGCCAGCACGCCGTTGTAGAGCGGGATCAGGTACATCAGCAGGCTGGTCGGGCCGGCGCCGAGCGCGCGCTGGATGCGGCCATAGGCGAGGTAGGCGCCGAGCCCCGGCACCAGCGCCAGGAACAGCACGGTCAGCAGGCTGCGGCCGTCGATCGCCGGCACGTCGCCCGCCAGGACCTCGCCGACCACGAACGGCAGCAGCACCAGCAGGCCGCCGCCGATGATGGCGGCGAAGCGGGTCATGGGCGCCAGCGCGCTCGGCCGGTGGCGCAGCAGCACCGAATAGAGCGCCCAGCCCGCCGTGGCCGCCATGATCCAGAGGTCGCCGACGGTGAAGCCGAGGCTGGCCAGTACGTCCAACGAGCCGCGGCAGACGATGGCCAGCACGCCGACCAGCGACAGCGCCACGCCCAGCACCTGGCGCGGCCGCAGCGCCTCGCCGTAGCCGAAGTGCGCCATCAGCACGATCAGGATCGGCGAGGCGGCATAGATCAGGCCGATGTTGGTGGCCGTGGTGGTGTCGGCGCCGATGTAGACGAAGGCGCCGCAGACCCCCATGCCGAGCGCGCCCAGCGCCAGCAGGTCGCGCCACTCGTGACGCAGCGCCGCGCGGCCGCGCCACAGCGGCCCGATGACCCAGGGCAGCAGGATGGCCAGCGCCAGGGTCCAGCGCCAGAAGGCCAGCGCCACCGGCGGCATGGTTTCGGCGGTAGCGCGCGCCACCAGCATGTTGCTGGCGAACATGGCCGGCGCCAGGAACAGCAGCGCCAAGGCGATGCGCCGCTCGGCCGCATCCGAGGCCTGCCCGCCTTTCGTGTCCTGCCCGGAGCGCGACAGGCTCTCGGTGACGGAGGGAACCAGGGGTTGTGAAGGCTCGACCGACATGACGCCGCGGGTTATGGCACAGGCCCCGGGCGACCGGAAGTGTCGCGGCCCTGCCGTGGGCGCATAGCGGCCATGCCCCGCCAAAGGGCGGCTTGGCCCGGGCCCGGCGTTGGTAGTAGGCTGGCGCCCCCTAGCAGCCAGCTAAGCAGCGGATCGGAGTGCGTAAATGAGCGAGCGGCCTAACTCTCCGGCGAGCCGGGACATTGCCTATCACCTGCATCCCTACACCAACGCCCGGAAGCACGAGGCCGAGGGCCCGCTCATCGTGACCGAAGGCAAGGGGATCTACGTCTACGACGACCAGGGCAAGGCCTACATCGAGGGCCTGGCCGGCCTCTGGTGCGCCTCGCTCGGCTTCGGCGAGGAGCGCCTGGTCCAGGCCGCGACCGACCAGCTCCGCAAGCTGCCCTACTACCATTCCTTCGCGCACAAGGTGCCGTCGCCGGTGATCGACCTGGCGGAGATGCTGATCGAGATCGCGCCGGTGCCGATGTCGAAGGTCTTCTTCAACAATTCCGGCTCCGAGGCCAACGACACCGCGGTCAAGCTGATCTGGTACTACAACAACGCGCTCGGCCGGCCCGAGAAGAAAAAGATCATCAGCCGCATCAAGGGCTATCACGGCGTCACCGTGGCGGCCGCCAGCCTGACCGGCCTGCCCGCCAACCACACCGACTTCGACCTGCCGATCAAGAACGTGCTGCACACCAGCTGCCCGCACTACTACCGCTTCGGGCAGGAGGGCGAGAGCGAGGAAGACTTCGCCACCCGCATGGCCGCCGATCTCGAGAAGCTGATCCTCGACGAGGGCCCGGACACCATCGCCGCCTTCATCGGCGAGCCGGTGATGGGCGCCGGCGGCGTGCTGGTGCCGCCCAGGACCTATTGGGCCAAGATCCAGGCGGTCCTCAAGAAGTACGACGTCCTGCTGGTCGGCGACGAGGTGATCTGCGGCTTCGGGCGCACCGGCAAGATGTTCGGCTGCGAGACCTTCGGCATCAAGCCGGACATCATGACCGTGGCCAAGGCGCTGAGCTCCGGCTACCTGCCGATCTCGGCCACACTGATCTCCGACAAGGTCTATCAGGCGATCGCCGACAACACGGCCAAGATCGGCACGCTGGGCCACGGCTACACCTATTCCGGCCACCCGGTGAGCGCCGCGGTCGCGCTGGAGACCCTGAAGATCTACGAGGAACGCGACATCCTGAGCCACATCGCCGCCGTCAGCGACCGCTTCCAGTCGGGGCTGCGTCGCTTCGCCGGCGAGCCGCTGGTCGGCGAGGTGCGCGGCGTCGGGCTGGTCGGGGCGATCGAGCTGGTCGCCGACAAGGCGAGCAAGGCGCCCTTCGAGACGCCGGGACAGGTCGGCGCCTACTTCGCCGCTCGGGCCCAGGCGCACGGCCTGATCATCCGCAATCTGGTCGACAGCATCGGGGTCTGCCCGCCGCTGATCATCAGCGAGCCGGAGCTGGACAAGCTGTTCGACGCCTTCGGGCGGGCGCTGGCCGATACCCAGGACTGGGTGGCGGGCCAGGGCCTGGCGTCGGTCGCGTGACGCCGCGGCCAGCGCGGCGAGGATCCGAGCAGCCCGAAGAAACGTGACCTCGATCAAGGTGCCGGGCCTTCGGCCCGTGTTAGCTCGCCGTTAACGATCGAGAGGAGACAGTCGACCCAGTGCGAATGAAGCAGCCGAAAGCGCACGCCATGGACTATGAAGCCTTTTTCAGCCAGGCCCTTTCGGGCCTGAAGGCGGAGGGGCGCTACCGGGTCTTTGCCGACCTGGAGCGGCAGGCCGGGTCCTTTCCGCGGGCGAGCGTCCACCACGGCGATAGGGGGCGCGGCGCGGAGCGCGGCGA
>JBHJOF010000128.1:0-3177 GCA_050330055.1 Kiloniellales bacterium
GCTGAGCGAGCAGGTCGCCGTGGCCGACACCGGGCCCTACCGGCCGGTCGAGGCCCATCCCGGCGCCGCCGCCCTGGCCGAGCTGCGCGAGCGCCTGGCCGCCGCGAAGCGGCCCTTCGTGATCGTCGGCGGCGGCGGCTGGGACGCCGCGGCCTGCGCCGATTTCCAGGCCTTCGCCGCGGCCAACGCGCTGCCGGTCGGCGCCTCGTTCCGCTGCCAGGACTACCTCGACAACGCGCATTCCTGCTATGCCGGCGACGTCGGCATCGGCATCAACCCGAAGCTGGCCGAGCGCATCAAGGCGAGCGACCTGCTGCTGGTGGTGGGCGCGCGGCTCGGCGAGATGACGAGCAGCGGCTATAGCCTGGTCGACATCCCGCGCCCGAAGCAGAGCCTGATCCACGTCTACCCTGGCGCCGAGGAGCTCGGCCGCGTCTACCAGCCCGACTTGGCGATCAACGCCGGCATGCGCGCCTTCGCGGCCGCCCTGCGCGAGCTGCCGCCGCTAACTGAAAAGCCCTGGGCAAAGGAGACCGAGGTGGCGCACGCCGACTACCTGGCGAACAGCACGCCGGTCAGCGGGCCCGGCGAGGTCCAGCTCGCCGACATCGTCGCCTGGCTGCGCCAACGCCTGCCGGACGACGCCATCGTGACCAGCGGCGCCGGCAACTACACCGCCTGGCTGCACCGCTTCTTCCGGTACCGGCGCTACCGCACACAGCTGGCGCCGACCTCGGGCTCGATGGGCTACGGCCTGCCGGCGGCAGTGGCGGCCAAGGCGCTGCATCCCGAGCGCAGCGTGGTCTGCTTCGCCGGCGACGGCTGCTTCCTGATGCACGGCCAGGAGCTGGCGACCGCCGTGCAGTACGGCCTCGGCATCATCGTGATCGTGGTCAACAACGGCATGTACGGCACCATCCGCATGCACCAGGAGCGCGACTACCCCGGCCGCGTCGTCGCCACCGACCTGCGCAACCCCGACTTCGCCGCATATGCTCGCGCCTTCGGCGCTCGGGGCGAGCTGGTCGAGCGTACGGAAGACTTCGCCCCGGCATTCGAGCGTGCGCTTGCGGCCGGCGGGCCCGCGCTGATCGAGCTGCGCACGGACCCGGAGGCGATCACGCCGCGCAGCACCCTGAGCGAGATACGGGCGGCGGCGCTGGCGAAGGGCTAGGCTCTGTAGTGAGGGGCGGCGGCGCCGAAGCATAGTCTGACGAACTTGGCGCTGGCTCCCGCAGGGCTGCCCCGCCGCGAATTCATCCGCTCCAATCCATCGCTTCTGCATGCCAAGTTGTGTAGTCTCTGCCTATACTGCCGAAACGTGCAGTCACCTCAGGGCACCTTCGTGGCAGCGAACGATCAATCGATTGGCGGCCTCCTCCTCAAGCTTCTCGAGGCGGCGCGCAAAGAGGTCGCGCCCTACATCACCTTCCTGCCTGATTGGATGGAGCCATACGCTGTTCACGTTGTCGCTGGCGTCATTCTGCTTGGTGTCGTAGTCGCAGCTTTCAAAAAATACGTTATTGGCCCATGGCCCGTTGTGATCTGGGCGCCAAGAAGCCTGTGGCGTTGGGCGATCGGCTACCAACCGCCCAAGAGCGATGCTGCGGTCGCCAGGGAAACCGCCCAGCGGATGGAAGTGACGCTTGAAGAGGTTCGAGCTCTTCTGGCTGCTCAGGCGGACAAAGCGGAAGCCGGCGGCACTCAGATCCCTGAAGACGCGGTCGAGCGCGCTGTTGCGGCGGTGCGAGAAGTGCGTGTCTCGAACGATCCTTCGAAAGCCGAGGCGCAAGACGCGCTAAGAAAGGGCGACCTGCAAGGCGCGGAACGCGCGCTTGAAGCGGCCTTCGACCGCGAATCAGCGGCTGCTGCGCGCCTGAGTGACGAGGCGCAGCAACTAGCAACTAAAGCTGCCCGCACGGCGCGGGAAAAGGCTGCCTTGGCCGCCACCCGTTCTGTTGCCGAAGCGCTGCGCTGGTACGAGAAGGCGGCCGCGCTGGAGCCGGAAGACTTCTGGACCCAGGTCGAGATGGCGCGGCTTAATCAGGCCAGCGGCAACATAGGCGTTGCTCTGACCGCTGCACAGGCGGCGCTCCAAGTGGCGAAGGTCGAACGCAACCGCTCGGTCGCACTGGATGAAATCGGCGACGTGCTTCGTTCACAAGGCGATCTGGGCAAGGCGCTGGAGAGCTACCAGGCCTCGATGGTCATCAGGAAGCGCTTGGCGCAGGCGGATGCGAGCAACGCCGGGTTGCAGCGCGATCTGTCGGTGTCGCATAACAAGATCGGCGATCTCTGGGAAGCGCGCGGCGAGATCAGCCTGGCCATCGAGGCCTATGACAAAAGCCTGGTCATTGCCCAATCTCTCGCGGATCGCTTTCCCGATCACCGGCAGTTCCAGTCCGATGTGGCGATTTCCAAGCGCCGGTTGGCGGAACTCCGCGCCAAGCTGAGCTAGGGCCATGGGCCGCGTGAGCAATCGGTGCCGCAGTGTCCGCTTACGACAGCGCCCGCAGGTCGGCGCGCACGCGGTCGGCGTCGGGGAGCAGGCGGTCCTCCTCGGCGTGCGTCCGCTTCCACAGCGGCAGGGCTTCGGCGAGCAGCTTGCGGCCCGCAGGTGTGAGATGCAGGCGGCGGCCGCGCTTGTCGGCCGGGTCGACCGTCACCCGCAGCAGGCCGCGGCGCTCGAGCGGCTTCAGCATGGCGGTCAGCGTCGTGCGGTCCATGGCCAGCAGCGCCGCCACGCTGCCCATAGTGGGCGGCTCGGGCCGGTTGAGCGACATCAGCAGCGAGAACTGGCCGTTGGTCAGGCCGACCGGCCGCAGCGCCTGATCGAATCGCCGCGCCATGGCCCGCGCCGCGCGCTGCAGGTGCAGGCAGAGGCAGGTATCGCGGACCTGGAGCGTGACCGAAAAAGGTAACAGCTCGCGCTTTGACATGAGCCATTAATGTTGATATCAACCTAATTGTCAAGGCTCCGGCACGGAGCGGAGCGGCCGCCCGGCCGGCCCACAGCGGCCCATAGCTGTCCGGGGCGGGACAAGAAACAGCAGTTCACAAAGCGGTTAGAGGGAAACCCATGGCGAAGAAGCAGAGAGTGTTCATTCTGATCGGCTCGAAGAAAGGCGCCTTCATCCTGGAAAGCGACGCGCTGCGGCGCTCGTGGGCGCTGCGCGG
>JBHJOF010000129.1:0-26066 GCA_050330055.1 Kiloniellales bacterium
CGGTCCTCGTCAGGGATCTCCAGGCCTTCGATCACGATCTCGCAATGGCCGCCGTGCTCCTCCGGGCCCATGATCGGGATGCGCCGGCCAATCTCGAAACCGGGCGTGCCGCGTTTCACCAGGAAGGCGGTCAGGCCCTTGCGCGTGTCGTCAGATGTACGCGCGATCAGGATGAAGTGCTCGGCGACGCCGGCCCCGGTGATGAACCACTTGTGGCCGCTGACGATCCAGCGGTTGCCCTTCCTCTCGGCGCGCGTTCGCATGAGTCCGGGATCGGAGCCGGCGCCGGGCGCCGGCTCGGTCATGGCGAAGGCCGAGCGCACCTTGCCGTCGATGATAGGCTGCAGCCAACGCGCCTTCTGGGCGTCACTGGCCACTTTGGACAGGACGATCATGTTGCCGTCGTCGGGCGCGGCGCAGTTGAAGGCGACCGGCCCAAAGAGCGAGCGCGCCATGGTCTCGTAGCAGACCGCCATGCCGGCGACAGTGAGGCCCAGCCCGCCCAGATCGCGCGGCATCTGCGGCGCCCAGAGGCCGGCCGCCTTGACCTTGCCGCGCAGCGCTTCCAGCAGGTCGAGCTTTATGTTCTCGTGCGCGTCGTAGCTGGCCGGGTCCTGCTCCAGCGGCAGGATCTCCGCGGCCACGAAGGCGGCGATGCGGTCGCGCAGCGCGGCAACCTCGGGGGTCGGCGTGAAGTCCATGGCAGCGGCCTTTGCGTTCCGGTGCGCTCCCAGATAGCCGAGACCCGTCCGGACCGCAACGCCTCGCCTGCTTGCCCAGGCCGCCTGCTAGGTGCGGTCGGTATGCGAGATCAGCAGCTCCATCAGCAGCTTGCGCTTGAGCGCGTCGCCGAAGGCCCGGTAGTCGCGGGCCTCGACAAGGAAGCTGCCGGGGCCGCCAATGACGTATTGCCTATAGAATTCGGTCATGCCACCCAGGCCCCAGTGCGCGACGGTATAGGCCATGCGGCCGTCGAAGGTGCCGATCGGGCGCTCGTCGATGATCGGCAGGGCGTTGATGGTGATGCCGGCTGCCACCGCGGCGTCGCGCACGACGCCCGAGCGACCGCCGTCGCTCGGATGGTCGCTCGCCACGTCGATTACCAGACGCCGCGCGTCAGCGAACTCGCCCTCCGTCAGGAGATTGGCAGCCTGGCGCAGAGCCGCCGCCAGCGCCGTGTTGCCTGAGCTCGAGCGTGGCGCCGCGGCTACCGCCTCGCCGAAGGCGCGGCTCGAGATGTCGTCGGTCAACAGGTCCCAGCCCCGGACCAGGACGACGCGGTCGGCATCGGAGAACTCGACGTATGCCACGGCCACGCCGCCCGGGCTGTTGCTGACGGCGGCGATAATCTCGGGGTCGGAGAAGGCGGCGTGATAGCCGGCCTTCACCATCTCGTACTCGCTGCTGTCGATCGAGTTGGAGACGTCGGTCAGCAGCACCAGTGCCAGCTCGACCGGGGCGGCGTTGCGCGCCGTGCCGCTGCCCGCGGCCAAGAGCGTGACGACAAAGGTGATGATGAACCGTGTCTTCGAACGCATAGGGCCCGTCCTCCCGATCGAAGTGCGGCGAGGGCTCAACGCTAGCATCACCTCGGCTGAGGCGCCAGCCGGCGTCAGCGTTCTGCCTCATGCTTCGATAGGCTCAGCATGAGGAAGTCGGCAAACGAGCGACCATATCGCGCGCCTGTCGAAGCCTCATCCTGAGCCTGTCGAAGGATGAGGAATACCCAAGGCCGAAGCCTCGCGTCGAGGAAAGTTGCCTGGCGCCTACAACGCCGCCGACTGGCCGCCGTCGACCACCAGGACACTGCCGGTCATGTAGCGCGAGGCGTCCGAGGCCAGCAGCAGCAGCGCGCCGTCGAGGTCCCCGGGCTGGCCGAAGCGGCGCTGCGGCACCCGCGCGCGCAGTGCTTCGCCGCCCTTGGAGCGCAGGAAGTCACGGTTCAGGTCGGTCTCGATGTAGCCCGGCGCCAGCGCGTTGACGCGAATGCCGTGGCGCGCCCACTCGACCGCGAGCGCCCGGGTCAGGTTGATCAGTCCGGCCTTGCTGGCGCTGTAGGGCGCCACCTGGCCGGCGCCGGCCAGGCCCAGGATCGAGGCGACATTGATGATCGAGCCGCCGTGGCCGAGCCGCTCCATGTGCCGCGCCACCTCCTGCGCCACCAGCCAGGCGCCCTTCAGGTTGGTGCCGGTCACCTGGTCCCACTCGGCCTCGTCCAGCTCGAGCGACGGCCGGGTCAGGGCGACCCCGGCGTTGTTGACCAGGATCGAGAGGGGCCCCAGCTCGGTCTCGGCGGCGGCTACGGCCTCGCGCACGCTCTCGCCGTCGGTGACGTCGAGGGCGAGCGGGATGGCGCGGCCGTCGAAGGCCTCGATCTCTCGCGCCACCGCCGCCAGCGCATCGAGTCGCCGCGCCGCCAGCCCGACCTTGGCCCCGGCCCGGGCCAGAACGATGGCGAAGTGTCGCCCCAGGCCGCTCGAGGCACCGGTCACCAGCGCCGCCTTGCCGCTCAGGTCGAAGGGGCCGCCTGTCATTGCGTCATCGTTTCCTACCGCGCTCACGTGCTGCGTGGTCACAGGCCTCATGCTTCGACAAGCTCAGCATGAGGGCGCGCCCAAAGGCGCGCACTCAACCTCACCCTGAGCCTGTCGAAGGGTGAGGAAGCGCGCTGTGACCGGCCACACCACCACTAGATCTCCTTCGCCCGCTCGCGCAGGGCGAACTTCTGGATCTTGCCGGTCGAGGTCTTGGGCAGCTCGCCGAAGACCACCCGGTCGGGCACCTTGTAGTGCGCCATGTGCTCGCGGCAGAAGCCGATGATCTCGGCCGCCGTCGCCTCGATCCCCGGCTTCAGGGTGACGAAGGCGCAGGGCCGCTCGCCCCACTTGTCGTCCGGCCGCGCGACCACGGCCGCCTCCATCACCTTGGGATGGCGGTAGAGCGTCTCCTCGACCTCCAGGCTGGAGATGTTCTCGCCGCCGGAGATGATGATGTCCTTGGAGCGGTCCTTGATCTCGATGTAGCCGTCGGGATGCTGCACCCCCAGGTCGCCGGTGTGGAACCAGCCGCCGCGGAAGGCGGCCTCGGTCGCCGCGGGGTTCTTCAGGTAGCCGCGCATCACCGTGTTGCCGCGCAGCATCAGCTCGCCCATGGTCCGGCCGTCCCAGGGCACCGGCGCGAGCGTCTCGGTGTCGAGCACCCGGGCCTCTTCCAGGGTCAGGTAGTTGACGCCCTGGCGTGCCATCTTGGCCGAGCGGCTGCGCAGCGCGAGACCGTTCCAGTCCTGCTGCCAGGCGCAAACCGTGGCCGGCCCATAGCTTTCGGTCAGGCCGTAGAGGTGGGTGACGCGGAAGCCGTTCGCCTCCATGGCCTCGATCACCGCCGAGGGCGGCGCCGCGCCGCCGGTCGCCAGCTCGACGGTGTGGGTGAAGGCGCGCGCTTTCGCTTCGGGCGCGTGCGCCAGCAGGGTCAGCACGATCGGCGCGCCACACATGTGGGTGACGCGGTGCTTGGCGATCAGCGGATAGATCAGCGCCGGGTCGACCCTGCGCAGGCAGACGTGCGTGCCGGCCGCCGCCGTCACCGCCCAGGTGAAGGTCCAGCCGTCGCAGTGGAACATCGGCAGGGTCCAGAGATAGACCGCATCGCCGGTCAGGCCCATGGTGATCATGTTGCCGACCGCGTTCAGGAAGGCGCCGCGGTGGTGATAGACGACGCCCTTGGGGTTGCCGGTGGTGCCCGAGGTGTAGAGCAGGCTGATCGCCTGCCACTCGTCGCGCGGCTGGTCGCTGGCGAAGCCGGGGTCGCCCTCGGCCAGGAAGGCCTCGTAGTCGAGTTCGCCCAGCAGCTCTCCCCCCTCCCCGAGCGGGTCGTCGATGTCGATCACCAGCGGGCGCCGCGCCAGGCGCTCCAGCGCCGGCTTGACCGTGGCCGAGAGCTCGCGGTCGGTCAGCAACGCCTTGGCCTCGCCATGCTCCAGGATGAGGGCGATGGTGGCCGCGTCGAGCCGGATGTTGAGCGAATTGAGCACCGCGCCCAGCATGGGCACGGCATAGTGCGCCTCCAGCATGGCCGGGATGTTGGGCGCCATGACCGCGACGCAGTCGCCCGGCCCGATGCCGCGTCGGGCCAGCGCAGAGGCCAGGCTACAGCAACGCTCGAAGAAATCCTTGTAACTATAAGTTATATCGCCATGAATGACGGCCGGCTTGTCGGGATAGACCGCGGCGGCGCGGCGCAGGAAGCTGACCGGGCTGAGCGGCGCCGTATTGGCGGCCGTGCGCTCCAGGTTCCGCTCAAAGATCGATTGGCCGCCCGCCGCCGCCATGGCCCCTCCCTGTCCAGCTTGGCCGCTTTCGCCCGACCTTGCCACCATGCTTGAAGCCGACACCCACGCAGGTCAAGCGTCCAAAGGCGCGAGGCCGGCAAACAAACTGGATTTGACACGGATGAACACGAATGAACACAAACTGGAAAAAGAAATGGAATAGCTATGGAATTCACCGAGAGATTTCGTCGTTGAACACCATCGCATCAGAATGCCGCATCAATTTGTTGTTCTGGTTTGTGTTCATCCGTGTTCATCCGTGTCAATTAAGGTTTGTTGAATCGCGGTGGTCATCGCCGCCGTTCGGGCCTATCTATGAACTATCCCCGCAGCTAAGAGTTCAGCGAGCCTACCCATGCATATCGACATCTATTCCGACACCATCTGTCCCTGGTGCTACATCGGCAAGCGGCGGCTCGGGCGCGCTTTGGCGGCGCGGCCGCAGGACGGGCTGACGCTGCGCTGGCGCGCCTTCCAGCTCAATCCTGACATGCCGGCCGGCGGCATGGAGCGGCAGCACTACCTCGAGCTGAAGTTCGGTGGCCCGGCCAACGCCCGGACGATCTACGACCGCGTCCGCGAGGCCGGCCAGGAGGAGGCCATCCCCTTCGCCTTCGAGGCGATCCGCCGCACACCCAACACCATCGGCTCGCACCGCCTGATCCGCTACGCGACCCAGCAAGACAACGGCCCGCTCGATGCCGGCCAGGGCAACGCGGCCGACGCCGTGGTCGATGCGCTGTTCGAGGCCTACTTCCTGCGCGGCGAGGACATCGGCGACCTCGACGTGCTGTGCGACGCCGCGGCGATCGGCGGGCTCGACCCGATGGACGCGCGCGTCTTCCTGGAGAGCGAGGCCGGCCTCGAGGCGGTGCGCGCCGAGGACGCCCAGGCCCGCCATATCGGCATCCAGGGCGTGCCGACCTTCATCCTCGACGGGAAGTACGTGCTGTCCGGCGCCCACCCGCCCGAGGTGCTGTTCCAGTTCTTCGACCTCGCCAAGCACGGCGAATCGGCCGAAGCGGACGGCTAAGCGCCGACGGTCACTAAGCGGGCGACCCGCCCCTCGCCTGCAGGTTCGCCAGGAACTCGCGCCGCGTCTTGGGTCCGAAGGTGAGGAAGTGGGGGTCGGGGTCCTGGCGGTAGGCGCGGCGGCGCTGTTCGATCGCGTCGCTGCGGGCGCGCTTCAGCACCTCGTCGACGTCGATGCCGTAGGGCCTGGCGGCGTTGAGACCGAAGATCCGGGCGCGCAGCTTGGGCGTCATCTTCGGATAGCCGTGCCTTTCCTGCAGCTCTTCCGAAATCTGGAAGCTGCGGAAGGCCTCGATCTGGTCCTGCGGCGAGCCGTACCAGATGCAGTCCGAGCCGTAGAGCACGTTCTCCTCGCCGACGTGCTTGATCAGCTTGCCGACAATATGCGCGGCCATCTCGGGATCGCGCATTGCGAAGCGCCAGGTGCTGCCGAGCTCGGCGTAGACGTTGCCGTTGCGCGGCACGCCGTTCTCCTCGAGCGAGCGGATCAGCTCGTCGACCCCTTCGCCGCGTGACGGGTCGTAGGGGCCCTCCTTCTGATTGGCGATGAAGCCCGAGTGATAGACCAGGAAGTTCACGTCGGGGAACATCCTGGCCACCACGCCGACGTCGCTTGACAGGCTGTGCTCGTAAGACTGCTTGCCGAACGGCAGGCCCTTGTGCACGCAGATGTTCCGGACGCCGAGCGCGCGCGCCTTCTCGATCATCGCCAGGCCCACGTCGTCATGCAGGAAGAAGCCCTCACCGTCCGGGCCCCACTGGGTGTAGCACTTCCAGGCGGAGACGCCCCAGACCTGGGCCAGCTCGTCCATGTCTTCCAGGTCGCCCGGCTGGTTCGGGTTGACGCGGCCATGGATCATCAGGCGCTGCGTGCCCTCCAGCTGCTCGACAATGCGGCGGGTCGCGTCGGCCTCCTGGATGGTCAGCAGCTCCTTCTCCCGGCGCGAGGGGATGAAGGACAGCACCATCATGTCGGTGTCGGAATCGAGGAAGATGTCCTTGATGAACTGCTCGGCACCGCCGAGACCGACGCGGCCCAGGCCATGCTGGCCGACGAAGTGGCCCTGGACATCGAACACGAACTCGCGCCCGCCGAGCGCCTCAAGCGCGGCGTCGGGGTCGACCGCGGCGACCTGGTCCAGCTCGAAGAACCCTCCAGTCCGACCGGCCGCCGCGTTGGCCGCGTTGAAGGCTAGCAGCGTGCTGGCTGAGCCGCAGGCCGAAAGCATGAAGGCCCGGCGCGACAGGCCGCGCCGGCGCGCGTTGGCGCTGGCCCAGCCCTGCGCCAGGCGGTTGGCCGCGCGGTTCGCGGCATCGAGCGGGATCGGCACGAACTCGCCGTTCGAGGTCGAGTCGAGCTTGATCGGCAGGCGGGTTCCGTCGGGATCGAAGCGCTGCGGCATGGTGGGGGCTCCCATGCTGATGAGCGTTCACAGGACGCCCATCATGCGACATCAGACGAACGAGGCCAAGGTCTCGTCAGAAATGGGAGCTGTCGTCTTGACTATCCGCCGTCGGTCGGCCGCGGCAGTGCAGCGTCCGAGGGGCCGGCGGGCGCGACCAGGTGATGGCGCCGCAGCGGACCGGAGGGCAGCGGCGCCCGGACCGGTTCTGAGGTTGCCGGCGCAGAGGCTGCAGGCACGGCCCGGATCACCTCGATGCCGGTCGCGGCCTGCCGCGACCCCGGCCCGGCCGCCGTCGCCGGGCGCTCGTTAGGCTTGCGATAGAACAGGTGGCGGCCGATGCGCGGCCCCGGCGCGAAGCGCGCGCCCCAGGCCGGCGCCACGTAATCGGCGTGATACCAGAGCGCGCCTCCGGTCAGGTCGTCGTCCCCTGTTGAATCTCGGGCGGAGTCGTAAACCTCGGTTGCGATGGTGCGGCTCGTTCCCCAGGCCGCCAGGTTGAGAGGTTGGTTGCTGCGCCCGTCGCACCACCAGGTGAACTGACATTTGCGCGGATCGAGCGTGCCGCCCTCGCGGATCACGGCGCAGGCCGAGCTCGGGAAGGCCGGGTCGGCGACCCGGTTCATGACCACGTGGGCGACGGCGCGCTTGCCGTCGTCGCTCTCGCCGCGCGCCTCGAAATAGATGTTGAGCGCCAGGCATTCGAGCTCGGCGTCCCGGTGGCTGTCTTGGTCGAGCACGGCGGTCAGATAGGCGCCCGGGCGCCCGCTGTAGAGCACGCTCTCGATGGTGAACCGGCGGGCTTCCTCGGCGCTGGCGAGCGGCGCCTTCAGGTAGTCGCCGAGCTGGAGGGCGGCATACTGTCTGCCTGCGCCCTCGCCCGGCATCTGACGGAGCAGTGGTTCGGGTAGGATGGCCGCCAGCGCCGCCGCCGCAATCAGACAGCCCGCAGCTCCGGCACCCCAGCCGAGGACCCGCAAGCCACCGCCATGGCGCGGGCCGCTGTTCTTGTTATGGGACAAGTCTTCTTGAGCCTCTCTGCCAGGCCATTAGAGGCAATCGGCGCGGCCAAGGCGACTCAAAAAAGCTGCCAGGGCCACCTACGCCTCGGTTGAGCCGTAGCATGGGCCCGGTGAATCGTCTGTTAACCACCGGTGGCAGTCGTGCCGGCAGAGATGCGGCGCCAGGAATGTACGGGGGGTCTTGGACCGAGCGGGGTGAAACAAGGGTATTTGACACAGATGAACACAGATGAACACAAACTCAAAAAAATATTGCTCGATATTCAATCGAATCAATGTCGGCAAAACAACGACAGATAGTGCAACTGGTTGCTTTGCCTGCCATTTTTTGTTTGTGTTCATCTGTGTTCATCTGTGTCAAATAATGCCATACCCCGATGGCATGCGGGCAGTGCCGTCCTTCTGTGAGCCTTGCGGCTCCGGGGCGTGCCGTGTTAGCGCGTGATCCGCACGGCAAACCAGGGAAATGCCTATGACGGCGCATGAGTTCAGCTTTCCCGGGATCGAGGGCGGCGAGATCCGGCTGGCCGACTTCGCCGGCCGTCCCCTGCTGGTCGTCAACACCGCCTCGGAATGCGGCTACACACCGCAGTACGCAGACCTGCAGGCGCTCTGGACGCGCTACCGCGACCGCGGGCTGGTGGTGATCGGGGTGCCCTCGAACGACTTCGGCGCCCAGGAACCGGGCGACGAGGCAGAGATCAAAGCCTTTTGTACCAAGGGCTTTGGGGTCGACTTTCCAATGACGTCCAAGCAGGCGGTGATCGGCGGCACGGCGCACGCCTTCTATCGCTGGGTGGTCGAGGAACTGGGCGAGGTCGCCGCGCCCAAGTGGAACTTCCACAAGGTCCTCATCGCCCCGGACGGCGGCCTGGCCGGGCTCTGGCCCTCGGCGGTGGAGCCGCTCGACCCGGAGATCACGGAGACGATCGAAGGGCTGCTCGACGACGAGGCCGGCTGAAGGGCCGGACCTTTGGCGGGCGTGCAACGCCTGACATGCCGCGTGGTTTCGCTGGAGCCGGCGACCCCCGACATTCGCATCCTGCGCTTGGCGCTGCCGCCGGGCGCTCGCTTCGACTTCCGCGCCGGGCAGTACGCGGCGATCACCTTCGGCGACTTGCCGGCGCGCGATTTCTCCATGGCGAACCGGCCCGGCGAGTCACCGCTCGAGTTCCACGTTCGGCAGATGAACCAGGAAGGCGCCAGCGGCTACGTCGCGTTGCGCCTGGCGCCAGGCGAGTCGGTCGCCCTGGAGGGCCCCTATGGCGAGGCCTTTCTGCGCGCCGAGCACAAGGGGCCGATCCTGGCGGTGGCCGGAGGCTCCGGCCTGGCGCCCATCAAGTCGATCGTCGAGACGGCGCTCGCGCTGGGCATGGGCCAGCCGATCCACCTCTACTTCGGCGCCGCCGACACGGACGATCTCTACCTGGTCGAGCACTTCGAGGCACTCGCCCGGCGCCACCAGAACCTGCGCTTCGTGCCGGTGCTGTCGGCGCCGCGAAGAAAGACGCAGCGGCGCCGCGGCCTGGTGACCGACGCCATCGCCGAGGATTTTCCCGACCTGACCGGATTCAAGGTCTACCTGGCCGGTTCGACCGCCATGGCCGAGGCGGCGTTGGCGCTGCTGCGAGCGCGCGGCCTGCCGGAAGCCGATATCCACGCCGATCCCTTCTACAGCGTCGCCGAGAAGGCGGAGCGGGGACTGGAGTGACGGCAGGGCGAGGATGACTCGCGACGCCTGCGAGCGCAGGGTCAGCTTTGCCGCATAAGCGCCTGTAATACGCGAAGAAACCATTGGCGCCTGGTGCTGCGCTTGACAAATATGCCTTGAAATCTTTGACTTGAAGCACAAGTCCTAACAATCAACAGCAACACCCATCGTGACCATAAGCGGCGCAAGCCGCGATCGCATGTGGGTGTCGGCGTTTTCCTTCCTGCTTCTGAGTACTGCTCGTTGCGTTGGTGCCGGCCCCCGAGAGCGCGATGGGGCTGCGCAGCCAACCGGATGGGATGAGCGACAGGGCTATCAATGGCGGGACGGCCACCAGGATCCGTGCCAGGAATGTCTCCAAGGTTTTCGCCGCAACCGACGAAGCCCTTGCCCTCATAGCCGAGGGACGGGACAAGGCCGAGATCAAGGAAAAGACCGGAAGCGTCGTCGGCGTCGCCGACGTCTCCTTCGACGTGGGCGCCGGCGAAACCTTCGTGGTGATGGGCCTCTCCGGCTCCGGCAAGTCGACGCTGCTGCGCTGTCTTAATCGCCTGATCACGCCGACCGCGGGCTCGGTCGAGATCGACGGCGAGGATGTCGTCGCGGCCGACGAGAAAGCGCTACGGCAGCTGCGGCTCGGCAAGATCGCGATGGTGTTTCAGCACTTCGCCCTGTTGCCGCATCGCACGGTCGTAGAGAACGTCGAGTACGGCCTCAAAGTGCAGGGTATCGAGGCACGCGAGCGGCGCAGGCGTGCGGAGCAGGTCCTCGAGCTGGTTGGGCTGGAAAGCTGGAGCAACAGCCGCACCAGCGAGCTTTCCGGTGGCATGCAGCAGCGCGTCGGGCTGGCCCGCGCGCTCGCCGTCGACCCGGACATTCTGCTGATGGACGAGCCTTTCAGCGCGCTCGATCCGCTGATCCGGCGCGACATGCAGGACGAGCTGCTCGAACTTCAGCGGCGTTTTCGCAAGACCATCGTCTTCATCACCCACGACCTGCACGAGGCGCTGAAGCTGGGTGACCGTGTCGCCATCATGAAGGCAGGCCGCTTCGTTCAAGTCGGCGCGCCGGAGGAGATCGTCGCCAATCCCGCCGACGACTACGTGAGCGCCTTTACCCAGGACGTGGATTCCGGTCGCATCTTACGCCTGCGCACCGTCATGCGAGCGCCTGTCTCGATGCCTATGGCCGAGGCTGACCTCGCCGCGGTCAAGCGCCGGCTCGAGGGCAGCAAGGCGGTCTACCTGATCGACAAGGCCGGGCGGCCGGTCGGTCTGGTCGATAGGCGGCGGCTGGCACAGCAGGCCGAGGCCGCGAGCCTGCAGCAGATCATGCGCAAGGACTTCCCGCAGGCGGGCGCCGAGAGTCCGATCGTCGAGATCTATAAGCTCTGCAGTCAAGGGCTGCCGATCGCGGTGGTCGACGACGAGGGGCGACTGCAGGGCGCGGTCGATCCGCTTCAGGTCTTCGCCGAACTCGCGCCGCAGTCCAAGCAAGGACCCAAGCAGCGACCAGGCCAGCCCGCGGCCGTCGCCGCCAAATAGCTTGAGATCATGAGGATGGAGTAGCGCATTGGATCGCCTCTCGGACATAGTCACGCTGCCACTCGACGACTGGATCGAGTTCTTCGTCAAGGACTGGCTGGTGCCGAACTTCCGGCCCGTCTTCCAGGCGATTCAGTGGCCGATCGACCAGGTGCTGACCGGCTTCGAGGCCTTTCTGCTCTCGATCCCGCCGCTGCTCTTCCTGCCGGTGGCCGCGCTGATCGCCTGGCGCATCGCCGGGCGCGGCGTCGCCATCCTGACGTTTTGCAGCGTCGCGCTGATCGACCTGCTCGGCGTCTGGCAGGAATCGATGACGACATTGGCC
Organism: Kiloniellales bacterium; assembly: GCA_050330055.1. Lineage (GTDB taxonomy): Bacteria > Pseudomonadota > Alphaproteobacteria > Kiloniellales > JAKSDN01 > JBHJOF01. The sequence continues at coordinate 11,365 of JBHJOF010000129.1, forward strand.
ATGATCATGACGTCGGTGCTGTTCTGCGCCCTGATCGGCATCCCGCTCGGCATCATAGCGGGACGCAGCGACCGCTTCGCCGTCGGCATCCGACCGGTGCTCGACATCATGCAGACCATTCCGGCTTTCGTCTATCTGGTGCCGATCGTAATGCTGTTCGGCGTCGGCATCGTGCCCGGCATCATCGCCACAATCATCTTCGCGCTGCCGCCGATCGTGCGCCTGACCAACCTGGGGCTGCGCCAGGTTCCGGCCGAGTTGGTCGAGGCCGGTTACGCCTTCGGCTCGACGCCGCGCCAGGTACTCTGGGAAATTCAGCTTCCGCTGGCACTTCCCGCCATCATGGCTGGTCTCAACCAGACCCTGATGTTGTCGCTGTCGATGGTCGTGATCGCGGCGCTGATCGGCGCCGAAGGCCTCGGCCAGGTGGTCTTCACCGGCATCGGCAGACTCGACGTCGGCGCCGCGGCGCTGGGCGGCATCGGCATCGTGCTGATCGCGATCGTACTCGATCGCGTCACCCAGGCGATCGGCGAGCAGAGTCGGAAGCCCAAGACGGCTGCCACCGATAGAAATCCTCGTGCTGCCCTGCGCCGGCTGATCGCGCCGCTGGTCGGTGGCGCCGGCACCGAGCGCCAGGACGCCGAGCAGCAAAACAGGGCTTCGGTCCGTGACTAACAGGAACCAAAGGAGCTGCGGCCACCGTTCTTGCGACGACTGCGCGCGGACGCTTCGGCCCAAGGCTCAATCACCGTCCGGGCCCGCAAAAGGGCACCGGGCCCAATCGCAGAGCGAGAAAGCAAAAGGAGGTTCGTAATGTATTCAACAGCGAGACGCCGATTGAGGAAGCTGGCTGGCGGCATCGTGCTTGGCGCGATGACGGCTGTCGCCTTGCCCGCAGCCGGCGCCGAGCTGCCGGGCGAAGGCAAGACGGTGCAACCGGCCCGTGCGACCTGGGACACCGGCTGGTTCCAGGCGGAGATCTACATCAAAGCCCTGGAGGAACTCGGCTACGACGTCAGGGCGCCGAAGACGCTCGACAATCCGCCGTTCTATCAGGCGGTCGCCCAGGGCGACGTCGATTTCTGGGTGAACGGCTGGTTCCCGCTGCACAACACCTACGAGGCGGAGTTTGGCCGCGGCGCATCGTTGGTCGGCTATGTCGCCAAGGGCGGTGCTTTGCAGGGCTACCTGGTCGACAAGAAGACCGCCGACGCCAACGACATAACCTCGATCGAGGACTTCAAGAAGCCGGAGATCCGCAAGCTCTTCGACGCCAACGGCGACGGCCTGGCGGATCTGGTCGCCTGCCCGCCGGGCTGGGGCTGCGAACTGGTGATCGAGCATCAGCTGGAAGCCTACGAGCTGACCGATGCCGTCAAGCCGATCAAGGCCTCCTACGCGGCTTCCATGGCCGATGCCATCGGCCGCTTCCAGCAAGGTCAGCCGATCTTCTTCTACACCTGGACGCCGAACTGGACGGTCGGCCTGCTCAAGCCGGGTGAGGACGTGGTCTGGATCGAGACCCCCTTTGCCAGCCTTCCCGAGGACCAGAAGCAGTTCGAAGACCAGACGACCGTCGCGAGCGTCGAGGGCTGCGTCGCCGATCCCTGCGACATGGGCTGGCCGGCAAACGATATCCGCCCGGTCGCCAACAATCAGTTCCTCGAGGAGAATCCGGCCGCGCGGGCCCTGTTCGAGGAGATAAGCATTCCGTTGGAGGACATCTTCGCCCAGAACGCCAAGATGTTCGAAGGCGAGGACAGCAAGCAAGACATCGTGCGCCACGCCGAGGAGTGGATTGCCGCCAACCGCGAGACCTTCGACGGGTGGATCGAGACGGCCAAGCAGGCCACGATGTAGCCTTGCGTCGGAGGGCGGCCGCTCCTGCGATCCCCCCGAGCGAACAAGAAGCGGCCGGCAAAACGGCCGCTGCGACTGCGGGCCGGGCCGGCAAAGCGCCCGGCCCCTTTTTTGGGTCGCCGGCTCCTACTTGCGTGAGATCTTCCCCGTACCGTCGGCGAGGCCGGCCTTGATGGCGGGCCAGTTCGCTTCCGATTGCGCGAGGTAGCCGGGAATGTCATTCGACCACTGCCGCTTCACCCCGGCGCTCCAGTTGAGATAGAGCTTGCCGTCGTGGACCGTCCAGGCGTCTGCCGGATCGACCTCCGCGGCATAGCCCTTGGCCGCGCCATAGGCGCACCAGCCGCCGTACTGCGGCGCGAACTTCTCCGGCTCGGCCAGGAAGGCGTCGCGGTTGGCCGCGCCGGCGAAGTGCCAGGTGGCGCCCTGCCACTCGGTCGCGTACTGGGCCTCGCCCTTCATCGGCGCGCCCTCGAAGTAAGCGACGGGATCGTAGCCGCCGATCGCCACGCCGGACTTGTCGACGTTGACGAAGCCCTTGGCCAGCGCCGTCTGGGTGGCGAGCGCGCTGCCCGCAAGGCCCGCGACCAGCACCAGGACTAGGCGCCACGCCCGTCCGATTGATATGTTCATTGGCATACTCCTCAAACTTGGCGTGCCCATGACGTAGTCAGCCGCGAGCCTGCGCCGCAAGGCGCCTCGCAACTTTGTTACGCCGCGTGAACGCAAGGCGGAACAACAAGATCAATTGACACAGATGAACACAGATGAACGTGAGCTGTGGAAGCTTCTCTGACCCCGTTCATCTGTGTTCATCTGTGTCAAAAAAACGTTCAGGAAGTCAGCACCAAAAGGGGACTGTCCCCTTTTTTACGCCGCGACCTTGGCCAGGTCGTCGATCAGGCGGCGGACGCCGCCGACGCGGGCCTTGGGGTCGTCCCAGGCGCGGCGGTAGACCAGCTTGTGGTCGGGGCGCAGCTTCACCACGCCGGCCTGCTCCTGGATGAAGCGGACCAGCGCCTCGGGATTGCCCACCCGGTCGCCGCGGAACGAGATGACGGCGCCCTTGGGCCCGGCCTCGACCCGCTCGACGCCGGCGTCGCGGCAGAGCCGCTTGATGGCGACGATCTGCAGCAGGTTCTCGACCTCCTCCGGCAGCGACCCGAAGCGGTCGACCAGCTCGGCGGCGAAGGCGTCGATCTCGGCCCGGTCGACCAGCACGGCGATGCGGCGGTAGAGGCCGAGCCGCACGTTCAGGTCCTGCACGTAGCTCTCGGGGATCAGCACCGAGGTGCCCAGGTTGATCTGCGGCGTCCAGTCCTGCGCCGCCTGTGCCGCGGCCGCAGCACCACCGCGAGCCGTCGCCACCGCCTCCTCCAGGAGTTGCTGATAGAGCTCGATGCCGACCTCGCGGATGTGGCCCGACTGCTCCTCGCCCAAGAGGTTGCCGGCGCCGCGGATGTCGAGGTCGTGGCTTGCCAGCGTGAAGCCGGCCCCCAGGGTGTCGAGGGTCTGCATGACGTGCAGGCGCTTCTCCGCCCCCGCCGTCAGCAGACGCCCCGGCGGCAGCGTCAGATAGGCGTAGCCGCGCTGCTTGGAGCGGCCGATGCGGCCGCGGATCTGGTAGAGCTGGGCCAGCCCGAACATGTCGGCGCGGTGGATGACGAGCGTGTTGGCGTTCGGGATGTCGAGCCCGGACTCGATGATGTTGGTCGAGAGCAGCAGGTCGAAGCGGTGGTCGACGAAGCCGGTCATGACCTCTTCCAGCTCGTGCGGCGTCAGGCGGCCGTGCGCCACCGCCAGCTTGATCTCGGGCACCAGCTTGCGCAGCCGCTCGGCAACCTTGGGCAGATCCTCGATGCGCGGGCAGACGTAGAAGGTCTGGCCGCCGCGGAAGTGTTCGCGCATGATCGCCTCGCGCACCACCACCGGGTCGTAGGGCAGCACGAAGGTACGCACCGCCAGCCGGTCGACCGGCGGCGTGGCGATCATCGAGAGCTCCTTCACCCCCGACAGCGATAGCTGCAGCGTGCGCGGGATCGGCGTCGCCGTCAGGGTCAGCACATGCACGTCCTCGCGCAGCGCCTTCAGGCGCTCCTTCTGCTTGACGCCGAAGTGCTGCTCCTCGTCGACGATCAGGAGCCCCAGGTGACGGAACAGCACCGACTTGCCGAGCAGCGCGTGGGTGCCGATGACGATGTCCATGGTGCCGTCCTTGAGCCCCGCCTTGACCAGCGCCGCCTCCTTGGTGCCGACCAGCCGCGACAGCTGGGCGATGCGCACCGGCAGGCCGGCGAAGCGTTCCTTGAAGGTCTGATGATGCTGGCGGGCCAGCAAGGTCGTCGGCACCACCACGGCAACCTGCTCGCCGTTCATGACGGCGATGAAGGCGGCGCGCAGCGCCACCTCAGTCTTGCCGAAGCCGACGTCGCCGCAGATGAGGCGGTCCATCGGCCGGCCCGAGGCCAGGTCGTCCAAGGTCTCGCCGATGGCGCGCAGCTGGTCCTCGGTCTCGGGATAGGGGAAGCGCGCCGCGAACTCGTCGTAAACGCCCTCGGGCGGCGGCAGCGGATCGGTCCGCTTCAGGGCGCGGGCGGCGGCGATTTTGATTAGCTCGTCGGCGATCGACCTGATGCGTGCCTTGACCCTTGCCTTGCGCGCCTGCCAGCCGCCCTGGCCGAGCCGGTAGAGCTCTACTTCGGCCTCCTGCGAGCCGTAGCGCGACAGCATCTCGATATTCTCGACCGGCACGAAGAGGCGGTCGCCGCCGTGATAGAGCACCTTCAGGCAGTCGTGCGGCGCGCCGCCGACGTCGAGCGTCTCCAGGCCCTCGTAGCGGCCGATGCCGTGGTCGACATGCACCACCAGGTCGCCTTCGTGCAGGGTCGAGACCTCGGTCAGGAAGTTCTCGGGCCGGCGCCTGCGGCTCGGCGGCCGGGCGATGCGCTCGCCGAGGATGTCGGGCTCGCTCAGGAGACTCACGCCATCCACGCCGAAGCCGTGCTCAAGGCTGAGCACGGCGAGGCCGACCACGCCGGCGGGCAAGGCCTCGATCTCGGCCCAGGAGGCGACCGGCTCGCGCTCCGGCAGGCCGTGTTCCTCCAGCAGGTGGGCCAGGCGGTCGAGCGAGCCGGCGCTGTAAGCGGCGACCACCACGCGTCGGCCGGCGCCCTGCTCGGCCGCGACGTGCTCGGTCACCGCGTCGAACACGCGGCCCTCGGACGACGTGCGCGCCTCGGCAAAGTCGCGGCCCGGCCGGCCGCCGGCATCGAACAGCGAGTCCAGGTGCTCCGGCGCGGCGAAGGGCGAGAGCTGCGCCACCGGCCGCGCGGCCAGCAGCCCGTCCCAGGCTTCGGCGTCGAGGTAGAGCCGCGCCGGCTCCAGCGGCTTGTAGCTCAGGCCGCCGGTCTCCTTGCTGTCGCGCAGGGTCTGACGTGCCTGGTAGAAGTCGGCGATGGTCTCCAGCCGCGCGTCGCGCGCCTCCTCGGCCTGCGGGTCGAGCAGCACCGCTGCCTCGGGCAGGTAGTCCAGCAGGGTCTCGAGGTGGTCGTGGAACAGCGGCAGCCAGTGTTCCATGCCGGGATAGATCCGGCCGGCAGTGACCGCCTCGTAGAGCGGGTCCTCGCCGCGCACCGCGCCGAAGGCGGCCAGGTAGCCGCCGCGGAAGCGGCTGATCGCCTCCGGGTCCAGCGTGATCTCGCTGACCGGCTTGAGGTTCAGGCGCTCGAGCTTGCCGGTGCTGCGTTGGCTGAGCGGATCGAAGCTGCGAATCGTGTCCAGCTCGTCGCCGAAGAAGTCGAGGCGCAACGGCTGCGCCTCGCCAGGCGGGAAGACGTCGATAATGCCGCCGCGCACGGCGTACTCGCCGGGCTCGCCCACGGTCTCCGCGCGCAGGTAGCCGTTGTGCACCAGGAAGTCGGTCAAGGTCTCAGGTGCCAGGGCCTCGCCCGGCCGGGCGTTCAGGCTGCGGCCGGCGAACGCGGCGCGCGGCGCGACGCGCTGCAGCAGCGCGTTGACCGTGGTGACCACCACCCGGCCCGCCTTTGGCGCCGGGGTCTCGATAAGGCGGGTCAGCGCGTCGATGCGCTGCGCCACCACGTCGCGGTGCGGCGAGACCCGGTCATAGGGCAGGCAGTCCCAGGCCGGGAAGACGATCACCTCGGCCTGCGGCGCGAAGAAGCCCAGGTGCCCGGCCAGGCGCATCATGCGCGCGTCGTCGCGCGTCACCTGCAAGAGGGTGCGCGGCACCCCTGCCTCTTTCAGCAGGCGCGACAGCAGCAGGGCATCGACGCCCTCGGGCGCGCTGGCGATCAGGCCGCGGCCCCCGTTGGGCCCGGGGCGCGACAGGAAATCGGAGAGGCTGGTCAATCGGGTTCCGGATGGAGCTTGAAGTTGCGCAGCAGGCTCATGACGTCGTGGTCGTAGGGGCTGGCCGGCGCGGCCAGGCCGACGATCCAGTTGTATAGCAGGGGCTCGGGTACCTCCAGCAAGGCCTCCAGCCGATCGAGCTGGCCGGCCGAGAAGCCCGCCAGGTGCCGGTCGGCGAAGTGGCCGAGCAGCAGATCGAGCTCCTTGGTGCCGCGATGCCAGCATTGGAAGCGCAGGCGCTTGCGGCGGTGTTCCAGCGAGGCGTCCATCTCTGTTTCCGGCCGCTGTTCCCCTGGGGCCGCAGAGGATATAAAGCCTGGAAACCCCGATGTCAGCGCCCGGAGTTCAGTTGCCGGGAGCCCGGGCCCGACAGCCACCAATCGTCATGCTCGCCGGTCGTGACAGAGCGTGCTAGGATATTGAAATGACCAAGCTTCTTGACGATGTCATCGAGCGGATCCGGCGGCTTCCCAGCGATCGCCAGGACGAGGCCGCCGAGGTGCTGCTCAGCCTGCTGGAGCAGGACCCCGATAGCGTCCGGCTCAGTCCCGCGCAAGCGGAAGAGGTTACCCGTCGTCTGGGCGAGCCTTCAGACTATGCGAGCCATGCAGAGGTCGGCGCCTACTTCAAGCAAAAGGCGCGATGAGGCTGCGATGGCGGCTCTCTGCCGTCAGTGATCTTGCCAGGATTCGGGACTATATCGCGGAGCGAAATCCAGCGTCCGCCGGGATGGTGGTCGACCGCATCTATAGGGCTGTCAGCCGACTCGAATATTTCCCCGATTCGGGCCGGCTAGGAACCGTTCCAAACACGCGCGAAGTCGTCGCGCCCGGCCTCCCCTACATTGTGGTCTATCAGCACGGTGACAATGCGATCGAGGTGATCGCCATCTTTCATGCGGCGCAAGACAGGCCGTAGCCGATCCGTCCCTTCCGTGTTCATCACTGCCCATCCGCGTCTATAGTTCGGGATCCCGTATCGTCCCGCCGGAGTTCTCCTACCCCGTGCGACCCGAGATCCTCTATCCCCTCTTCGCGCCGGTGACGGCCCTGCCGGGGGTCGGGCCGCGGCTGGGCAAGCTGGTCGAGGGGCTGGCCGGGCCGCACGTGGCCGACCTCTGCTGGCACCTGCCGAGCGGCCTGATCGACCGGCGCTACGCGCCCAAGCTGGCCCAGGCCGAGCCCGGCCGCGTCGCGACCCTGACGCTCACCGTGGGCGAGCACCGGCCGCCGCGCACGCCGCGCCAGCCCTACCGGGTGCGCTGCTTCGACGACACCAGCGCCATCGACCTGGTGTTCTTCCACGTCAAGGGCGACTACCTGGCGCGCGCCCTGCCGGTCGGCGAGCAGCGCGTGGTCAGCGGCAAGGTCGAGGTCTTCCACGACATGCTGCAGATGACCCATCCCGACCACATCGGCGCGCTGATCGAGTTGGCCAAGCTCAAGACCGTGGAGCCGGTCTATCCGCTGACCGCGGGGCTCAGTCTGAAGGTGGTCGGCAAGGCGGTGCGCGCCGCGCTCGAGCGGGCGCCGGAACTGCCCGAGTGGGACGATCCGGCGCTGCTCGCTCGCGAGGGCTGGCAGGGCTGGCACAGCAGTCTCATGGCGGCGCACGCACCGCGGAGCGAGGCTGACCTGGAACCGACCACGCCGGCGCGCGCGCGACTGGCCTATGACGAACTCCTGGCCAACCAGCTCGCGCTGGCCCTCATGCGGGCGCAGCAGCGCCGCCAGCGCGGCCGGGCGCTCACGGGCGACGGCCGGCTGCGCCGGGCCATCGCGGGTGCCCTGCCCTTCGAGTTGACCGGGGCGCAGCGCCAGGCCCTGGCCGAGATCGACGCCGATCTGGCGAGCGAGCACCGCATGCTGCGCCTGCTGCAGGGTGACGTGGGCAGCGGCAAGACCGTGGTCGCCCTGCTCGCCATGGCCTCGGCGGTCGAGTGCGGCCGGCAGGCGACCTTGATGGCGCCGACGGAGATCCTGGTCCGGCAGCATTTCAATACGATCAAGCCCTTGGCCGACGCTGCTGGCATCGAGGTCGAGCTTCTGACGGGGCGCGACAAGGGTAAGGCGCGCGAGGTCGCGTTGACCCGTATCGCCGACGGGAACGCGCAAGTTGTGGTCGGCACCCATGCTCTCTTCCAGGAGGAGGTCGGCTTCCGCGACCTGGCCCTCGCAGTCATCGACGAGCAGCACCGTTTCGGCGTGCACCAGCGCCTGACGCTCACGGCCAAGGGCCAGGCGGTCGACGTGCTGGTCATGACCGCGACGCCGATCCCGCGCACCCTGGTGCTGACTACCTACGGCGACATGGAGGTCTCGCGCCTGACCGAGAAGCCGCCGGGCCGCCAGCCGGTCGACACCCGGGCCCTGCCGCTCGACCGCCTGCCCGAAGTGGTCGACGCCATCGATCGGGCGCTGTCGTCCGGCGCCAAGGCCTACTGGGTCTGCCCGCTTGTCGAGGAGTCCGAGCAGGTCGACCTGGCCGCCGCCGCGGCGCGTCACAAGGCGCTACGTGAGCGCTTCGGCGCGCGGGTCGGCCTGGTGCACGGCCGCATGAAGGGCAAGGAGAAGGACGCGGTCATGGCGGCCTTCGCCGAGGGCGGCGTCGACCTGCTGGTCGCCACCACGGTGATCGAGGTCGGCGTCGACGTGCCGCAGGCGACCGTCATGGTGATCGAGCAGGCCGAGCGCTTCGGCCTGGCCCAGCTGCACCAGCTGCGCGGCCGTATCGGCCGCGGCAGCGGGCACTCGACCTGCCTGCTGCTCTACCAGGGCCCCTTGGGAGAAGCGGCACGCGCGCGCCTGCGCATCATGCGCGAGACCGACGACGGCTTCCGCATCGCCGAGGAGGACCTGCGCCTCAGGGGCGCCGGCGAGCTGCTCGGCACGCGGCAGAGCGGCTTTCCCGAGTTCCGCCTCGCCGACCTGGCAGCGCACGAGCACCTGCTTGCCATGGCGCGCGACGACGCCCGCCTGATCCTCGAGCGCGACCCCGCCCTCAAGAGCGAGCGCGGGGCAGCCCTGCGCATCCTGCTCTACCTCTTCGAGCGCGACGCGGCGGTGAAGTACCTGAGGTCGGGCTAAGTTACTTCGCTTCGGCTTGATCACCCTCACTCTCCCACGCGCCCTTCGGTCGTCCAGTTCTACGATTGGGGCCCCTCCCTCTCCCCTCCGAGGGCGAGGGAAACAAACCGGCGCGCCGTAGAATCCCTCTCCCTCGGAGGGGAGAGAGAGGGGCCCATCGCGCAAGCGATGGGAGGTTGAGGGTGAACCAAAGAATCCAGTTTCGTCGTCACCTCACCGTCATCGAGCCGTCGCGTGATTGCCATGCGAATCGCCTATGACGGCGAGCGTATGACCAGCCCATTGCGCCAGAAGGACTTCAGGTACGCCAAGCCGGACCCGGACCTCTTCCTGGCCGCCGCCGCGGCGCTCGGACAGCCGATCGCCAGCGCCTGCGTGGTCGGCGACAGCGTCTGGGACATGCTGGCGGCACGCCGCGCCGGGGCGCTCGGCGTCGGCCTGCTGTCGGGCGGCTACGGCGAGGAGGAGCTGGTGCGGGCCAGCGCCTACCGCGTCTACGAGGACCCGGCCGACCTGCTGAAGCACCTCGACGAGGTGGGCGGCCGGCGTTAAGAACGCCCCTATACATAATCTCGAAGAGCAAGACTCATGGCCCATCCTTCGAGACGCCCGCCTTCGCTGACGCTACGGCAGGCTCCTCAGGATGAGGAAGGCGTTCTATGTCAACCTATTACGACCTCATGCTGAGGAGCCGCGTGCCCGCAGGAGCGGGCCTTGGCCCGCAAGCGGCGTCTCGAAGCATGGCAACCGGGTTATGAATTTCGAGATCTGGTATCACTCCGCGACCCGGGCCGGCGGCGCGGTGTCGTCGCCGCGCTGGCCGTCGGTCGGGCCCGCGCCTTCCGCCTTCCTGGTCTTCGGCTGCGGCGTGACGATGCCGCCGGAGACCACCATCTTCAGGCCCTCCTCGACGCTCATGGTGAGGCGCTTGACCGACCTCCTCGGCGGGAACAGCAGGAAGCCCGAGGTCGGGTTCGGCGTTGTGGGCAGGAAGATGTTGACCACCTCGTCATCGGTCATGTGCTGGATGTGGCCCTCGGTCTGGCCGGTGATGAAGCCGATCGCCCAGCACTCGGGCCGCGGATACTCGAATAGCACCACGTCGCGGAAGGCATTGGATTTCTGGGCCAGCACGGTGTGGAAGATCTGATTGGTCCAGCTGTAGAGGCTGCGCACGAAGGGCACGCGGGCCAGCATGCGCTCGCCGGTGCGCATGATCAGCCTGCCGGTGAAACCGGCGGCGAACATGCCGATGATGGTCAGCCCGACCACAGCCACAACCAGGCCGATACCGGGAAGGTCGAAGGGCAGATAGGTCCCCGGGTTCCAGCGCGGCGGGATCAGCGGCGTCACCCGGTTGTCGACGAACGTGAGGAACTCCCAGACCAGCCAGATGGTGATCGAGATCGGCGCCGTCACCAGCACGCCGGCGATCAGATAGTTGCGCAGCCGGGTGATCAGGCTGGTCTTCACCTTGGGCGCCGGCGTCAGCGAGGCCGCCTCGGACTCGGCAGCCGGAGGGGCCGCCACGACTGCGGCCTGGCCCTTCTTCGGCGGCATGACGATGCCGCCCGAGACCACCAGCTTGATGCCGTCCTCGACGCTCATGTCGATGACGTGGATGTCGCGCTCTGGCACGAACAGCAGGAAGCCGGTGGTCGGGTTGGGCGTGGCGGGGATGAAGATGTTGTAGACGACGTCGGCCGTCTCGCTCTGCACCTCGCCCAGGGTCTGGCCGGTCATGAAGCCGACCGCCCAGGTGCCGCGGCAGGGATACTCGATCAGCACCACCTTCCGGAAAGCGGTGGATTTCTGCGCCAGCACGGTCTCGAAGAGCTGCTTGGTGGCGCCATAGACGCTGCGCACGATCGGCACGCGGGCGAGTGTGCGCTCGGCGTAGCCCATGATCACCCGGCCGATGAAGCCGGCGGCGATGAAGCCGACCAGGATCAGGAAAACGACCAGCACCACCAGGCCGAGGCCCGGCAGGCCGAAGGGCAGATAGGTTTCCGGGTTCCACTGCGGCGGCAGCAGCGGCGTGACCCGGTTGTCGACGAAGCGCAACAGGTTCCAGGCGACCCAGATGGTGATCGAGATCGGCGCCGTCACCAGCACGCCGGCTAGGAAGTAGTTGCGCAACCGCAGCCAGAGGCTGAGCCGCGGCGGCTGGGGTGGCGGCATTGCCGCCGTCTCGCCCTTGCGCTTCTTCTTGTTCCTACGGTTTCTCGCCAAGGCCCGATCCATCTCCAGGCTGCTTATCGTCCCCGTTCGCACCAATATAGTGGCTGGCACCGCGCTCGGCACGAGGCGGCGCGCCCCTGGTCAAAAAAACTCCAACAGGGCGGCCAGCGTCTCGTCCGGCCGCTCCTCGGCCAGGAAGTGGCCGCAATCAAGGGCTTGGCCGCGGACGTCGACGGCCCGCTCACGCCACAGGCCGAGCACGTTATAGCTGCGGCCGACCACGCCCCGCCCGCCCCAGAGGACCAGCAGCGGGCAGGCGACCCGGCGCTCCAGGTCGGCCCGGTCGTGCTCCAGGTCGATCCCGGCCGCCGCCCGGTAGTCCTCGCAAGACGCGTGGATCGTCGCCGGATCGCGGAAGGCCGCCTTGTAGGCGGCCAGCGCCGCCGGGTCGAAAGCCGCCTCGCTGCGGCTCCAGGCACCGATCTTGCGCTCCAGGTAGTAGTCCGGGTCGGCGCCGATCAGGCGCTCCGGCAGGTCATAGGGCTGGATCAGGAAGAACCAGTGATAGTAGGCCGTCGCGAAGGCCATGTCGGTGCACTGGTACATGGCCAGGGTCGGGGCGATATCCAGCACCGCGGCCTTCTCGACCCTCCCGGCATGGTCGAGTACCAGGCGATGCGTGACCCGGGCGCCGCGGTCGTAGCCGGCGACGGCGAAACGCTCGAAGCCGAGCGCGGACATGACCTCGGCCATGTCCTGCGCCATGGCCCGCTTGCTGTAGGCCTGGTGGCGTTCGCCGCCGTCGGGTTTGCTGGAGGCGCCGTAGCCGCGCAGATCGGCGGCCACCACGGTGAAGCGGCCGGCCAGGCGCGGTGCGATCCTGTGCCACATCACGTGGGTCTGGGGATAGCCATGCAGCAGCAGCAACGGCGGGCCGCTCGGTCGTCGAGGGCCGCCCAGGCGCAGAAATATCTCCGCGCCGGAGGTGGCGATGCGATGCTCCGTGAAACCGTCAAACACCGGAAAGTGAACCTCCGAGCAGTGACCAATTCGGATCACTGTGCATCTAATCGCATAGCAACTGCGTTTGCCACCGCATGAACCTGCCCGTTCGCCTGCTGTCGCTCGCCACCGCCGTGCCGCCCTTTGTCCTGCGTCAGGAGGAGGTGGCGGCCCGGGCGCGAGCGCTCTTTGCGGCAAGCGGCAGCGAGGTCGACCGGCTGCTGCCGGCCTTCGCCAACGCCGGCATCGCGACCCGTCGCTCCTGCGTGCCGCTCGAGTGGTACACCCGTCAGAGCGGCTGGAAGGTGCAGAACGCTCTCTACCTGGAGCATGCTCTGGCGCTGATCGAGCGCGCCGCTACCGACTGCCTGGAGCGCGCCGGCCTCGCGCCCGAGCAGGTCGACGCCATCGTCTGCGTCTCCACATCGGGGCTCGCCACGCCGAGCCTGGATGCCCGGCTGATGGAGCGCCTGCCGTTCCGCCGCGATCTGCAGCGCTCGCCGATCTTCGGCCTGGGCTGCGCCGGCGGCGTGCTGGGCCTGTCGCGTGCCGCGGCCCTGGCCCGCGCCGCGCCCGGGAGCCGGATCCTGTTCCTGGTGGTCGAGCTCTGCGGCCTGACCTTCCGCGCCGACGACCACTCCAAGAGCAACTTCATCGCCGCCGCGTTGTTCGGCGACGGCGCAGCCGCGGCGATCGTCAGCTGCGATGAGGCTGACCATGCGCAGGCGGCGCTCAGTTCCTGGGGCGAGGTGACCTGGCCGCGCTCGCTCGACGTCATGGGCTGGCGCATCGAGGACGACGGCTTCGGCGTGCTGTTCTCGAAGGACATTCCGAGCATCATCCGCGATCGCTACGCCGCCGCGGTCGACGACTTCCTCGCCCGCGACGGGCTCGGCCGCGATGACCTCGACGGCGTTATCTGTCATCCCGGCGGCGCCAAGGTAATCGACGCCCTGGAAGAGGTCTTCGGGCTGCCTCGGGGCGGCATGATCCATGCCCGCAGCGTGTTGCGCGACTTCGGCAACATGTCGGCCGCCACGGTACTCTTCGTGCTGGAGCGCACGCTGCACGACAGGGCCGGCGGCCGCTATCTCATGTCATCGCTGGGGCCAGGCTTCACCGCCGGCTTCCTGCTGCTCGAGCTGCCGTGACCCTGCTTCAGATCATCGTCCTGCTGGTGGCACTGCAGCGCCTGGGTGAGCTGCTCTATGCCGCGCGCAACACGCGCCTTCTGCTGCAGCAAGGCGGGCGCGAGTTCGGCGCCGGTCATTATCCCTTGCTGGTTCTGCTGCATGGCGGCTGGCTGCTGACGCTGCTGATCGCCGTGCCGGCCAGTACGACGGCGAACTGGTGGCTGCTCGCGCTGTTCGCCCTCCTGCAGGTGGGGCGCATCTGGGTCATCGCCAGCCTGGGGCGATTCTGGACCACGCGGATCATCACCCTGCCAGAGGCGCCGCTGGTGCGCCGCGGCCCCTACCGCGTCCTGCGCCACCCGAACTACCTGATCGTCGCTCTGGAGATCCCGCTCCTGCCGCTTGCATTCGGCGCCTGGCAGATCGCCCTGGCCTTTGCGCTCGCCAACCTGGCGCTCCTGGCCTGGCGCATCCACGTGGAAGAGCGCGCGCTGGCGCCACGACGCAACAGCACAACGCTGGTATTCCCAAAATAAACCGCCTACTTACCCCCGTTCTCACGGCGCAGCCCACGTATCGATCGGGCGCTTCAAGTGTAATGAAGGCGCAGAACATGGAGCGATGTCCGAACATCACTGGCCTGTTTTTGATTTTCCTGTTGATGTTCCGCAAATGTTCGCTATATATGATTTGGCGAGTCCGAGGCGTAGCGATCTCGGCCTCTGTACCGCTCGGGCTCGGCTATGGCCGATGCGACGGCCGGTGGTGATTGTGATGCGGTTTCCTAGGATTGCTTTCCTCGTGGGCCTGGCGGCGAGCCTGCTGGCGCTCGCCGCGCCCGCCTGGGCACAGTTCGCCAACTGCGCGCCGCGGGATGTCTTTCCGACTCGCCTGGCCCAGATCTACGACGAGAAGCCGGTCAGCCTCGGCGTCACCTCCCGGGGCGAGCTGCTAGTGCACTGACTCATACGGATGGTGCAGGCAGTCGGCTGAGTTTGTCGAGGATGACATCGGCCGGCTTGGTCCAGACGAAGGGCTTTGCGGTGGTGTTGTGCTCGCGGATGTAGCG
>JBHJOF010000130.1:0-14105 GCA_050330055.1 Kiloniellales bacterium
GCCGTGGCGCAGCAGCGCCTCGGCCGTGCCGTCGTGATTGCTGAAGAGCGCCGGCAGCTCGGGGCCGAGCGCGACGCGCGCGGCGCCGGTCAGCGTCGCGAAGTCGACCAGCAGGTCCGGCTGGTCGCGGTCGGCCTCGGCCAGGGCGTCGCACAGCACCAGGCGCCCCTCGGCGTCGGTGTTGCCGACCTCGACGCTGCGGCCCTTGCGCGTCGCCAGCACGTCGAGCGGCCGGAAGGCGTCGCCCGATACGCTGTTCTCGACCGCCGGGATCAGCAAGCGCAGGCGCAGCGGCAGCTCGGCCGCCATGATCATGTGCGCCAGGCCCAGCACGTGCGCGGCGCCGCCCATGTCCTTCTTCATCAGCTTCATGCCGCCGGCGGGCTTGAGGTCGAGGCCGCCGCTGTCGAAGCAGACGCCCTTGCCGATCAGGCCGACGCGCGGCCCCTTGCTACCCCAGCGGATATCGATCAGGCGCGGCGCGCGGGCCGACGCCCGACCCACGGCGTGAATCGCCGGATAGCCCTTCTGCAGCAGCTCGTCGCCCTCGATCACCGTCGCCTTGGCACGGTGCCGGCGGGCCAGCGCCTTGGCCGCGGCGGCCAGCTCGCCCGGTCCCATGTCGGCGGCCGGCGTGTTGATCAGGTCGCGCACCAGGGCGATCGCCTCGGCGGCCGCCGCCACGCGCTTGCGGTCGGCCTGGTCCGGCCAGAGCAGGCTGGCCGGCTGACGCGGCGCGGTCTTGTAGCGGGTGAAGCGGTAGCAGCCGAGCGCCCAGCCGAGCGCCGCGTCGCTGGCGGCCCCAGAGTCGAGGGGGGCGTCGAGGGAGGCGTCGAGGGGGGTGTCGAGGGCGGCTTCGAGCGCGTAGCAGCCATCCGGCAGGCTGCTCGGCAGGCCAGCCAGGGCCCAGGGGCCGGCGTCGCCGTCGACGCCGGCAAGCACCCGCTCGAGCGCGCCGTCGGGCCCCGGGATCAGGCAGTAGGTGTCGGGCGCCGCTTTGAATCCAGCGCTCCCGACCCAGGCGGCGGTCCGCTTCGGCGCCCGGCCCAGCCAGGCGGACAGCGTTTCCCTGGTCAGCGGCGTGATCGGCACGGCCGCCGTGCCCGCTTCCACCAGTCCCGGAGTCTTCTCGGCCTTCATGCCCCTTCTGTCCCCTCTCTCACCTTGCAAAGCTGCCCCAAGGCGCCCGTCCCGCCTATGCGCCGCCCCGAGATCGAGGCTTGCGCGGCGCCCTCGCCGAACGCCAAATGCCGCATCATGGCATTCTCCCGCGGCCATACCGGGGATCGAGGCTTGGCAGACTTTAGCATCACACTCGGCAACAAGAACTATTCCTCCTGGTCGCTGCGCGGCTGGTTGCCGCTGAAGCAATGCGGCGCCGACTTCACGGAGCGCGTCATCCCGCTGCGCCAGCCCGATAGCGCGGCGCGCATCCGGGCTCGGAGCCCGAGCGGGCGCGTGCCCGCGCTGGAAATCAACGATGGCAGCGGACTGGTGATCTGGGACTCGCTGGCGATCGCCGAGTACCTCGCCGAGCGCTTCCCCGCCGCCGCTCTCTGGCCGAGCGATCCCGAGGCGCGCGCCTTGGCCCGCGCGGTGACCGCCGAGATGCACTCGGGCTTCGCCGCGCTCAGGACCGCCATGCCGATGGACCTGCGCGGCCGCGAGCCCGAACTCGGCGCCCGCCTGCGCCAGGCGCCGGGCGTGGCCGACGACATCGCCCGCATCGTGGCCATCTGGCAGGACTGCCGGGCCCGTGTCGGCGACGCCGGCGACTTCCTGTTCGGCCGCTTCTGCATCGCCGACATCGCGTTTGCCCCGGTGGCCAGCCGCTTCGTCACCTACGGCGTGCTGCTGCCTGAGCTGGCGGCCGCCTACCGCGACGCCGTGATGGCCTGGCCGGCCATGCAGGATTGGGCGGCGGCGGCCGAGGCGGAGCCCTGGACTATTGATTTTCCGGAGCGGGATCGCTTGGTGGCTGTTCGGCCGGCTCGAGTGGAATGAGGCCCTGCTCGCGGTAGTAGCGCTCCGCGCCCGGGTGCAGGGGTATGCCGATGCCGTCGAGCGATGTCTCCAGGCGAATCAGGCGGCCCTTGGGATGGCCACGGTCCAGGAGCTGGCGCGTGTTCTCGTGCCACAGGGCACGGGTGAGCTCGTAGACCAGGTCTTCCGACAACTCGGACGAGACCAGCCACTGCGCGCCGACGGACAGTGTCGGGGTCAGCCCGACGTTCAGATAGGTGCCCGGCGTGATGACGTCGGTCTGGAAGTATGGATAGTCGGCCAGCAGGCTCTCGGCCTGGGGGCCCCGGATCGGCACCATCGAGATCAGGTTGTCGTTGGCCAGTTCCTCGACTGCGCTGGCCGGCGCGCCGACCACCATGAAGAAGCCGTCGAGCTCGCCGGCACGCAGCCGGTCGGCGGCGGGACCGACGGCCAGCGCTTCGGCCGTCAGGTCCTTTGGCTCGAGGCCGTAGGCGGCCAGGATCAGCAGGGCGTCGACCCGCGTGCCCGAGCCTTCGCGGTCGAGCGAGATGCGCTTGCCCTTGAGGTCGGCCACGCTGTTTATCCCGGCGCCGCGTCGCACGACCAGATGTACTGCCTCCGGGTAGAGATTGGCGATGGCGCGAAGCTGCGGCAGCGCACCGCTGTCGGCGAAGGTGCCGGTGCCGTGGTAGGCCCAGTAGGCGACGTCGGCCTGGCTGAAGCCCGATTCCAGGTTGCCCGAGGCTATCCCTTCGACGTTGTCGACCGAACCATTGGTCGACTGCGCCACGGCGATGAGGCCCGGCACCCCGCAGCTCCCGCCGCGCTGACATTCGCGGCTACCGGGAGGACTGCTGATGGCACTGGCGATGATGCCGCCGATCGGGAAATAGGTGCCGACCGACGAGCCGGTGCCGATGCGGAAGAAGGTGACGTCCTGGGCCTGGCCGCCGGCGAGCGCGATGAGCGAGAGCGGGGCAAGTAACAGCGTCAGCGCGGTGCAGAGGACGCGCAGCCGGGTGCCCCCGATACCGACTCTCCGGCCAGACCTGCGAGCGCCCGTCACACCGTCTCCCCCTTGTCCTGGACGCTGCCTTATCTTGGATGCCAGGGTGCTGCGGTATTCCCTGGTTCGTCGCGCGCCACAAGCTTGATATAGCATGCCGCCTGCGGGATTCCATAAGCAGCCCGGCCCGGCGCTGCAAGAAATCGCGCCTGCGTCGTTCAAGCGACAGGTCGAACGATAGGGAAGCACAATGATGCACAAGACAATCTCTACCAAAGGGGTCCGTCCATGAACCTGGCGGTCCTGCTGGCGCGAGCCGGGCGCAGCAGCCGCGAGGCGCCGGCCGTGGCACTGGGCCCGGCCGTCCTGGCCAGCTACGGACAGCTCGCGGCCCGCGTGGCGGCGCTGGCCGGCGGCCTCAGGGGGCGCTTCGGCCTTGCGCCCGGCGAGCGGATTGGGCTCGCCATGAGCAACTGTCCGCAGTACCTGGAGGTGCTCTACGGCTGTTGGCACGCCGGACTGGTGGCGGTGCCGATGAACGCCAAGCTGCACCCGGCCGAACTCGCCTTCATGCTGGAGAACAGCGGCGCGCGGCTCTGCTTCGCAAGCCCGGCCCTGGCGCCCGCAATCAACGGGGCGATCGGCGAGCAAAGCAGCCGGCTGCCCGCCCTCTCGGCACTGATCGAGGTCGGCTCGCGCGACTACGAGCGGTTGTTCGAGGCGCACGCGATCGAGCCGTTGTCGCGCGCGCCCGACGACCTGGCCTGGCTCTTCTACACCAGCGGCACCACCGGCCGGCCCAAGGGCGCCATGCTGTCGCACCGCAACCTCATGGCCATGGCGCTCAGCTATTTCGTCGACGTCGACCAGATCGCGCCGGGCGACAGCATCCTGCATGCCGCTCCCATGTCGCACGGCTCGGGCCTCTACATCGTGCCGCACGTCATGGCGGCGGCCTGCCAGGTGATCCCGGAGAGCGGCCAGTTCGATCCGGCCGAGCTCTTCGCCCTACTGCCGGCGCATCGCGGCGTCACCTGTTTCTTCGCCCCCACCATGGTGAAGCGGCTGGTCAGCCATCCCGCGGCGGCAACGGCCGACCGCAGCAACCTCAAGACCGTCGTCTATGGCGGCGGGCCGATGTACGTCGAGGACCTGAAGCAGGCCATGGGCACGCTGGACAACGTCTTCGTGCAGATTTACGGCCAGGGCGAGAGCCCCATGACCATCACCTCGCTGACCCGCGCGCAGCACGCGGATCACTGCCATCCGCGCTACGAGGCGCGCCTGGGCTCGGTCGGCCGGGCGCAGAGCGTGGTCGAGGTGCGCATCGCCGACCCCAAGGACCGAAGCGACGACCGCAGCCTGCCGCCGGGCGAGCTGGGCGAGGTGCTGGTGCGCGGCGACGCGGTGATGCTCGGCTACTGGCAGAACCCGGAGGCGAGCGCCGCCACACTGCGCGGCGGCTGGCTGCACAGCGGCGACCTGGGCGTTCTGGACGAGGACGGCTTCCTCACGCTCAAGGACCGCTCCAAGGACGTGATCATCAGCGGCGGCAGCAACATCTATCCGCGCGAGATCGAGGAGGTGCTGCTGGGCCACGAAGGCGTGCTGGAGTGCGCCGTCATCGGCCGCTCGCATCCCGACTGGGGCGAGGAGGTGATGGCCTTCGTGGTCGCCCGCCCCGGCGAGCAGCTTTCGCCCGAGGCGCTCGACGCGCTCTGCCTGGCCCGCATCGCCCGCTTCAAGCGCCCCAAGGTCTACCGCTTCGTCGAGGCGCTGCCGAAGAACAGCTACGGCAAGGTGCTGAAGACGGCGCTGAGGGAGATGGCGGATTGACCCGTCAGACCCAGAGTGAAGCGTTGTTTGTTTTGTCATGGCCGAGCTTGACCCGCCTGCGGGGCCGTAGCCCCTACGGCGCGGCGAAGGCCGGCCATCCAGGAATCAGTGCCAACACACTCTGGATGCCCGGATCAAGTCCGGGCATGACAGCCGGTGGGTTGTTCCGTAGGTTAGCAGGCAATGATCCAAGAGGCGGCGATCATGACCAATATCGTTAGTGCCGGGGATGCCGCGACTGTCCTGCCGCTGCTGCTCGAACTCGTACAGCAGGGCGAGATCGTGATCCTCACGAAATCGGGTCGGCCGGTAGCCAAGCTGGTACCCTTCTATACTGGGCCGCGACGGAGCCAGTCCGCGACGCTGCGACGCTCGAGCGTTTCGCTGATGGCTACCGCAAGGCCGGCCTTCCGGAGTGACGCGCCGGCGTGATCGAAGGCGCTGTCCTCGAGCATCTGGTTCGAGATGTCGATCAAGGCATACAACTCGGTCACCTCGTAACGACGCCTTCGCACCGTTCGTGCCGCCTACTCCTCAAAGCGACCCGTGGCGTCACGATCGCGCTCGTATCGTCTCGTGAGCGGAAACGGCGGCAACCAGGACTCGCGACGGACGGTCCAGAGTTCGTAGGTCGGCCTCAGTTGGTCAGGGGCATCCAGCGCTCCTAGGTTTACTTCGATTTCGTCTGCGCTGCGGCCGAAAATGGACGAGCCGCAGCGGGGACAGAAAAACCGTCCGGCGTAATCGCGTGTCTCGCCATCGATCGTCACCGCATCCTGAGGGAACACCGCGGACGCGTGGAAAAGGGCTCCATGATGCTTGCGGCAGTCGAGACAATGACAAAGGCCGACCCGGTATGGGCGTCCCGACGCCACGATTCGGACGTTGCCGCACAGGCAACCGCCCGTGAATCGGTCCATGCCGCGTCTCCTCTAAAATCAAGCGGTCGGAATGTTTACAACGAACCCCGTCGGGCGTCCATGAAAGATGCGCCAGCCTTTTCGGCTGAAGGCTTTACAGCGTCGAGAAAATAAACTTCGACTGCGCGTGCCGGATTCTTGTGAGCAGTATGTCGAGATCTATAAAGCCGGCGTCCACGATGCTCTACCCACTGGGCCACGACGGCGCCAGTCCGCGACGCTGCGACGCTTGAGCATTTCGTTGATGGCTACTGCAAGGCCGGTCTTTCCGAGTGACGCGCCGGGTGCCGGGCAGCGCCAAGGGCAAGCTCGTCACTGCCGACGATTTCGATGCACCGCTGCCCGAGTTTGAGTCGTAAGGCTATCGCTGTCCAGCCCGATCAAGCCCGCCGCGCCTTCAGCTTCTTGTAGGCGACCGGCAGCAGGGCGAGCAGGCCGAGGCCGGTGAGCGCAATCAGAATCTCGGGTGTGACCACCGCGGCCAGGGAGAAGGCCTCCGACGAGTCGAACAGACTGCCGAGGCCGGCGCCGGCGAAAACGAAGACGAAGGCGCCGGGAATGATGCCGATGAAGGTGCCGATCACATAGCTGCGCAGCGGCATGCCGAGGAAGGCGGGTACGAGGTTTACCACGAAGAAGGGGAACAGCGGGATCAGGCGAAGCATCAGGAGGTAGCTGAGCGCGTTCTCGCGGAAGCCCTGCTCCATGGCTTTCAGGGTCGGGCCGGCGCGGCCTTCGAGGCCATGGCGCAGGCTGTCGCCGAGCGCGGTGCGGGCGATCAGGAACACGGCGGTCGCACCGATGGTAGCGCCGATCACCACATAGACGGTGCCGAGCCAGGGCCCGAAGAGGAAACCGCCGGAGACGCTGAGCAGCGCGGCACCGGGCAGCGAGATCGCGGTCGCCGCGGCGTAGACCAGGATGAACAGAGCGACGGCGAGCAGCGCCTGCTCGACGACGAATCTGATCAAGAGGTCACGATGCGTTTTCAGCGTCTCGAAGCTCAGGTAGCTATCGAGGTCGAAGGCGAAGATCGCCGCGCCCACCGCCGCCAGGATGAGCAGCGGCAGCAGGCGCCGGGCTAGGTCGCGCAGAGTCCCGACCCGGCCAGTCATCTCGCCGCTGCTCATCCTTCCAAGCCTCGCTCGGTGCCGGCTATCCCTCGACCTTGATCCTGTAGTCGGGCGTCGGATTGAGCGGGCAGGAGTAGAGGTACTCGCCCGGGGTTAGCTCGACCATGTAGTCCTTGGTGACGCCCTCGGTCAGCCCACCGCCCGACACGCTGGGCAGCGTCGCCCGGCTGACCAGGCCGTCGCCACGCAGATAGAAGCCGAGCTCGTAGGGCACGTTCTTGTTGGTGACGCGGAACACGTACTTGCCGGGCTTCAGCGTCAGGGTCTGCGCCTCGGCGAGCCGCTCCGCGCCGGACTGGGCGTTGATCGCCTCGCAGTCAGCCTTGGCCGTGCTGCTGTATCCGTGATCCATGCCGTTCTCGGCCTCGACGAACTGGCAAGGCGTCTGGGTCAGCTCGATCACCTGGCCGTCCTGCGCTGAAGCCTGAAAGCTGGCCAGGCTCAGTGCCGCGGCCAGGGCCGCCATCAGGGCCGGCCGCTTGAGGCCTGTCGACGTCATTGTCCTTTGCTCCTTCCCGTAGGGTCCGTGCCGGCGGATAAGCTTCTCTTTACCACATGGTCCGGATCGGCCCTGGTTGCGGTTTTCCACTGCATGGAAGTTGCTTGCCCCCGCCATGCTGAACGCTGAGGTGGGGACGGCGCGCGGGAAATCATCGGCCCTTCACGCCCAAGTGAAGCGCCGTGAAGCCTACTGGATGGTGGCGCAGGCCTCGATCGGCAGGCCATGGACGCGGCCCTCGGCGATCGCGCGGATCTTGCGGATCATGGCGTAGAAGCCATTGCTGCGCGACGGCGAGAGGTGCCCGCCGAGGTCGAGCCGGTCGAGCACCTCGCGGGTGTCGACCGCCAGAATCTCCTCCGGCGTCTTGCCCGAGAAGAGGATCAGGGCAACGGCGATCAGGCCTTTGACGATGTGGGCGTCGCTGTCGGCCACGAACTGCAGGCGCTGCGGATCGGTCGGATCGGCGCGCGCCACCAGCCAGACCTTGGAGACGCAGCCCTGCACCCGGTAGTCCTCGATCCTGTACTGCTCGGGCAAGGGCTCGAGCCGTCGCCCCAGGTCGATCAGGTAGCGGTAACGCTCTTCCCAGTCGTCGGAGAAGGCGAAGTTGTCGGCCAGTTCCTCGAAGGTCATGGCCCCGGTGGTCATGACCTGCCCCCGATCGGCTCGCTGATGATGCGCAGCTCGCCGTCGCGCAGCGCGTGAAAGAAGCAGCTGCGCCGCGCCGTGTGACAGGCCGGCCCCGTCTGATCGACCAGCAGCAGCAGGCTATCCTTGTCGCAATCGATGCGCATCTCGACCAGCCGCTGCACGTTGCCGGAGGTCTCGCCCTTGCGCCACAGCGCCTGGCGCGAGCGCGACCAGTAGCAGACCCGGCCGCTGCTCAGGGTCTCACGAATCGAGTCGGCGTTCATCCAGGCCAGCATCAGCACCTCGCCGCTGTCGTGCTGCTGCGCGACCGCCGGCACCAGGCCGGAGTCGTTGAAGGCGACCCCGGCGATCACGTCGGCGATCGCCCGGCTGAGGCTGGCTTCGTCGAGGCTGGACATCGGCCATCATATGCCGTGCCGATCCCGTCGAGGCAAGTGCGAGCCAAGTCCTTGATCGGGCGCGGAAATAGTGTCGCACGCGACCGCAGTTGTCTCGCCCGGCCACAGATTTGCACCAGGGCTTGCCCAAAATCCTCACAACAGCGGCCCGCAACAGCTCCTAGAGTACAGTCATCGTGGATCGCCATCGGCGCCCCCCGCATGGCCCGGTGCCGATTGGCAGCGCTCCCTGCCTGTCTCCCCTGCACTGCACCGGGCCGTGGCGAGCCGCGCAACAACCGAGCTCTGCGTTCCCTCCGGCCGGCCCGCCACCCCCTGGCGGGCCGGTTCTTTCCGTCCAGACGAGGGCGGCACGCGACGCGCTTTCGCCCGCACCAGCCGCCCGCTAGTCTGACACGCCACAATCTCCGGAGAGCGCGCGTTGCCGGCCACCATGACTGACCTGACGACCGAGCAGATCACCATCTTCGCGATCCTCGTGGCGCTCTTCGGGCTAATGGTCTGGGGACGCTGGCGCTATGACGTCGTCGCCTTCGTCGCCCTGCTGGCGTGCGTTCTGGTGGGACTGGTGCCCGCGGGCGAGGCCTTCAACGGCTTCGGCCATCCGGCGACCATAACGGTCGCGGCCGTCCTGGTGATCAGCCGCGCACTGGCCGGCGCCGGCGCCACCGATGCCCTGGTCCGGCTGGTACTGCGCGCCGCCAAGCGGCTCTCCTTGCACATCGCCGGACTGGCAGGCCTGGGTGCGCTGCTGTCCTGCTTCATGAACAACGTCGGGACACTGGGCCTGATGATGCCGGTCGCGCTGCAGTCGGCGCGCAAAGCCAAGCGCTCGCCGGCGCTGCTCCTGATGCCGCTGTCTTTCGGCACCATCCTGGGCGGACTCGTTACCCTGATCGGCACGCCGCCCAACATCATCGTCGCCGCCTATCGCGGCGAGGTCGCGGGCAGCCCCTTCGGCATGTTCGACTTCTCGCCGGTCGGCGGCGTCGTCGCGCTGGCTGGTCTCGCCTTCGTCGCACTCATCGGCTGGCGCCTAGTGCCGAAGCGCGCGGTGCAGCGCGCCGCCGCCGAGGACATCTTCGGCATCGAGGACTACGTCGCCGAGGCCCGCATTGTCGAGGACAGCAAGGCGGCCGGCCTGACGCTGGCCGAGATCGCCAAGGAGACAGAGGACATCGATGTCCAGCTCATCAGCCTGATCCGCGGCGAGCAGTATCAGCTCAGCCTGCGCAGCCGCGAGCAGCTGCGGCCCGGTGACCTGCTGCTGTTCGAGGCCGGCCCAGAGGCGATCGATCAGTTCGTCAGCAAGCTGGGCCTGAAGATCTCGGGCCCGCGAAAGGCGCGTGAGAGCCTGACGCAGAGCCCCGAATCGGCGCTGGCCGAGATGGTGGTGACTCCCGGCTCGCAGATCGAGGGTCGCCGGGTGAGCGCGCTGCGCTTGCAGCATCGCTTCGGCGTCAACCTGCTGGCCGTGTCGCGCCAGGGCCGGCCGCACCGCGGCCGGCTGCGCCATCTGCAATTCCGCATCGGCGACGTCCTGCTGCTGCACGGCGACCCCGAGCGCCTGCCCGAGGTGACCAGCAGGCTCGGCTGCCTGCCGCTGGCCGAGCGCGAGCTCAGCTTCGGCCTGCGCGGCAAGGCGCCCTGGCTGATCGC
Source organism: Kiloniellales bacterium (assembly GCA_050330055.1). GTDB lineage: Bacteria > Pseudomonadota > Alphaproteobacteria > Kiloniellales > JAKSDN01 > JBHJOF01. The sequence goes on from JBHJOF010000130.1 coordinate 10,092, forward strand.
CGTCTTCGCCGGCGCCATCGCGCTCGCAAGCTTCGGTGTTATCAGCATGCCGATCGCCCTGGCGCTGGCCGTCGCCATCATGGTGGTCGCCGGCCTGATGCCGCTGCGCGAGCTCTACGAGGGGATCGACTGGCCGGTGATCGTGCTGCTCGGCTCGCTGATACCGGTCGGCGGGGTGCTGCAATCGACCGGGGCCACCGGCGTAATAGCCGGTGCGATTCTGACGCTGACTACGGGTTTCGGGGCGGTCGCCGTGCTGGTGCTGCTGATGGTGGTCACCATGACCCTGTCCGACATCCTGAACAACGCGGCGACGGCCGTGATCATGGCGCCGATCGGGCTGTCGCTCGCCACGCTGCTTGACGTCAATCCCGACGCCTTTTTCATGGCGGTGGCGGTCGGCGCCTCCTGCGCCTTCCTGACTCCGATCGGACATCAGAACAACGCGCTGATCCTTGGACCCGGCGGCTACAGCTTCGGCGACTACTGGCACATGGGACTGCCGCTCGAGCTGCTGATCGTCGCCGTCGCGACGCCGATGATCCTGCTGGTCTGGCCGCTTTAGGGGATCAGTCGGACTTGTCGCGCAGCAGCGCGTGCATGGCGCGCTCGACCGTCGGATCAAGCCGGGGCAGCACAAGGTCGAGGCCATCGGACAGGCTGTCGACGATGGTCCTGATCGCCTCGACGCGGGCGTACTTCTTGTCGTTCGCCGGGATCGCGTGCCAGGGCGCATAGGTCGTCGAAGTGCGCTCGAGCATCTCGTCGATCGCGACCGCATAGTCCGCCCAGAGTTTACGATTGTGCAGGTCGTCGGCGGTAAGCTTCCAGCGCTTCAACGGGTCCGCCATGCGCGCAGCGAAGCGGCGCAGCTGCTCCTCAGGCGTAATGTGCAGGAAGAGCTTGGCGATGCGATAGCCGTCGTTGACCAGCAGGCGCTCGAACTCGTTGATCTCGTCATAGGCGCGGCGCCATTCCTGCTCCGAGGCCAGGCCCTCGACCCGCTCGACCAGCACCCGGCCGTACCAGGAGCGGTCGAACATCGCGATGCAGCCAGGATCGGGCAGCCTTTGCCAGAAGCGGTAGAGATAGTGCTGGTCCGCCTCCTTGCCGCTCGGCGGACCGATCGGCCAGACCTTGCAGCCGCGCGGATCGAGCACCGAGGCCATGCGCCGGATGGTGCCGCCCTTGCCGGCCGTGTCCCAGCCCTCGAAGGCCACAAGGCCACGGTGCCCGCCGGCCAGGTAGGCGAGGGCAACCTCCTGCAGCCGCGTCTGTTGCTGCTTGAGCTCGTCGTCGTAGGCCTTCGCCTTGAGGGACTTGTCCAGGTCGATCTTGGCGAGCCTGGGCCGCTGCTTTGCCAGCGTGATCTCGGCCGCCGTCATGACCGGCGCTCCCCACGGACTCCCTCTGGTGCCTGGATAGCGTTCATCGCCGCCAGACTATGGCAGATCGGTCGAGAACATGAATGCCTTGTTTCAGGGAGTAGCGGCCCCGACCCGCCTCGCAGGTCTCGCGCCCGGTTTTGCCCAGTCTGCGGACGAGCAGGCCGCGGGCTCAGTTGGCCTGCAGGTTGCGCGTCACGTAGCGGCCGTTCTCCAGCCCGCTGAAAAGCTCGTCGACCTGCGGATGCGACACGGCCGTGCCGGTCTCGTCCGGCACCAGGTTCTGCTCGGATACATAGGCGACGTAGGTGGTGTCCGCGTTTTCCGCCAACAGGTGATAGTAGGGCTGATCCTTGGAGGGACGGATCTCCTCCGGGATCGAGAGCCACCACTCCTCGGTGTTGGCGAATTGCGGATCGACGTCATAGATCACCCCGCGGAAGGGATAGAAGCGATGACGAACGATCTGGCCGATCTGAAACTTGGCGGTTCGCATGCGTTTCTCCGGCAGCAAGCTCCTGCCACGGTCCCCACATAAAATGTAAAGCTGGCAGGAACAACGCACAAGGCCCGTGGGAGGCCGGCCGCGTCGGTGCTTTCGCGTTAACTACGTTAACGCAGCGTCAGACGCAGCGTTCTGACCGATCGGCGCTGAAGCCGAAGCATCGTGGAAAGGATTGCGTTAACCCTGATTGCCCGCCGCACGGCCTCGGCGCGCTTGCCGGCCCCGTACGCAACGCCAGCGGCGCGGGTGTCCCGCGGCCCGTTCGAAGCCGGCTCACGGCACGGCCGTCCCAGCACCAGCCCATACGCCATCTCGACGAGCGAGACTCATGGCCCATCCTTCGAGACGCCAGCCTCCGCCAAGGCTAAGGCAGGCTCCTCAGGATGAGGAATGGCATTTTATATCAACGGGCTACCACCTCATGCCGAGGAGCCGCAAAGCGGCGACTCGAATGCGAAGCAGCGGGTCTTGGCCCGCAGGTTCGGCAGCTCGGTCATGGATGTCGGGATCTGGTAATGACCCCCATCATCCTTCTGCATTCCCGGGGCCGTCCCCAGGGCTCTCCGGGGCGTAGCGCAGCATGCGCGTGAAGCTCATGGAGATGTGGCCACGGCAGATGTCGCCCACCGCCGGATGATCCTCGATCTCCAGCGCCGCGATCACGTCGATGATCTGACGCCGGAAGACCTCGATCTCGTCGGCCAGGTTGAGTCGCGGCACCGACTTAAGCCAGATGCGCGAGGTCTGGAAGTAGAGCCGCTCGATGATCTCGCGCAAGGGCGCGTTGCCGATCAGGGCATAGAGCGCGACGCTGAAATCCATGTTCAGCCGGGTGAAAACGGCGGGATCGGGAGTCGCGGCCAGGCGCTCGCAGCGCGCCAGATGATCGCGCAGCGTTGCCAGGTCCTCCGGCGTGCAGCGCATCGGCGCCAGCCGCCCCATCAGGCCGGTCAACTCGAGCCGCAGGCGATAGACCTGCTCCAGGGCGCGGATGTCGACGTCGAGCACCAGGGTGCCGACGCCGTGGCGGCGCTCGACCAGGCCCTCGGCCTCCAGGCGCCCCAGCACGCGGCGGATCGGCGTGCGGCTGACCCCGAACGCCTCGGCCAGCTCCTCCTCGCCGAGCTGGGTACCCGGGGGGTACTCAAGCATGCAGATGCGGTCTCGCAGGCAGCGATGAATGCGCTCGAAGCGCTCGCGCGACGGCGTCAGGGCGGCGCCATTGTCGGGCAGGCCGCCGAGCGCCGCCTCGCTCATCGCGGTCGCTCCAGCTTGGGGATCAGCCGCTCGATCATGCACAGGCAGAGGCCGAGCTGATCGAGCGAGACGTACTCGTCCGGCTTGTGCGCCTGGGCGATCGAGCCGGGCCCGCAGACCACGGTAGAGATGCCGAGCTGCTGGTACAGCCCGGCCTCGGTGCCGAAGGAGACCAGCTCGCGCGAGTTGCCGCCGGTCAACTCCTGCACCAGGTCGAGCGCCTCGGACTGCGGCATCGGCTGCAACCCCTCGACCTCGCTGATCACGTGGGTGACGATAGAAGCCTCGGCGTAACGCGCGCGCATTTGCGGCAGCAGCGTGTTCTCGGCGTAGTCGCGGATCGCGCCGAGTGCGAAGTCGGCATCGCCCCGGGTCACCGGGCGCATCTCCCACTCGACGGCGCAGTCGCGCGGGATCACGTTGCGCGCGATGCCACCGCGGATCAGGCCGGTCTGGATGGTCGACCAGGGCGGCTCGAAGGCCGAGCCTTGCGGCGCGCGCGCCTTCAGCGCCTCGGCGACGTCGAGCAGCTTGGCGATGAAGCGCGCGGCGTACTCGACCGCGTTGACGCCGGCCTCCGGCATCGAGCCGTGCGCCTCCAGCCCGCCGAACTCGGTGGTATACTCGTAACAGCCCTTGTGGCCCTCGATGATGCGCATTTCGGTCGGCTCGCCGATGATGCAGACCGATGGCTTACGCCCGGATTCGGCCAGGGCCTTCAGCATGACCTGGGCGCCGAGACAGCCGACCTCCTCGTCGTAGGTGAAGGCGAAGTGCAGCGGCCGCTTGAGGTCGGCCGCGGCAAAACGTGGCGCCAGCGCCAGGGCGCAGGCGATGAAGCCCTTCATGTCGCAGGCGCCCCGACCG
>JBHJOF010000131.1:0-4659 GCA_050330055.1 Kiloniellales bacterium
GATGCTGCGCTCGGGCGGCACAACCTCCACAGTCTTAATGAAGGTCAATGCCCCCAGCGGGCAGCCGGTGCCTGCACGGGCAAAAGCCGTTACGCTGAATCCCGAATCATGCAGGCTTAAAGCTACCTCAGGCGCAGCAAGCGCCTCGGCAAAGCCGATTAGCACTCGCATCCATTGTTCACTTTCTAGTGGCCCAGCAACGCTGCGCCACTACCCCACTTGCAAGCTTCGCGACTTACGCACCGCGTTCGCTGAGCCATTCCCCGGATGAATCCCGGTTCCTGACGAAATATTAGCCCTTATGGAACCTCGGACAACGTTGATTGCGATGCGCGGTCGCAATGGGCTGGATTTGCTGCCAGCCTGCATGAACATGTCCTTCCGGCTTCACTGATGGTGCCGAGTTTCGCCATAAAGGTGCGGCGTTCCCGTTGTCTGCCCGTGGCATCGGCATCTGTTCCCGCCTCAAGCTGGGGCCGATTCGGCCGCCAGCGGCAACCGAAGGCAGCAAAGGGCGCTGGCCAGGCAGGACGCCTAGGAACGGCGCGTGCCGGGCACGGGGACCTTGGCGGAGGGCTTGGCGCGCCCAGCCGGGCGCGACGCGTTGCGCCTGCCGGGGGATGCCTTCGCCCCCGCAGCCTTGCCGGCGGAGCCTTTGCCGGCGGGAGCCTTGGCGGGCTTGCCGTCGGTCGCCTCCAGCGCATCCAGCACGACGGCACGCACGCGCTTCTTTCTGGCTTCGCTTTCCAGCTTCGCGCCACGCGCATCGGTCACATAGAAGACGTCGACCGCACGCTCGCCGAAGGTCGAGACCTTGGCCGAGTGGATCATCAGCTTGAGCTGCGTCAGCGCCAGGGTGACCTGATAGAGCAGGCCCGGTCGGTCGCGGCCGTTGATCTCGATGACCGTATCGCGGGCGCTCGCCTGGTTGTCGATCAGCACCCGAGGCGGCACCTTGAAAACCTGATAGCGGCTGGCGATCGGCGACTTGCGGCGCGACAGCTCGGCCATGGGATCGAGCGCGCCGGACAGCGTGCGCTCGATCGCCGAGGACATGCGCGCCAGCTTCGAGGCGCTGTCGAAGGGACCGCCGGCGGCGTCGCGCACGAAGAAGCTGTCGAGCGCCATGCCGTTGGTCAGCGTGAAGATCTTGGCGCCGTCGATCGAGCCGCCGGCGACCGCTATGGCGCCGGCGATGCGGCTGAACAGACCGGCCGTGTCGGCGGTGTAGACCGTTACCTCGGTGACCTCGCGATAGCGGTCGATCCGCGTGTCCACGCTGAGCGGCCGCTTGCTCGCCTCGGCATCGCGCACCAGGCGGGCGTGGCGCGCATGAGTGTCGGTGTCAAACGACAGCCAATAGGCCGGCGTGCCGCGCGCCAGATGGACCTTCAGCTCCCTGGCCGGCCAGGACGAAAGACTGGCGGCCAGCGCCTCCTTGGCGGCGGCGACCCGGGCCTCGCTGGCCTGCGCCGCGTGGCCGCCGCTCAAGAGCTCCTCGGTGCGCCAGTAGAGCTCGCGCAGCAGCGCCGCCTTCCAGGCGTTCCAGGTGCCGGGCCCGACGGCGCGGATGTCGGCCACGGTCAGCACCAGCAGCAGGCGCAGGCGCTCGACCGACTGCACCAGGTCGGCGAAACGCTCGATCGTCTTGGGATCGTCGATGTCGCGCTTGAAGGCGGTGTCGCTCATGGCCAGGTGGTGCCGCACCAGCCAGGCGACGGTCTCGGTCTCCTCGTCGTTCAGGCCGAGGCGCGGGCAGAGCTTGTGCGCGATCTCGGCGCCGGTCTCCGAATGGTCGCCGCGCCGCCCCTTGGCGATGTCGTGCAGCAGCACGGCGATGTAGAGTTCGCGCCGCGACAGCACCTTGTGCACCACGTCGGTCGCAATCGGCGCCTCGTCCTTGAGGCGCCCGGTCTCGATCCGGTGCAGCATGCCGATCGCGAAGATGGTGTGCTCGTCGACCGTGAAGTGGTGGTACATGTTGTATTGCATCTGCGCCACGACACGGCCGAAGTCGGGGATGAAACGGCCGAACACGCCCGCCTCGTTCATGCGCCTGAGCGTGGTCTCCGGATCCTTGGGCGAGGTCAGCATCGCCATGAACAGGCTGTTCGCCTCGGGATCGGCGCGCAGCTGCTTGTTGATGCGGCGCAGATTGCGCGTGATGAGACGCAGCGCCTCGGGATGGATGTCGAGGTCGTGCTGCTGGGCAACCCGGAAGATGCGCAGCATCTCGATCGGCTTCTCGGCGAAGACCTCCGGCTTGGCGACGGTCAGGCGGTCGCCCGCGACCCGGAATCCGCCGACGCGCCGGCGCATGCGCAGCGACGGCAGCCGGAAGCGAGGACGCCGGCCGTGCTCGGCCTCCAGCGTCGCGCAAATGATGCGGGTCAGATCGCCGACGTCCTTGGCGACCAGGAAGTAGTGCTTCATCAGCCGCTCGACGTCGCGCGTACCGGCGTGCGCCGTGTAGCCCATGCGCGGCGCGATCTCCATCTGCAGGTCGAAGGTCAGGCGTTCCTCCGGCCGGCCGCTCAGGTAGTGCAGGTGGCAGCGCAGGGTCCAGAGGAATGACTGCGCCTTCAAGAAGCGCTTCAGCTCGGCGCGCGTCAGCACGCCCTTGTCGACCAGCTCGGACAGGTCGGAAACGCGGTAGAGGTACTTGACGATCCAGAACAGCGTATGCAGGTCGCGCAGGCCGCCCTTGCCGTCCTTGATATTGGGCTCGAGCACGTAGCGCGAGGCGCCGAGCCTTTGGTGGCGCGCGTCGCGTTCGGCCAGCTTGGCCTCGATGAACTTGGCGGGGCTGCGGGTGAAGACCTCCTTCTGCAGCCGCGCCTTGAGCTCGCGGCACAGAGCCTGGTCGCCCCAGAGGAAGCGCATTTCCAGGAGGCTGGTGCGGATCGTCATGTCGGCCTTGGCGAGCCGCAGGCAGACGTCGAGGCTGCGCGTCGCCTGGCCGACCTTGAAGCCCAGGTCCCACAGCAGGTAGAGCATGGCCTCGATCACCTGCTCGTGGCGCGGCGTCGTCTTGTAGGGCACCAGGAACAGGAGATCGACGTCGGACTGCGGCGCCAGCTCGCCGCGGCCGTAGCCGCCGAGCGCGGCCAGCGCCAGGCGCTCGCCCATCGACAGGTTGCCGGCGCGATAGAGCCGGCTCGCCACGTAGTCATGCACCACCCGCAGCATCTGGTCGACCAGGTGGCAATTCGCCCGCACCACCACCTCGCCTGAGGCACCCTCGTCGAAGCGGCGGCGGATCTCGGCGCGGCCCCGGGCCAGCGCCTCCTTGAGCGCCGCCAGCACCTGCGGGCGCGCCGCCTCGGCGCCGCGCTCGGCGATCAGGGCCTCGATGCGCGCGGTGAGCGCCCGCCGATCGATCACCCGGCGCGGCTCGGCCAGCGCCGCTTGGTCCTCACCTGGCTCGGCTTCCCGGTCGACCGCCACAGCGGCCCCGCCGCTTGGCGGCCTGCGTTCGAGGAGGGTTTCGTCCATCACCATGCTGCTTGCGATCCGCTTGCCGCCAGCCACCTCGCCCCCACGGGGGACGACGGAGTATGACACGATTGCCGCCACCCGGGACAAACCGGCCTCAGGCTGCCCCACAGGCGGCCCCAGGGTGCCGGGCGGCCTCTTAGCATCCCATATAGGGGGCGTCATGCCTTTCCGCCGCCCCCTTGTCCCGCCGCCGACGCGGCCCGCCGTCCGCTTGGCCGGATTGTTGCTCGCCCTCGCCCTGGCCGCGCCGCTCCTGGGTGCCTGCGCCGACGACCGGCCGGAGCCGCCGAAGGTGCTGCAGGTCGCGGCGCGCCTGCCCGGGCCGGCGCACGAGGCGATCGAGGTGGTGGTCTACGACATCCCGCCTGGCACCCAGGTCGAGCAGGTCTGGCTGGTCGGCCCCAACGGCGAGCGCCTGTCCGGCGCCGCGGTGGCGAGCAGCCGCAGCGAGAGCGGCCCCGGCCTGGTCACCGGCCCCTCGATCGGGGTCGGCGTGACAGGCGGCTCGAGCAGCGGCATCAACCCCTCGGTCGGCATCGGCTGGGGCGTCTTCGGCGGCGGCCCGAGCCGGCAGAGCCGCCAGGTCACCTATCTGATCGCGCTGCCGCCGGACCTCGACTACGAGAAGGCGCCGCGCGCCTGGCGCATCGAGGTGCACTACCGCGACGTGACGGGCACGGAGCAGGTGCGGCGCATCGCGGGGCCTTATCCGGAGTAAATGCGGTCCCGAATGCAGTGCTCAAAGTGCAACCAGCGGACTTGTGCCGCTCTCCCGTTTGTCATGGTCGGCGAAGGCCGACCATCCACGGGTTGTTTTCGTTGAGGTAGCTGAGCTGCGCTGCATGAGATCAGAGTGGCGCCAATGTCGGCCAAATCCAGGTTGGTACTCCAGATCAGCCGCAAGTGAAGAAACTCGTGGATGGTCGGCCTTCGCCACTGCTGTCCGGTTTAGCGGACGACGATCCGTTGTTGGGCCTTGTTGCATCTGGCATAGCGGCCATAGCGGCAGGACAGAGACTTGCTTTTCCTCTGTGCTCTTTCGGCGCTTCGCGCCAGCCCCCCTCCGGCGCTGCGCGCCGCCTCCCCCGCGAGGGGGGAGGCCAACAAACTGCTGCCGTGCCTCACATTTCCCTCCCCCCTTGCGGGGGAGGGTTAGGGAGG
>JBHJOF010000132.1:0-9205 GCA_050330055.1 Kiloniellales bacterium
GGCGCGCAGGCGGCGCAGCGCCGCGTAGGCCAGCGCAACCGGGTCGCGCCCACTGCCCTGCGGCACTGTCATCCGTTCGTGCAGGGCGGGGCCGCCACGGCGCCGGGTCAACTCGACCAAGCCAGACGAAGACATGGGCGCGGCGCGGGTCGGCTCGCGGTCGGTCTTGAGGCCGGCGCGCAGCTTGGCCACCACCGTCTGCCGATCGGCGCGCGCCGGCAGCGGCAGGAAGTCGATCACCAGCAGGCCCGAGAGATTGCGCAGCCGGACTTGGCGCGGGATCGCGTCCGCGGCTTCCAGATCGACCGCCAGCGCCCGCCGCGCCGCGCCGCCGGACTCGCTTTGCGCGCCGCTGTCCACGTCGACCGCGGTCATGCTGGAGACCGGCTCGATCAGCAACGCGCCGCCGGAAGGCAAGGCGACACGCGGCTCCAGCAGCGCCTCTATCACCGCCTCGACGCCCTCGCGCTCGAACAGGTCCTGCGCGCCCGTGTAGAGGCTCACGCGCTCGGAATGCGCGCTGCCGGCGGCCGCGAAGCGCGCCTGCGCCGTGCGGAAGACCTCGGGATCGTCGACAACGATCGCCTCGGGCGGGGCCTTGGCGGCCAGCACCCGGGCGATCGGGTCCTGTCCCTGCAGCAGGCGGGACGGCGGTCCCGTCGTCCCCTGGGCCGCCTTGGCGAGCTGCTCCAGCCCCGCCGGTCGCGGCGCGATGCGGCCGCTCAGCTTGGCGCCCTTGCCGTCCGAGGGCGCGCGGGTCACTTGCACCAGCACGGCATCGCCCTCGGAGAGGCCCTTGCCGGGCCAGAGGTCGAGCGGCAGGAAGCCGGGTCGCTCCAGCCCGATCTCGACGAAGGCGGCCTCCAGTGAGCGGTCGAGCCGCATGACCCGGCCGAGATAGACGTCGCCCAGGTGCTGCGGCCGGTCGGCGCGCAGGATGACCAGTTCCTCGAGCCGTCCGTCGGCGAGCCAGGCCGCACGGGTCTCGCCGGGCAGGGCCGAGATCAGCAGGCGCCCGCTCACTGTTCGAAGCCCCGCCACTCGAAGCCAAGCCCGCGCAGCAGGCCGAGCGTCTCTGCCAGCGGCAAGCCGACCACGTTGGGATAGGAGCCCTCGATCCAGGGGATGAAGGCCGCGGCCAGCCCCTGCACCGCATAACCCCCGGCCTTGCCCTGCCACTCGCCGCTCTCGAGGTAGGACTCGATCTCCGCCTCGGTCAGGCGCTTGAAGCGCACCCGCGTGGTCACCAGCCGCGCCGCGCTGCGGCCGTCGGGCGCCAGCACCACGACGGCGCCGATCACCCTATGGCGCCGGCCGGACAAGAGCGTCAGGCAGCGGCGCGCCGTTTCGGGGTCCTCCGGCTTGGGCAGGATGCGGCGGCCGAGCGCCACCACCGTATCGGCGGCAAGCACATAGGCTCCGGCGTGCCGGGCGCGCACCGACGCCGCCTTGTCGGCCGCCACGCGACGCGCATAGTCGGCTGGGCGCTCCTTTGCCTTGGGGCTTTCGTCGATTTCGGCCGGCTCGACCCGGTCGGGCTCCAGGCCGATCTGTCGCAGCAGGTCCAGGCGCCGCGGCGAAGCCGAGGCGAGGACCAGCGGCGCGCGGCTCGTGGCAGCAGGGCGCCCCGGCCCATCCGGCTTGCCTGTGTCCGGCTTGCGCGTGGCCATCGCCGGCCAGGCGCTTACTTGAAACGGAAGGTGATGCGGCCCTTGGTCAGATCATAGGGAGTCATCTCGACGTTCACGCGGTCGCCCGCCAGAACGCGGATGCGGTTCTTGCGCATCTTGCCCGAGGTATGGGCCAGAACCTCGTGGTCATTGTCCAGGCGGACGCGGAACATGGCGTTCGGAAGCAGCTCGACCACCGTGCCCTGAAACTCGATCAGGTCCTCTTTTGCCATTCCCTCCTCGTCGGTCCTTCACCCTCTCACCCTTGCGGCGCCCGGGCCTGCAGGTCGTTCGGGCAAGCCGTGGGGCGCGGCGGTTATTACACAAAAAGGGGGTAAAGACAAACCTGCCGGTGGCTTTGGCCGGCCCCGCGCGGGACTCAGACGTCCGGCTTGAGATCGAGGGGAAAGCGCTTCTCGATCTGCTTTTTCAGGAAGTCCCGCACCTGGCGGAAGGCCTCCAAGCGCGCCTCGCGGCTGCCTTCCACCAGGGTTGGGTCGAAGGTGTTCCAGAACTCCACCTCGCAGGCCATGGTACGGGTCATCTCGACCGCCTTGTGCTGCGCCTCCGGCGACAGCGATATGATCAGGTCGTAGGAGGTGTCCTCCAGATCCGCGAAGGTCTTGGACTTGTGCTTGGTGAGGTCGATGCCGATCTCTTCCATGACCTCGACGGCGAAGGGGTCGATCTCGCTTTTGCGCAGACCGACCGAATCGACGTAGATGCGGTGCCCCAAGAGGTGCTTGAGCAGCGCCTCGGCCATCGGCGAGCGCACCGCGTTCATCGTGCAGGCGAAGAGTACGGCGTCCGGCTGCCCCCGCACCGCGCCTCAACCCCGTATGTGCAGGACGCAGATCAAGGTGAAGAGCCGGCGCGCGGTATCGAAGTCGATCGCGATCTTGCCGTCCAGGCGCTCCTTCAGCAGGCTCGAGCCCTCGTTATGCAGGCCGCGCCGGCCCATGTCGATTGCTTCGATGCGCGACGGGCTCGCCGTCTTGATCGCCTCGAAGTAGGATTCGCAGACGGTGAAGTAGTCCTTCACGATGCGCCGGAAGGGCGACAGCGGCATGATCACCTTGCCGAGCGGGCCGTCATCCTCGGAGCGGATGTCGAACAGCAGGCGGTTCTCCTCGATGGAGAGGTGCAGGCTGTAGGGACCCTGGTAGTCGCCGACCGGCGCGAAATGATTCTCTTCCAGCAGATCGTAGATGGCGACGGCGCGCTCGTGATCAACGTCGGGGTTGCGCCGTACCACGCTGCGTTCGTTCAGCATGATGCTGACGATCCGCTGCTTGTCCGCCTGGCCCTTCTGTTTGTGCTCCATCGCTCTGTCCGCTCGCGGCGCCCTCCAAACGACCTCCGGGGCCCTTAGGCGGCCCGAAAGCGTGCTGCGTCAGCCGCGATTCGAGCCCTCCAGGCGAATCAGCACGGAGAGGGCATGCGCGTCCAGGCCCTCGGCCTCGGCCAGGGCCGCGGCCTCGCGGCCGACCGCGGCGAGGCCGGCCGCATCGCAGGCAATGAACGAGCTGCGCTTCATGAAGTCGAGCACCGACAGGCCGGAGGAGAAGCGCGCGCTGCGCGCCGTCGGCAGCACGTGGTTGGGCCCGGCGACGTAGTCGCCGATCGCCTCCGGCGTATGGCGCCCCAGGAAGATGGCGCCGGCGTTGCGCACCTTGCCAAGCAGCGCCTCCGGCTCGGCCACCGCGAGCTCCAGGTGCTCGGGCGCGATGCGGTCGATCAGGGATGGGGCGGCCTCGAGATCGGGCACCAGGATGATCGCCCCGTGGCTCTCCCAGCTCGCCCGCGCCGTGGCGGCGCGCGGCAGGTCGCGCAGAAGCCCCTCAACAGCCGCCGCGACCGCCGCAGCGAAGTCCGCGCTGTTGGTGATCAGGATCGCCTGGGCCGCCTCGTCGTGCTCGGCCTGTGACAGCAGGTCGGCGGCGATCCAGGCCGGATCGTTGCCGGCGTCGGCGACCACCAGAATCTCCGACGGCCCGGCGATCATGTCGATGCCGACCTGGCCGAAGACCTGACGCTTGGCCGCCGCAACGTAGGCATTGCCGGGGCCGACCACCTTGTCGACCGGCGCGATGCTTTCGGTGCCATAGGCGAGCGCGGCGATCGCCTGGGCGCCGCCGACCCGGTATACCTCGTGCACGCCGGTCAGGCGGGCCGCGGCCAGCACCAGCGGATTGAGCGCGCCGTCCGGCGCCGGAACCGTCATGACGACGCGCTCGACCCCGGCGACCCGCGCCGGCAGCGCGTTCATCAGCACCGAGGAGGGATAGGCCGCCGTGCCGCCCGGCACGTAGAGCCCGGCCGCCGCCACCGCCGTCCAGCGCTGGCCGAGGCGGATGCCGGCGGCGTCCTTGTAGTCCAGGTCCTGCGGCCGCTGACGCCGGTGAAAGTCCTCGATGCGCTCGGCCGCCAGCGCCAGCGCTCGCAGCAGCTCCAGGCTGCAGGCCGCCTCAGCGTCGGCGATCTCGGCCGCCGAGACACGCAGGCGCTCCGGCGTCAGGCGGACCCGGTCGAAGCGCTCGGTCAAATCGATCAGGGCGGCATCGCCGCCGGCGCGCACCTGGGCGATGATCTCGCCGACCACGCGCGAGACGTCCTCCTGGACCTCGCGCTTGGCGCCGAGCAGGGCCGCGAAGGCGGCCTCGAAGCCGGCCTCGCGCGCGTCGAGCCTAAGCGGCATGGGCGGCCTCGCGCAGTCGCTCGACCCAGCACCCGATCTCCTCGGCGCGGGTCTTTAGCGCGGTGCGGTTGACGATCAGGCGCGAGGTCACCTCGGCGATGCATTCGACCTCGACCAGGTCGTTCGCCTTCAGGGTGGCGCCGCTCGACACCAGATCGACGATGCGGCGACAGAGGCCCAGGCTCGGCGCCAGCTCCATGGCGCCGTTCAGCTTGATGCACTCGGCCTGCACGCCGCGCGCGGCGAAGTGGCGGCGGGTGATCTCGGGATACTTGGTGGCGATGCGGATGTGGCTCCAGCGCGTGGGATCGTCCCGCTCGACCAGCTCGCGCGGCTCGGCGACCGACAGGCGGCAGCGTCCGATGCCGAGGTCGACCGGGGCATAGACCTCGGGATAGTCAAACTCCATCAGCACGTCGTTGCCGGCAATGCCGAGCTGCGCCGCGCCGAAGGCGACGAAGGTGGCCACGTCGAAGGAGCGCACCCGGATCAGGGTCAGGCCGCTCTGCCGGCAGCGGAATCTAAGCTGGCGGCTGTCCTCGTCCTCGAAGGCGGCCTCCGGCTCGATGCCGGCGCGCCGCAGCAGGGGCACGACCTCGCCCAGAATCCGGCCCTTCGGGACCGCCAAAACCAGGGCATCGTTGGCAAGCACAGCCGTCTCCGGGGAGCTAAAGCGGGATTCGGGCCGGTCGCACCCGGCCCCGATCATGGATCCAAAAGACTCACACTTCTCGCGCAGTGGTCTCGCAACGCCTCCACACACGCCACTGTCGTCCCGGGGGCATAGCAAGGGCGAGCCTCTCCTGCCTGAGATGTGTCAATGCTGTAGGTCATGGACGGGAGGGTTCTAGCCCTCGAGGTCCGCCGCGTCCAGGGCATGCTTGGGGCGCCAGACGGTCGGCCAGGGCTCACCGATGTCCTCCAGATGGCAGGCGATCGCCGCCACCTCGAGGCGGATCGCGCCGCCGCCGGAGAAGACAAAGGTGATGGCGCCTTGGGGCTCTGGGGGGACGACGTCGATGGTCAGCAGGTTGAGGATCTGATCGCGGTCCTTGGGGTCTATGCCGCGCTGCCGCACCGCCTTGACCTGCTCGACCCTGAGGCCGCAGTTGACCCGCTCGAACAGCGGCCCCCCCTGGAAACCCTCGTGGAAGGCGGCGTCTCCATCGTCGCCGTCGGGCCCGGACAGCGGCTCGGCCAGGTTCGCCGGCTCAACCCCCTCGCTCTCCCAGCAGAAGCGGTTGGCGACCATGACGAAGCGCCGCTCGCGCGGCTGGTAGACGACGTCGCTGAGCGGCACCAGGGCGTCCTGCAGCACGGCGGCGATGACCCGCATGTCGTCCGCATCGGTCGCGCGCAGCTTCAGCGGAGCGGCCGTCATCGCCAGTTCGTCCTATGCCTTGATCCGCTCGATCTCCGCGCCGCAGGCGGCCAGCTTCGCTTCCAGGCGCTCGTAGCCACGGTCCAGGTGATAGACCCGGTTCAGCACGGTCTCGCCCTCGGCCGCCAGGCCGGCCAGCACCAAGCTTACGCTGGCCCTGAGGTCGGTCGCCATGACCGGCGCACCGGACAGCTTGCAGGGACCATGCACGATTGCCGTCGTGCCGTCGACCGTGATGTTGGCGCCCATGCGGGACAGCTCGGGCACATGCATGAAGCGGTTCTCGAAAATGGTCTCGGCGATCCGGGAATCGCCCTCCGCCACGCACATCAGCGCGAGAAGCTGCGCCTGCAGGTCGGTCGGGAAGCCGGGATAGGGCGCGGTCGATACGTCGCAGGCCCGCAGCCCGCCATTGGCGCGCCTGACGGAGAGGCCCCGGTTGGTCTCGGTCAGCGTCACGCCGACGCCCTCCAGCACCTGGATCACCTCGCCGAGGTGCTCGGCCCGGGCGCTGATCAGGTCGAGCTCGCCGTCGGTAATGGCGGCCGCCATGGCGTAGGTGCCGGTCTCGATACGGTCGGGGATGATGCTGTGCACCGCGCCGTGCAGCCGCGGCACGCCGCGGATCACCAGGGTGTCGCTGCCGATACCCGAGATATCCGCGCCCATCTTGCGCAGGCAGTCGGCCAGGTCGCCGATCTCGGGCTCGCGCGCGGCATTGACCAGCCGCGTCTCGCCGCGGGCCAGGGTGGCGGCCATCAGCAGGTTCTCGGTCGCCCCCACGGAGACGGTGGGGAACACGATCTCGGCGCCGGTCAGGCCGTCCGGCGCGGTCGCCTGGACGTAGCCTTCCTTCAACTCGATCTTCGCGCCGAGCTGCTCCAGGCCGTTCAGGTGCAGGTCGATCGGCCGGGTGCCGATGGCGCAGCCGCCGGGCAGCGAGACCTCGGCATGGCCCATGCGCGCGACCAGCGGGCCCAGCACCAGGATGCTGGCGCGCATCTTACGCACCAGGTCATAGGGCGCACAGGTCGAGGTGATGCGGCCGGCGCAGATCTCCAGCACGCGGCCGTTCTGGCCGTTGACGCGCGCCCGGCCGTTCATCCGGAACTGCACCCCGAGGTGCACCAGCAGGCCGACCTGTGTCGTGATGTCGGCCAGCTGCGGCAGGTTCTCCAGGGTCAGCGTGTCCTCGGTCAGGAGACTCGCGGCCATCAGCTTCAGGGCCGCGTTCTTCGCGCCCGAGATCGGGATTTCGCCGTGCAGCTGACGCCCCCCGACGATGCGTATCTTGTCCATTCAATGTCCTTCTACTGCGACCGGCAGGGCGCCTAGGGGGCCGTCCTTGCCGTCAAACGCCTTCCGCGCTCGCCCGGCCCGTCAGCCGAAGCTGGCCCAAGCGACTGTTTGGAAACGGCTGACCTGTGGGGAGACTCGGCAGCGTTGCTTACTCTAGCATGTTGCGGCTGGGTCTGCTCAAGGCTCGCGGCCCCCTGGCGCCAATGGGCCGGCCGTTGGCCCAGAGACAGGGGCGGACTCCTGTGACGACTGGAGGCGGGCCCGCGCCTGCGCCTTGCGCCGCTTCAGGTTGTCGCGCAGCGCCTGGCTCAGCCGCTCGGCCCGTGCGTCCCCCGTCCCGGCCCGTTCTTTTCGCACGGCCCCCTCTTGTCGCACAGGAGATGTTGACGCTTTGCTAACCATCGCCGGGCACTCTGCGCGGCGACTGTGGCCAGGTCAAGGCAAGGGGTCAAGGCAAGCCCGTCGGCCGCCACCGGGCGATGGCCGGGGCCGCGTCTGGGGGTTGCCTTCGTACCGGGCTGGTGGCAAGGTCCGCCCCGCTCGGGCAGGATACCCCCGACAGAATGCCCAACCGGATGCCGCCGTAGCTCAGGGGTAGAGCACACCCTTCGCCGTCTTCTCGTCCAGCGAGCGCCCACCGCCGAGCTGGGTCGCCTGCGCGAACTCCTTGATGGTGTGGCCGCAGCCCAGCACCCACCAGATCGCCGAGCCGGCCGGCGAGGCGTAGCCGCCGAGAATCTTCATGGCGCGCGCCACGGCCTCGCGCCCCGCCACCATGCCATTCGAGAGATCGCGGACTCCCGAGGCCTTGATCCGCGCCGGGTTCGAGGCGTGCAGCGGGTCGAGCCGCGCCAGGCGGAAGGCCTCCTCGAACTGGCGCCCGGCGGCCAGCTCGTCGCGGTCGATCGAGCCGTTACGGAACAGCGTCGCCAGCGTGTCATAGGCGCGGTGCGGATGGCCGGCCCGACCCTCGGCGTCGGGGATCTGCTGCGCCAGGCGCTCGACCACGGGCCCCTGGCGTCCGGGACGTCCGGGTCGCTCGTCCGTCACCGCGCGGTGCTGGGCGCGGAAGTCGAGCGGCTTGCGCGCCTCGGAAGCCAGGGTGCGCTGCCGGCCGTGCGCCTGGATCAGGGCGGCAACCGTACGGCTGCGCGTTAGGCAGGCCACGGCATAAGCCTCCCAGGCCTTGCGGTCGCTGAGCGGCGCATCGGGCAGTGGCGGCTCGGGCGGCAGCTCGAGGTGCGGGTAGGCGGGCCTCCCGCCGTCCTTGACATCGCCCTTGTCCATGCGCCGCCGTCTGCCCTGCTTCTGCGCCACCGCGAACCCTCCCTTGGTCTCTGCAACAGTCTTGGATTGGACGGCCGTGCCCCTCGACTGGGCGCTGCTGCGGCGCTGCCGCCGTCGCGAAACCAGCCACCCTGTTTTGATCTAGCGCTGGCTGCGCTCCGGCCCTTCACCGGCGTCCCGCGCGCCATCCGAATCCGGCACCAGAAACAGCCGCGGCAGATGCGCGCGGCAATAGGACTCTCCCGCCAGCGTCGGCGCGCCGCACTTGTCGGCATCGGCGAAGGGACCGTCGCCATAGAGCCACTGGCAACTCACCGGCCGCGGCCCGAGATCGGCGCCAGAGGCGAAGGGAGAGCGCAAGCTGGGCGCCCGCGGAAAGGCCAGCAGCACCACCGAACCGCCGCTGGCTTGCTGCCGCCAGCGCCGCCGCTCGGCCCGGACCAGCAGCGCCTCGCGCCGCGCCTGCGCCGCCGCCGTCCTATAGGCGAGCAGCGTCGCGTCGCCCGGGCTGCCCGTTGAACAGCCGCCGGCAGCGGCGCCTGAACTGCCACCGAAGCGCGCTTTCCGATCCACGATGCCTCCCTTTTCCCGCCTGCCTGCGGCCCTGCGCCACGCCCACGACGATACAATCTGCAGCGCCAATGTCAATACGAATTGTGTTGGACAGGACTAGAACGAACCACTACAATACGCATTGCAATGAATGCCCCGACCACACCCGCAGCCACACCGGCGGATCGTCTGCGCTGGGCGCGCCTGCAGGCCGGCTATGCTTCGGCCGCCGCCTTCGCGCGCGAGGCCGCCGTGCCCGAGGTGACCTACCGGGCGCACGAGAAGGGCCCGCGCCTGCCCGGTGGCCGCGGCCTGTCC
>JBHJOF010000133.1:0-9149 GCA_050330055.1 Kiloniellales bacterium
GCGCTTCGCTCCAGCCGGCGGCCGGCCGCGAGTCGGCGTGCAGGAACAGCAGCCACGTTCCCTCCCGTGCCGCGGCCGCGCCGGCCGCCAGCTGCGGCCCGCGCCCGGGCGCTGCCTCAAGGACGCGGGCGCCCATCTGCCGGGCGATCGCCGCGGTCGCGTCGCGCGAACCGGCGTCGGCCACGACGATCTCGGCGATCAGGCCGTGGCGCCGTCCCTGCTCGAGCACCGCCAGAGTCGCCGATAGCTCGGCGGCGGCCTTGCGGGTCGGGATCACGACCGAGATGAAGGGTCGCTCCATGTCCCGCGTCATAGCACGGTTGGGCATCTGCCGCCGCCGCCTCACGCGGGCTTGATGCCGATTGCGCTGCCAGGACGGCCGGCCTGTGCTAGCTGTCGCGCCATGGCGCTCGACCTCCAGGCCCTGCACGCCGCGCTCACCGCCTTGCCCGGCTTCGCCGGCCTGCCGCCGGACGCACTGGCGCCGCTGCCGGTCAAGGGTCTGGCGCACGACCACGTGGCGGTGACCGGCCGCCGCGCCGCCGGCTGTCCGGTCCTGCTGCGGGTGCCGAAGCAGAGCCAGTTCGCGCTCGCCGCCGCCGACAACCTGGCCTACCAGGCGGCCTGCTTCGCTCGGGTCAGCCGCTCCGGCCACGGGCCGCGCCTCTTGGGCGTGATCGAGCCGGCGCCACAGCTGCCCATGGGGGCGCTGCTGGTCGAGCATATCCACGGCCGCCCGCCCAGCCTGCCCGACGACCTGCCGGCCCTGGCCGAGGCCATGGCGCGGGTCCATTCGCTGCCGTTGCCGCCGCCGGCCGCGCGCCCGCCGCTGGCCGACCACCAGGATCCTGTCGGCGGCGCCCTGAAGGAAATCGAAGCGCAGGCGGCCTTCCTGGACGAGGCTGGCCTCTCGGCCGCGGCGCGCGCCGAGATCGAGGACGAGCTGGCCTGGGCCAGGGGCTTCCAGGGCGACCTCGGGGCGAGCGTCGCCGGGCGCGCGCAGCCGGTCACCCTGGTGCTGACCGACACCCACCCCGGCAACTTTCTCATCGAACCGAGCGGCCGTGCCGTCATCGTCGACCTGGAGAAGGCGCTCTATGGCTCGCCCGGCACCGACCTGGCGCACGCCACGGTCTACTCCTCCACCACCTGGGACAGCGAGACCTGGGCGGATCTCCATGTCGGGCAGGTGGCCGCTTTCTATCGGTACTACCTGGCCACCGCCCAGGAGATTGCCGGGCCGGCGCTGGTCGAGGAACTGCGGCCCTGGCTGCTGCCAATGCGCCGTCTCCTGTTCCTGCGCGCCATCACCTGGTGCGCCAAGTGGTCGGTGCTGCACCGCCGGAGCCGGCGGCGCGACCTTGAGGCTGCCGCTTCGGCCGAGGACTGGTCGGCCGAGAACAGCGACCCGGCCCTGATCGCCCACGTCGCCGGGCGGGTCGCCGACTATCTCTCGGCCGCGACCCTCGCGCGCATGCGCGGCGAATGGCGCGGCAGCCCAACGCTCGACGATCTGATCTGACTCGCCGATAGTCCGACGTAGCCACTCGGATATTGCCTCTTCGTGTTCTTTTTCCGTTCGCGCCCGAGTCGCGCCCGAGTCGCAGGGTAGATGTGGGCGGGCGAATTTTCGGCGCCGCAACATCTTGGGAATGGTCTCCTATCGGGCCTATATCATGTTCTTGTTTTGTTCAGATAGAAGCCTTAGACTGGACTCATGGTCGAGACCCTGCCGGACCGGGCGCGCAAGGGCCGCGGCGCGGTCAGCAACCGCAGCGGCCGCTTCGAGGCGCATGAACGCGTCGCCATCGACGACGGCTGGGCCCGCCCGCAGGAGGATGAGGACGACGGGCCGCCGCCGCTCGCCACCCAGGTGATCCCCGACACCAGCTGCAGCGTGATCGCCCGCAACCAGTCGCCCGATATCCCCTTCGACCGCTCGATCAATCCCTATCGCGGCTGCGAGCACGGCTGCGTCTACTGCTTCGCCCGGCCGACCCATGCCTTCCTCGGCTTCTCGGCCGGGCTCGACTTCGAGAGCAAGATCGTGGTCAAGCACGAGGTGGCGGCGCTGCTCCAGGCCGAGCTGGCCAGGCCTTCCTACAAGCCGGCGCCGATCGCGCTCGGCACCAACACCGATCCCTACCAGCCGCTCGAGCGCCGCCTGGGGCTGACCCGCCAGGTGCTGCAGGTGCTGGCCGACTGCAGCCATCCGCTCACACTTGTCACCAAGTCGGACCTGGTGCTGCGCGACCTCGACATCCTGGTGCCCATGGCCCGCCGGCGCCTGGCCCGGGTCATGATCTCGGTCACCACCCTCGACCGCCGCCTGGCGCGCCTGATGGAGCCGCGGGCGCCGACCCCGGCGCGCCGCCTGGCCGCGATCAAGGCGCTCAACCAGGCCGGCGTGCCCTGCGGGGTGATGGCGGCGCCCATGATCCCGGCGCTCAACGACGGCGAGCTCGACCGCATCCTGGCAGCCGGCGCCGAGGCCGGAGCGCCATCAGCCGGCTATATCCTGCTGCGCCTGCCGCTCGAGATCCGCGACCTCTTCGTCGAGTGGCTGGGGGCGCACTTTCCGGACCGCGAGGACAAGGTCATGCACCAGCTGCGCGAGATGCGCGGCGGCCGCGACTACGACGCCACCTTCGGCCGGCGCTTCCGCGGCAGCGGCGTCTACGCCGAGACCCTGGCCAAGCGCTTCGACCTCGCCTGCAAGCGCCTCGGCCTCGGCCGCAACGACTGGGAGCTCGACTGCAGCCGCTTCGAGCGCCCCGCCCGCGACCGCCGGCAGATGACGCTGTTCTGAGGGCTCTGACGGCGCGGCACAGCGCAGCAATCGCCTCTGCGCCGGAATTTCTTCACCACCTCGTGTTAAACTGTGCGCACCATGGAGTCGCTGCACAGTCACCAGCTCACCGGCATCGCGGTGGTCGCGCTCGCGGCCCTGGGCTGCGGCCTCGCCATGCAGCGCTTCAGGCAGCCCGCCCTGGTCGGCTACATCCTGGCCGGCGTGATCCTCGGCCCCTCCGGCTTCGGCATGGTGCAGGACCGCGGCGTAATCCAGACCATGGCCGAGCTCGGCGTGCTCATGCTGCTGTTCCTGGTCGGCATGGAGATCAGCCTGCGCGGCATCCGCGAGGTCTGGCGCATCGCCGTCCTGACCACGCTCTGCCAGATCGGCGCCAGCCTGGGCGTCATGCTGCTCGCGGGTACGATCCTGGACTGGTCGACGCCGCGCATCGTGCTGCTCGGTTTCGTGGTCGCCGTCTCCTCCACGGCGGTCGCGGTCAAGATGCTGGAGGACATCGGCGAGCTGCGCACCCGGGTCGGCCAGGTCACCATCGGCATCCTGGTGGCGCAGGACCTGGCCGTGGTGCCGATGATGCTGATCATCGGCGCCTTCGGCGGCGAGGGCGGCTTCCAGTGGCAGGGCATCGCCAACGTGGTGCTGTCGCTCGTGTTCCTGGTGCTGCTCATCGTCTATCTCAGCCAGCGCCAGACGCTGCGCCTGCCGCTTACCGACTGGCTCGAAAAGAGCGCCGAGCTGACGCCGCTGGCCGGCCTCGCCTTCTGCTTCGGCGCCGCTACGGTCTCCGGCCTGCTCGGTCTTTCGGCCGCCTACGGCGCCTTCATCGCCGGGCTGATGATCGGCAACTCGACCAGCCGCAAGGCCATGATCCGCCACACCGAGCCGATCCAGAGCGTGCTGCTGATGGTCTTCTTCCTCTCGATCGGCCTGCTGCTCGATCTCGACTTCGTGCTCGACAACCTGCTGCTCGTGCTGTTGCTCGCCGCCTTCATCGCGGTCTTCAAGACCGGGCTCAACATCGGCGTGTTGCGCCTGTTCGGCGAGTCCTGGCCGCGCGCCGTCCTGTCGGGCGTGCTGCTGGCGCAGTTGGGCGAGTTCTCCTTCATCATGGCCGCCCTCGGCATCTCGGTGCGCGCAGTGTCGCCCGAAGCCTACCGCCTGATCGTCGCCGTCACCGTGCTGTCGCTGGTGCTCTCGCCGCTCTGGCTCGAGGCGGCGCGCCGCCTGCACCGGGTGATCCTGCTCGGCATCACCTCGGGGCGCGAAACCGTGCGCCTCACCGTCGGCGGCGATCCCTGGTCGCTGATCCGCTCGCGCATGCGCGGCGAGGAGCAGATGATCGACATGGCGAGCAACGCGACGCGCTGGATGGGCGACATCATGCCGCGCTCGCGGCGCGGCAGCGACGGCCGCGACCCCGATGCCACGCCGGGCCTCGGCCTGCCGCCGCGCGGCGGCCGCAAGCGCCGCTAGCGCGGGTGCAGATGACCATACACGAACTGCCCCTCACACTTCCTGGCGCGAGTGCACGCACGCCCTTTCCGTCACCCTCACCCTCCCATCGCTTACGCGATGGGCCCCTCCCTCTCCCCTCCAAGGGAGAGGGTAAGCATTTGTCGGCGCATAGTTTTTCCCCTCTCCCTTGAGGGGAGAGGGAGGGGCCCATGGGGCGTAAGCCCCATGGGAGGGTGAGGGTGATAGAACAGGGCGTCATCGCGACCGTCATGGGACGCTGCGGCTAGATTGGGCGCACGGAGGGAGCGGGGGATGCCGGACTTCACACTGGAGCTGGGGTTGGGGGCCGGCGACGGGCGCCGGGTGGTCGGCGTCGACGAGGCCGGGCGCGGCCCGCTCGCCGGACCGGTGACGGCGGCCGCAGTCTGGCTCGACCCCGCGACGTTGCCGGACGACCTCGTCGCCGCGATCAATGATTCGAAGCTGCTGACTGCCGAGCTGCGCCTCGAAATCCGCGACGCGCTGGTCCATACGGCACAGGAGAGCGACGGCAGGGCCCTGCAGTTCGGCCTCGGCTGGGCCAGCGTCGCAGAGATCGATGCGCTCAACATCCTGCAGGCCAGCCTGCTTGCCATGCAGCGCGCGGTGGCGGCGCTGGCGCAGCAACCGGACGCGGCGCTGGTCGACGGCAAGCAGGCGCCGCGCCTGGGCTGCCCCTGCCGGACCGTGGTCGGAGGCGACGGCGCCTGTCTTTCCATCGCCACCGCCTCGATCCTGGCCAAGGTGGCGCGCGACCGGCACATGACGGAGCTCTCGGCGCGCCATCCCGGCTACGGCTGGGAGCGCAACTACGGCTACGGCACGCGCGAGCACCAGGCCGCCTTACGCCGCCTCGGCGTCACCGTCGAGCATCGCCGCTCGTTTCGCCCGGTACGTGAGATCATCGAATTAACCTTTTGACTCCAAAGACGGACTCTGGACCCGGACTCCTCATAGGGACTCTTGACGGGGGACTCGCCATCGGCTTGGATGGCCGCTCGTTTTCCGGGGGGAGCCTGCGATGGAGCGCGACGTCGTCAGGGTCGGAGACTGTGTCGAACTAATGGGCTGGCTGCCGGAGCGGTCAGTCGACCTGGTGTTCGCCGACCCGCCCTACAACCTGCAGCTCGCCGGCGAGCTGACGCGTCCGAACCAGTCGGTGGTCGACGGCGTCGACGATGACTGGGACAAGTTCGAGGGCCCCATGGGACCACTGGCAGCCTACGACGACTTCACCGGCCGCTGGCTGGCCGCGGCGCAGCGAGTGCTGAAGGATGACGGCAGCCTCTGGGTGATCGGCAGCTATCACAACATCTTCCGCGTCGGCGCCCTGCTGCAGGACCTCGGCTTCTGGATCCTGAACGACGTGGTCTGGCGCAAGACCAATCCCATGCCGAACTTCCGCGGTCGGCGCTTCACCAACGCGCACGAGACCCTGATCTGGGCGGCCAAGAGCCGCGAGGCGCGCTACACCTTCAACTACGCCGCCATGAAGGCGCTGAACGACGACCTGCAGATGCGCAGCGACTGGCTGATCCCGCTCTGTACCGGGCCCGAGCGGCTGCGCGACCCGGCCGGGCGCAAGGCCCATCCGACGCAGAAGCCCGAGGCGCTGCTGCACCGGATCATCCTGGCGGCCAGCAAGCCGGGCGACCTGGTGCTCGATCCCTTCCTCGGCAGCGGCACCACGGCGGCGGTGGCCAAGCGCCTGCGCCGCCACTTCATCGGCTTCGAGCAGGACCAGGGCTATGCCGCCATGGCGCAGGACCGCATCGACCGCGTGCGCCCGGTGGCCGATGCCGAGCTGGTCGAGACGCCCTCCAAGCGCGACGAGCCGCGCATCCCCTTCGGCTGGCTGGTCGAGCGCGGCCTGCTCGATCCGGGCACTGTTCTCTATGGGCCCCAGGGACCCAGGGGGAAGCGCTGGACGGCGAAGGTGCGTGCCGACGGCACCTTGATCACCGCCGACTTCAAGGGCTCGATCCACCAGGTCGGCGCCCACGTCCAGGGTGCGCCGGCCTGCAACGGCTGGCTCTTCTGGAATCTTCCCGTGGAGGGCCGCCTGGTGCCGATCGACGTTCTGCGCCAGAAGCTTAGGGCCGAGCTGAGCTAGGCCGGCAAGGTGCCGGCGGCCATTGGAAAACCGTCAGCATTGTGAGTCTTATCACAGACAGAGCCAGGCAGTCAGGCCACCGTGCCCGCGTGGAAGGCGCTTGATCCGGGCGTTTTCCTGGCCCCGGTTTGGGGTCTTATGCGGTCCATCCCCTCGGACCGCCGTGTGGCGGCCTGGGATCCTAGCCCTCCCGACGCCTAGCCCGGCCGCCACGCGCTCCATTCGCTGACTTTCTCCCTGTCAACTGCCGCCCGCTTTTGCGGGCGGCATTTTTCGTCGCTGCAGGGAGATCGCCCTTTCCGGCCGTCGGCGCTAGCTCACCAGCTGCCACGAACCGTCGGGCTGGCGGCAGGCGGTGCCGTAGACCTGCTGTGTCTGGCTGCCGATCACGGCCGTGGTGTTGTACTCCCGGCAGTAGCGGCCGTCGCCAGACCGGTAGGTCTGCAGCGGCGTGACCTGATAGGTCTCCTGCGGCCCGCCCCAGTGAATGGTCTGCCCGTCCGCGGCATATTCGAGTACCTGGCCGGTGCAGGCGTGGTCCGCCTGGTCCATGGTCCGGCCAATCGTGCCACCGACGATCGCGCCCAGCACCGCGCCGCCGATGATGGCCGCGGTGTTGCCGCTGCCCTTGCCGATCGTCGAGCCGACCGCCGCGCCGGCGCCGCCGCCGAGCAGCGCGCCGATCACGTCGCGATTGCAGGTGCCGAGATCGAGTCCGAACGGCAGGCCGGAAGGCTGCGCATGGTACTGCTTGTGCTTCTGCTTGTGGCCGTGCTTGTGGCCTTGCTGGGCGCGCCAGCCGTGGGCCGGGGCCCAGGGCGGCGGATCGGCCCAGGCCGCCGTGGGTCCCAGGATCATCGCCAGGCCGATCGCCAGGGCGGCGAAGGACTTGCGCGTGACATAGGGGAAAGAACTCGCGGTCATCACACCCATCTCCTCGGCTGGGGCTGCGCAGGTTTGCAGATCGGCCATTTATACGTAGGCATCGGTTTCCCTATCCCTAAGGCGGCGGGGGAGCCACGGGGACAAAGCTGTGACATGCATTTTTGCTATCTGTGCCAAAGGCTTATAGCCTGAGACTGGCCGGGGTCAGGTCACGGCGGTCTGCTTGACGGCGTGGCGGATGATCTTGTGCATGACGCTGGGCAGGGCCTGGTCGCCGAGTTCGTCGATGTGGACCCAACGCTCGTCGGCGCGCGTCGCCCTGCCGTCGCCCTGCAACCGGCCGGCCCAGACCTCGACCTCCAGATGGAAGTGGGTGAAGGTGTGGCGCACCTGGCCCGGCAACGGCCGCCAGTCCGCCTCGCCCGGCGCCGCCCGGCGCGCCTCGGTGGCGCTCCAGGCTTGGCTGCGCCAGTCGGTCGAGGGCACCTCCATCATGCCGCCGAGCAGGCCCCGCTCGGGCCGGCGGCGCAGCAGTACCCGGCCCGCCGGAGACAGGGTCCAGAAGGCGACCGCGCGCCTGGTCGGCCGCTCGGCCTTGGGCACTCGCCGCGGCAGCGTCTCGGCGCTGCCGGCGGCCCGGGCGGCGCAGCCTTGCGCCAGCGGGCAGAGCATGCACTTGGGCTTGCGCGGCAGGCAGAGCGTGGCGCCGAGGTCCATCATGGCCTGGGCGAAGTCGCCGGGCCGCCGCTCGGGCGTCAGCCGCGCAGCCAGGCGGCGCAATTCCGGCTTGGCCGCAGGCAGCGGCGTCTCCAGCGCGAAGAGCCGCGCCACCACCCGCTCGACGTTGCCGTCGACCACGGTCGCCCTGCGGTCGAAGGCGATGGCAGCGATCGCCGCCGCCGTGTAGGCGCCGATGCCGGGCAGCTTCAGCAAGTCCGCTTCGCTGTCGGGGAAGCGGCCGCCGCGCTCCTCGGCCACGACTTTGGCGCAGGTGTGCAGGTTGCGGGCGCGGGCGTAGTAGCCGAGCCCGGCCCAGGCGGTCAGCACCGCGTCGAGCGGCGCCGCGGCCAGGGCCTCGACGCTCGGCCAGCGCTCCACGAACTTTGCGAAGTAGGGGGCGACCGCCGGAACCGTGGTCTGCTGCAGCATGATCTCGCTCAGCCAGACGCGATAGGGATCGGGACGTGCACCGCGTGGCGCGCGCCACGGCAGGCTGCGTCCCTGGCGGTCATACCAGGCGAGCAGCCGCGCAGCCGCGTCGTCGCTAAGTCGGTCGAGAGCGGCGGTGCGTTTGGCCATGGCCTCCTCTATAGTGCTCCGTGACGTATAGTGCTCCGCGACGGCTCCCTTGATACCCGCCTTGGCGGCGAGCAGAAACGGCGAAGGACGCGATGCGCGACGACTCCGGGGATAAGGCGGCGCAGCCTATCGCATCGAAGGCCGGAAGGACCCAACGCCGGTCCCGTGGCCTGCGCGCCCTGGGCGAGACCTTGGCGGCGGTGACGCGCCCGGCCCTGGGCCGGCGCGGCCTGGCGGCGGGCGGCCTGCTGCACGACTGGCAGGCGATCGTCGGGCCCGAAATTGCCGCCGTGTCGCTGCCGCTCAGGCTTTCCTTCCCGCACCGCGATCGTCGCGCCGAGGGCACCCTGAACCTGCGCGTGGCGCCCGGCTATGGCGTCCTGCTGCAGCACGTCGAGCCGCAGATCCGCGAGCGCGTGAACGGCTATCTGGGTTATAACGCCGTCGCCCGGCTGCGCCTGCAGCAGGGACCGCTGAGCGGCCCGCGGCGGCCGCCACCGTCGGCGCCGCGTTCCTTGCCTCCGGCCGCCGAAGCGCGCCTCAAGG
>JBHJOF010000134.1:0-24055 GCA_050330055.1 Kiloniellales bacterium
GGGATGACACCGCGCCGCTGGCGCTCAGGCGCGAGCGCCTGGCGACGCCTTCGCAGCGCCGTTTTCAGGCCATCTATCACATCATTCGCGAGCGCATCACGCTGCTCAAGTACCCGCCGGGCACGATTCTCGACATCGACGCGCTCGCCGCCGAGTTCGACGTCAGCCGGACGCCGATCCGCAGCGTGCTGCAACAGCTCTCCTACCACGGCCTGGTCGTCAGCCGGCACGGCGTGCGCACCAGCGTCGCGCCGATCGACTTCGAGAAGCTGAGGGAGGACAAGACCTTCCGCAGCTATCTGGCCGAGCTGATCGGCGTGCTCTCGCCGCTTGCGCCGAGCGAGGCCGCGATCAAGGCGATGGCCGAGGCCAAGGCCGAGTGCCATGAGCTGATCGAGCACCCGGATCTCGAGACCTTTGCCCGCATCGACATGAAGGTGCATGGCGCGACCTGCAGCCTGATTGGCAATCGGCAGCTCCTGCAGGTCTACGACGACCTCTACTTCCGGACCGCCAGGGTTTGGTTCTATTTCCTGCCCAGGCTCGACTGGCGCCAGGAAGTCACGATCTTCCATCAGGACATTGCGTCGCGATTGAGCGCCATGGAGCGGGGCGATACCAAGGCGGTCGGCTTTCTCACCCGCAACGCGGTATCGGCCGTGCTGATCAGGCTCGATGCGCTGATCAGCCAGCTCGAGAAGGCGCACGATCCGGGCGAGCCTCGCCTGCCGTCCTGAGGTTGCGGGCGTTCCCCTCGGACTCTAGCTCCGATCGAGCCGCAGGAAGCGGTTCGTCATCTCCGCCTCGCAGGACTCCATATAGGCCTGTGCCGCGCACATGTGCTCGTACATGATGCGGCGCACTTCCGCCTCGTCGCCCCGGTGCAGCGCGGCCAGTAGACCGACCTGGTAGTTGAAGCCGCTTTCCCGCAGCTCTGGGTTGGGCGTGCTGTAGATGCGCCGGCAGATCGTCAGGTTGCGCAGCAGGTTCTGCAGGAAGCCGCAGAAGAACCCAAGCACGGGATTGGGGCAGAGCGCGGCCAGTACCGAATGGAAGTCGAGCTCGGCCAGACGCTGGCGATACTCCTCGCCGAGGTTCGCCGGCGGGTGGTCGTAGAGCCGGATCGTGGCGTGCAGGCGCCGGTAGTCGGCCTCGTCTAGCTTGCCGACCAGCGAGGCCGCCATTTCCGGCTCCAGCAGCTTGCGCAGGGCATAGATGTCGCCGATGGTCGGCTGCGAAAAGAAGAAGTAGTTGCCGAGCAGCTCCATGGCGCGCCGGCCGTCGAGCTGGGCGATGTAGGCGCCGCCGCCGGGGCCCGTGCGGGTGCGGACCAGCCCCTGCGTCTGCAGCGCGCCGAGCGCCTCCCGGACGGTGCTCTTGGAGGCCTTGAACATCTCGATGAGCTCGCGCTCCTGAGGCAAGCGGTCGCCCGGCTTCAGGTCGTGCTCGACGATCCAGTCCTTCAGGCGCTCGCTGATCTCCTCCGGGCGCTTGGCCGATCGGGCAGGCGGTTCGGCCGTGGTGGCCTGTCTGCTGGCGCTTTCCTGCTCGCTCACCTCAATGGGTCCTCCCGTTGTCCGACTCTTCCAAGGGGTAGAAGCAGGCGGCCTTGTGCGCCTCATCGCCCGGGGCTGCCAGGGCGGGGCGCTTGGCCCGGCAGTCCTCCCGGGCCCGGGGGCAGCGTGGCGCGAAGGCGCAGCCGGGCGGCGGCGCGTAAGGGTTGGGCAGTTCCGCCGGCCGGTCTTCGCCTTCGATATGGCGGCGCCCCGGCACCGGTGCGGACTCCAACAGCAGCTTGGTGTAGGGATGCCTTGGCGCCCGGAACAGCTCGGCGGCTGGCGCCATCTCAACGACCCGACCGAAGTACATGACCGCAACCCGATCGCTGATGCTTTCGACGACCGATAGATCGTGGCTGATGAAGACATAAGTCAAGCCAAAGCGCGTCTTGAGCTCGTCCAGCAGGTTGAGCACCTGGGCCTGGACCGAGACGTCCAGGGCCGAGACCGGCTCGTCGAGCACGATGATGCTGGGCTCTGCGGCCAGGGCGCGGGCAATGCCGATGCGCTGGGCCTGTCCGCCGGAGAACTCGTGCGGATAGCGCTCAAGGAACTCCTCGCGCAGGTTGACGGCGTCCATCAGCTCCTTCAGGCGGTCTTCGCAGCGCTCGCGCGACAGGCCCAGCAGGTGGGTCATGGGCGCCATCAGGATCGAGCGGATGGTCTTGCGCGGGTTGAGCGAGCTCACCGGATCCTGGAAGACGTACTGGATCGTGGCCGCCAGCGGCCGTCCGTCGAGCCGTCCACCCGACTTGATCTCCTTGCCGCCCAGCCGGATGACGCCGTCGCTCGGCCGGTCGAGACCGACCAGCATGCGCGCCAGGGTCGACTTGCCGCAGCCCGATTCGCCGACGATGCCCAGGGTTTCGCCCTTGTGCACCTCGAGTGTGATGCCCTGCACGGCGTGGATGCTCGGCAGGCGCCCGCCGAGCAGGCGCCGCGCGCCGCCGAAACGGCGCGCCAAGCCGTCGACCTGCAGCAAGGCCGCGCTCATCTCGCACGCTCCCCTTCGGATGCGTCGAGCGGATAGACGCAGCGCACCGCGCGCGACGGGCCAAGGGGATCGAGCGTGATGTCGCCCCTACGGCAGTCGGCCCGGGCCCTGGGGCAGCGGTCGGCGAAGGCGCAGCCGGCGGGCAGGCGGTTGACCGCGGGGGGCAGGCCGGGAATGGCGTCGAGCCGGCGCTCGGGCTCGCCCAGCACCGGCACGCAATCGATCAGCTTGCGGGTATAGGGGTGAGCCGGCGTGGCCAGCACCGCCTCGGTCGGGCCGATCTCGACGATGCGCCCGGCGTACATCACCGCCACCCGGTCGCAGATCTCGGAGACCACGCCGAAATCATGGGTGATGAAGAGGACCGCTGCCTGCTTGCCCATGCGCAGGCGGTTGAGCAGCTTCAACATCTGCGCCTGCACCGTGACGTCGAGCGCCGTGGTCGGCTCGTCGGCGATCAGGATTTCCGGGTCGTTGGCGAGCGCCATGGCGATGCAGATGCGCTGGCGCATGCCGCCGGACAGCTCGTGCGGATAGGACTCCATGCGCTGCTCGGCGCTGGGGATCTGCACCTGCCTCAGCAGCTCGACCGCCAAGGCGTGCGCCGCCCGATAGTCCAGGGGCTGATGGGCGCGGATCGCCTCGATGATCTGATCGCCGACGGTGAAGAGCGGATGCAGGGTGGACAGCGGATCCTGGAACACGCAGGCGAAGCTGCCACCGCGCAGCTGGCGCAGGCGGGCGTCGCCGACGTCGAGCAGGTCTTCCCCCTGATAGGTAACGCTGCCGCCGACGATGCGGCCGGGCGGGGTCGGGACCAGCCCCAGCAGCGACATGGCTGTGACCGACTTGCCCGATCCCGATTCCCCGACCAGGCCCAGGCATTCCTTTGGGTTCAAGTGGAAGTCGACCCCGCCGACTGCACGGTAGACCTCGCTGCCGACGCGGAACTCCGTCGTCAGCTCGCGGACCTTCAGCAAAGCGTTCGGGTTGTCCTGCTCCTTGTCGGTCCTGTCACGGTCCCGCGCGACGTCGGTCCGGGCCGAGGGCCGGCCGAGCGCGCCGGACTTCAGGCGCGGGTCGAGCACGTCGCGGATGCCGTCGCCCATCAGATTGATGCTCATCACCAGGATGAAGATCATCAGGCCGGGAATGATCGAGACATGCGGCGCGGTGAAGAGCTGGCGGCGGCCCTCGCCCAGCATCGAACCGAGATCGGCCTGCGGCGGCTGCGCGCCCAGGCCGAGGAAGCTGAGGCCCGCCGTTTCCAGGATCATCCAGCCGACCGTCGTTGCCATGGTGATCACGATCACCGGCAGCACGTTCGGCAGCACCTCGGTCATGAGGATCGAGACGTTGCCCTTGCCCGACATGCGCGCGGCATCGACGAACTCGCGGTGCGCCAGGCTTACGGTCACGCCGCGGATGTTGCGCGCGAAGAAGGGTATGTTGACGATGGCAATGGCGTAGAGCGCATTCATCAGGCCGGGCCCGAGCGCGGCGACGATGGCGAGCGCCAGCAGGATGTAGGGAAAGGCCATAAGCATGTCGATGCCGCGCATGATCAGGTTGTCGCTGCGCCCGCCGCTGTAGCCGGCGATCAGGCCGATCAGCGAGCCGATGACCGCCGCGACCAATGTGGCCGACAGCCCGACGGCGATGGAGGTGCGCGTGCCGAACAGCAGCCGGCTCAATAGATCGCGGCCGAGCTGATCGGTCCCCAGGAGATGGCTGTCGCTCAGCGGCGGCAGCAGGCGCTTGGCCGGGTCGGTCACGTCCGGGGACGGCAGCGGCAACAGGGGAGCCAGCAGGACGAGAACGGCGACCAGGCCCAGCACGATCAGGCCGCCGGCCGCGAGCCGGTTGGCCGAGAAGAGGCGCCAGGGGCTGGGCCGGCCGGAGCGCGCGGCGCCGGCTTGCGGCTTGGCGGCGACCGCGGCCTGAGTCATGTCTTCAGCCTCGGATCGAGCAGGTGCTGGGCTACGTCGGCCAGCAGGTTGAACAGCACGTAGCTCGCGGCAACCACCAGGACGCCGCCCTGGACCAGCAGCAGATCACGCGTGGAGATCGCCTTGACCAGCATGCCGCCGATGCCGGGCCACTGGAACACGGTCTCGATGTAGACCGCGCCGCCGAGCACGAAGCCCGCCTGGATGCCGAGCACCGGTATCACGCTGACCAGCGCCGCCTTGAAGGCGTGGCGATAGATCACGCGCCGCTCCTCGAGCCCCTTGGCGCGCGCCGTGCGGATGTAGTCCTGGCGCAGTACCTCGAGCATCGCGGTGCGCGTCAGCCGGGCGATGACGCCGGTGGCGACGACCGCCAGCGTCACCGCCGGCAGGATCAGGTGCAGCAGCAGATCGGGCAGGTCGCCGCCGCCGTAGATGGCGTACATGCCGCTGGCGGGCAGCAGCTTCCAATGCACCGCGAAGCCCAGGATCAGCAGCAGACCGAGCCAGAAGGACGGCATCGAGAGGCCGATAAGCACGAGGACGGTGATGATGCGGTCGGCCCAGCCGAACTGGCGCACGGCGGAGACGATGCCGGCCAGCAGGCCGAACAGCGAGCAGAGCAGCATGGAAGCGCCGGCGAGGATCAGCGTGGCGCCGAAACGCTCCAGCACCTCGTCGATCACCGGGCGGTTGAGCGTGTAGGAGCGCCCGAAGTCGCCCTGCAGCAGGTTGCCGATCCAGATGACGTACTGCTCGAGCAGGGACTTATCGAGCCCGAGCTGCTCGTTGAGCCTGGCCACGTTCTCGGGCGTCGCGTAGGCGCCGAGGATGGCGGTCGCCGGATCGCCCGGGATCATGGCCATGATCAGGAAGATGATGACCGTCAGCCCGAACAGCACCGGCACGGCCGCCAGCAAGCGCTTGAGGATGTAGAGACCCATCCGCTCCAGCCTTTGCAGCGCTAGCGCGACAAGCTTGGACGGCCGGGCCCCGCGAAGGCAAGTGCGCCTTTGCGGAGCCCGGCCGCCGGGCTCAGGACTTCGACACGCCGCTCAGCAGCAGGAAGAACGAGGGCTGCAGCTTGAAGCCGGACACGCGGTCGCTGGTCACCGCATTCTGCTTCCAGTTGGCGACGAAAACCCAGGGTGCGTCCTCCTGGACGATCTCCTGCATCTCCTTGTAGAGACTTGCGCGCTCCTGCTGGTCGGTCGAGCGGCGGGCCGCCTCCAGAAGCTCGTCGACCTTCGGGTTGGAGTAGTAGCCGGAGTTGAAGCCGCCCTTGTCGGGGAAGGCGTCGGTGCGCAGCGCCAGGTAGGGGAGCGTATCGGGATCGTTGGTCATCCAGGCCATCTCGGCCATGTCGGCCTTGCCTTCGAGCCCGGGGTTCACCTTGCCGAGGAAGGTGTTCCATTCGTAGGTCTCGATCGCCACGTTGAGGCCGACCTTTGCCAGATCGGCCTGGATGGCGGTGCCCATCGGCACGGGATCCAGCATGCCCGAGCCGCCCTCGGTCACGTAGAAGGTCAGCTTTGCGTCCTCGAAACCGGCCTCCTTGATGAGCTCGCGCGCCTTCTCCGGGTCATGAGGATAGGGTTCCAGGCTCTTGTTGTAGGCCCAGGAGAAGGCCGGCGGCGTCGGGCCGGCGGCCACCTCGGCGGTGCCCTGCAGGACGTTCTCGACCAGCGATTCCTTGTCAATCGCGTAGTTCACCGCCTGGCGCATGCGCTTGTCGGCAAAGGGGCCTTCCTTGGCGTTGAGGATCAGGAACCAGACGTGCGGTCCGGCCTGTTCGTGCACCGAATAGCCGGGACCCCCGGCGAAGGTTGCGACGTTGTCGGGCGGCACCTCGACCATCAGGTCGATACCGCCGGACAGCATCTCGGCGACGCGCGTGTTTGCGTCTGTGATCGGGCGGAAGACCACGGCTTCCAGCGACGGCGCCCCGTCCCAGTAGTCGTCATTGCGCACGACGACGACCTTGGCGTTGCTCTCCCACTCGGCGAAGCGGAAGGCGCCGGTGCCCGAGGGATTGCGACCGACGTCCTCGCCGTGCTGCTCGACGGCGGCGGGCGAGACGATCAGGCCGGTCGGATAGGCCAGGTTGGAAAGGAAGGGCGCATAGGGTTCGTTCAAGGAGAAGACCACGGTGCGCTCGTCCTTGGCCTCGACCGAGTCGATCGCACCGAAGAAGAAGGACAGCGGGAACGGCCCCGTGTTGTGATAGGGGTGATTCTCGTCGAGCATGCGATCGAAGTTGAACTTCACGGCCTCGGCGGTCAGTGGCGAGCCGTCGTGGAAGGTGACGCCTTCGCGCAGGGTGAAGGTGTAAACCAGACCGTCGTCGCTGATGGTCCAGGACTCGGCCAGCGCCGGCTCGACCTCCAGCGTGCCGTCCTTGTAGCGCACCAGGCCGTCATAGAGGTTCATCAGGATGCGGAAGTCGTTGACCGCCGTCACCGTGTGCGGATCGAGCGACTTCGGCTCGGCGATCTGGCCCACCACCAGCACGTTGGGCGGCGTCTGAGCCGGTGCTTCGACAGGGCTGAGGACGGCCACGACCGCCAGCACGGCGGCGCCGACCAAGCCATGAGCCCACTTGAGGGCGGCAAACTGCTTTCTCATCGTGACGCTCCCCTGAACTTGCTTATGATTTGATCGGCAAATTTATCATTATAAAATCCTGTCCTGCAAGAATTTATTATGATAATTTTTCAGGCAACTCGCATCAGCTCTCCGGGGGAGGCATGGCGGAAAGGAAGCGCAGGGCCGCGGCGGGCCAGCCGGCCGTCAATCTCGAACGCCTGCGGGCGCGTGTGACGGCCCTGGCCCGAATCGGCGCCGACCCCTCGGGTCGGGGCGTTCATCGCCCGAGCTTTTCCGCCGCAGACATGGAGGCGCGGCGGTGGCTGCGCGAGCAGATGGACGCCCTCGGCCTGCGCGTCTGGATGGATGCCGTCGGCAACGTCATCGGCCGCTGGGAAGTCGGCGAAGGCCCGGCGGTGCTGCTGGGCTCGCATCTGGACAGCGTGCCGCATGGCGGCGCTTTCGACGGCGCCCTGGGCGTGGTGGCCGCGCTCGAATGCGTCGAGGCCCTGATGGACTGCGGCATCACGCCGGCCGCGCCGCTCGAGGTCATCGGCACCAGCGAGGAGGAGGGGCGCTTCGGCGGCATGCTGGGAGCGCAGGCCATGGCCGGCACGATACCCGAGACCTGGTTCTACGAAACAGTGGACGACCAGGGCGTGAAGCTGGTCGATGCGATGCGTAACGCCGGATTGGACCCGGACGATTACCGCGCGGCGCGCCGCGACCCCGCGACGGTCAAGGCCTTCCTCGAGCTGCACATCGAGCAGGGGCCCGTGCTCGACCGCACCGGTCGTCCGGCGGGGATCGTCGAAGGCATCTCCGGTGTCTTCAACTGGGTCGTCACCATGACCGGCGCCGCCAACCACGCCGGCACCACGCCGATGGAACTGCGCCAGGACGCCTTCCGGGGACTGGCGGACTTCGCCGCGGCGGTGC
Source organism: Kiloniellales bacterium (assembly GCA_050330055.1). GTDB lineage: Bacteria > Pseudomonadota > Alphaproteobacteria > Kiloniellales > JAKSDN01 > JBHJOF01. The sequence continues at coordinate 8,028 of JBHJOF010000134.1, forward strand.
CGGATATCCTGGCGCGGCACGGCACGCCGGCCAGCCGCCTGACGGTCGGCAAGGTCGACCTCGAGCCCAACTTTCCTCACACCGTGCCGGGCCGAGCCGAGTTCTCGGTCGTCGGACGCGACATAGACGAGGCGGTGATGACGGCCTTGGCGAAGGCCTGCCGCGCGGCGCTGGAGTCTGCGGCCCGGTGCAACGGCCTCACCCTGGAGATGACCGAAATCAGCTGGCTGAGCCCGACCCCTTGCCACGCCGATATCATTGCGGCTTTCGCGCGGCAGGCCGCGGCGCTCGGCCTGGACGCGCCGGTCATGCCGAGCGGCGCCGGCCACGATACCCAGGTGATGGCGCAGCTCACCCGCGCGGGCATGATCTTCGTGGCCAGCAGGGGCGGGGTCAGCCATGCGCCGGACGAACGCAGCGACTGGTCGGATATCGAGGCCGGCAGCAATCTGCTGCTGCACACGCTGCTCGACGTCGCGGGCGAGGGCGCGGCCGGCCCTTGGCGCTGACTTACCAAAGCCGGTCGGCGCCCGACTGAAGCGTGGCGGCGCTGCCGCCGACTCAGCGTCCCAGGTCGGCGAGCGCCGCCTGCAGGTCGCGGGCGAACTCGCGCACGAAGCGCGACTTGGGCAGTGCCGTGCTGGTGGTGAGCACGATGTCGAGCGCGGTGCGCGGGCGGAAGGGCCGCACGACCAGATCGCCGAAATCGCTCCAGGGGATCAGGCCGTCGACCAGGGCGACGCCCAGCCCGCGCGCGACCAGGGGTGCCGCCGAGATCGACAGCATGATCTCGATGTGCGGCTCCCGGCTGCAGCCGCAGTCTTCGAAGGCCTGGTCGAGCACGCGTCCCACCGGCGGCCCCGAGCCATAGCTGATCAGAGTCTGGTCCGCCAGGTCTGGCGGCGTCACCACCTCGAGCGCCGCCAAAGGGGAATCCGCCCGCATCAGCGCTACGATCTCGGCTTGGCCGATGGTCTCGCTGCGCACCTGCGGTTCGGGAATCTGCGTCATGGTCAGGCTCAGATCGATGTCACCGATCAGCAGCCGCTCGCCGACCTCCTTCGCCGGCAGGGTGTGCAGCGCCAGACGGGTTCCGGGATTGCGGTGGCGGAAGCGCTCCGCCGCGGCCGGCAGCAGCGCAAAGGTCGGCGGCGCGCTGGCGGCAACCCTCAGGAGGCCGAGGCGCTTGTCGCGAATCCGGTCCGAGAAGCCCTTGAGCACCTCGATCTCGCGGAAGATCCGGTCCGCATCGCGGAACAGGAGATGCGCCTCGGCAGTGGCGACCAGCCGTCCGCCGACGCGCTCGAACAGGCGATAGCCGATCTGGCTCTCGAAATGCCGCAGCACCTTGCTGACAGCGGGCTGTGAGACATGGAGCGCCTCGGCCGCCGCGGTCAGCGAGCCCTGGCGCATCACGGCACGGAAGACCTCGAGCTGGCGCGCGTTCATGAGCAGCCTTCCATAACCAATGGTTATACATAAGAAAACATATTGTATTGGTCTGCGGCAAGGGGAAGCGTCAGGCTGACCTCATGCTGATCGGTCCGAGCGTCAGACAGTGCCGCCGCGCCCCGAGAGTCCGGGTACTCGGCACGCGAAGCTGCAGATCATGAAGAGCCGCTTTCTCCGCCTGGGCGAGACCGAGCGGCCGGAGCTGGCCTTCTCGATCGACGGCCGCCCTGGGAAGGCGCTGGAGGGCGACAGCCTGCTGGTGGCAATCCTGACCCAGACGGGCCGCCTGCGGCAGTCGGAGTTCGGCGACGGCGCCCGTGCCGGCTTCTGCCTCATGGGCGCCTGTCAGGACTGCTGGGTCTGGACCGAAGACGGCGAGCGCCTGCGCGCCTGCACCACGCCGGTCGCGCGCGGCATGCGGATCATCACCTAGGCGCCGGAGGAGATATGGCTGAGCCTCGCGGGCATCCCCAGGTGGTCATAGTCGGTGCCGGCCCGGCCGGGGTGCGCGCGGCCGAAGCGCTTGTCGAGACAGGGCTGCGTCCCGTCGTCATCGACGAGGGGCAGCGCGACGGCGGTCAGATCTACCGCCGCCAGCCGATGGGCTTCCGCCGGCCTTACGCCGCGCTCTACGGCACCGAAGCAGGCCGGGCCGAGTCGCTGCATCGCAGCTTCGAGGCGCTGCGGGACAGCATCGACTACCGGCCGGAGACGCTCGCCTGGGGCCTTTGGGACAAGGAGCTGCAGGTCGTGAGCGGAGCCCGCGTCGAGGCGCTGCGCTTCGACCGCTTGATCATCGCCTCTGGCGCCACCGACCGCTTGATGCCGCTGCCCGGCTGGCACCGGGCCGGGGTTTACAGCCTCGGCGCGGCCCAGATCGCGCTGAAGGCGCAGGCCACGGCGATCGGCCGGCAGGTGGTGTTCCTGGGCACCGGGCCGCTGCTCTACCTGGTCGCCGCGCAGTATCTGAAGGCGCGCGCCGGCGTCGCGGCGGTACTCGACACTTCGCCGTTTCACTATCGCCTCAAAGCGCTGCCCCGGCTGCTGGCGCGGCCTGCCGTTCTTGCCAAGGGCCTGGCGCTGGTCGCCCGCCTGCGCCGCGCCGGCGTTGCGCTGCACAGCGGCGTGACGCCGCTCGAGATTGCCGGTGACCCGGAGGCGGGCGTTTCGGCGGTGACCGTCCGGCGCGACGACGGCGAGACCTTGACGATCCCCTGCGACGCGGTGGCACTCGGCTATCACCTACGGCCGGAAACCCAGCTCGCGGATCTGGCGCGCTGCGCATTCCGCTTCGATGCCGAGACCCGGCAATGGCTGCCGGTGATCGATCGCGACGGGCGCAGCAGCGTCGAGGGCGTCTATCTGGCGGGCGACGGCGCGCGGTTGCTCGGGGCCGACGGCGCCGAGGCGGCGGGCCGCCTGGCGGCGCTGGCGTTGCTGGCCGATAGCGGACACGGCGGCCTCGACGCCGAGATGCTTCGGCTGCGCCGGATATTGGAACGGATGGACCGCTTCCGCCGTGGCCTGGCGGCGGCTTTCCCCTGGCCTGCCGCGACGGCGCAATCGCTTCCCGACGAGACGGTGGTCTGCCGCTGCGAGACCATCACCGCCGGCACGCTGCGCCAGGCTACGCGCGAGCTGGGCGCCTGCGAGCTGAACCGCAGCAAGGCCCTGACCCGGGTCGGCATGGGTCGCTGCCAGGGCCGTTACTGCGGCCATGCCGCCGCCGAGATCGTCGCCGCCGCGGCCAACGTCCCGCTGGAGCAGGTCGGTCGCCTGCGCGGTCAGGCGCCGATCAAGCCGCTGCCTATCGCCGCATCGGCTGAAGAGGAAGCTGCATGACAAGCCACGCCGCAGATGTGGTCGTCGTCGGTGGTGGCATCATGGGTGCCGCCGCCGCCTTCTTCCTGCGCCAGCGCGGCCGTTCGGTGTTTCTGATCGAGCGCGGCCTGGTCGGTCAGCAGGCCAGCGGCGTCAACTTCGGCAACGTCCGCCGCCAGGGCCGCTTCCTGCCGCAGCTTCCGCTGGCCCATCGCTCGCGGGCGATCTGGGGCAGGCTGAGGTCGCTGCTGGGCGAGGATGCCGAGTTCCTGGCGACCGGCCACATCCGCGTCTGCTACGACCAGAAGCAGCAAGAGGTGCTGGAGAGCTATGCGCGGAAGGCGAGGGACTACGGTCTCGAACTGGAACTAGTCAGCCGCAACGCGCTCAGGGCGCGCTTTCCCTTCATCGGTCCGGAGCCGCTCGCAGGCTCCTATTCGCCGGAGGACGGCCACGCCAACCCGCGCCTGGCGGCCCCGGCTTTTGGGCGCGCCGCTGTGCGCGCCGGCGCGCAGGTCTTCGAGAACACCGAGGTTCTCTCGGTCCAGAAGGCCGGGCAGGATTTCGAGGTGACGGCGGGAGACGGACGCCGCTTCCGGGCGCCGGCAGTGTTGATCACGGCCGGGGCCTGGGGCGGGCGGCTGTCCGAACAGTTCGGCGAGCCGGTGCCGATCGCGGTCCACGGGCCGCAGATGGCGGTGACCGAGCCGCTGCCCTACTGGATCAAGCCGGTGATCGGCGTCTCCACCGCGGTCCCGGAGGAGGGCGTCTATCTGCGCCAGGTGGAGCGCGGCAACGTCGTCTTCGGCGGCGGCCGGCGCGGCCCCGCCTACGCCGACGTCCCGCGCGCCTACGTGCTGCCGCGGAACACGCTCTCCCAGATCAAGCAGCTCCGCCGCCTGGTACCCGCCCTTGGGACCGCCCGGATCATCCGCACCTGGAGCGGCGTGGAGAGCTATATGCCGGACGATATTCCGATCATGGGGCCGAGCGCCCGGGTGTCCGGCCTCTACTACGCCTTCGGCTTCTGCGGCCACGGCTTCCAGCTTGGCCCCGGCGTCGGCGACGTCATGGCCGAGCTGATCGACCGCGGCGCCACCAGCACGCCGATCGAGCCTTTTCACATTGGGCGCTTCGCGCGCGCCGACTACGCCGCCTAACAGGAACAGCAAGGATCCCTCATGGCCGCCGTGTCTCCCGCCAGCCCTGCCACCGTCACTGCCGACGAGGCGACCCGTCGCTTCCACGACGAGATCTTCGTCTTCGACGCCCTTTCGATCGCCTATGTGCTCGAGGACAAGTATGCCGAGCGAACGCTGCAGGGCGGCGTGAACGCGACCAACGTCACCTTCGCTCTGGAAGAGTCCTGGGACGCGGCCCTGCGCAATTTCGAGCGCCACCTGACGGCGATCGAGAAGAGCCCCTATCTGACGCTCTGCCTGACAGCCGACGACATGCTGGCGGCCAAGGACGCGGGCAAGCTCGGGATCGTCATCGGCACCCAGGGCGCCAGCATGCTGGAGGACCAGCTCTGGCGGTTGGGACTGCTGGTGCGCCTCGGCCTGCGCTTCCTCGGGCTCGCCTACACTACGGCCAACGCCTTCGGCGACGGCTGCGGCGAGAAGCGCGACGCCGGGCTCAGCTACCTGGGCGAGGAGCTGATCGCCCTGGCCGACACGCTGCCGATTATGATCGATCTCTCGCACTGCGGCCATCGCACCCGCGCGGAGGCGGCAGCCCTGGCACGCGCGCCGCTCTGCACCCACTCCAACGCCGACGGGCTGCGCCCGAACGGCCGCAACACCGAGGACGCGACGGTCAAGACGATGGCCGAGAAGGGCGGCATGATCGGCGTCTGCGGCCTGCCCCAGTCGCTTGCCGACGGCACGCCGACCCTGGACGACCTGCTGGACCACGTCGACCACCTGGTCAAGCTGGTCGGGCCACGCCACGTCGGCCTGGGCGTCGACTACGTCGAGAAGTACCAGGAGCAGGCCGAGGTCGTGGCGCCCCCGAGCGTGGTGACTTGGCGCACGCGGCGCCCCGACATCTTCGGGCCGCTCTCGGCCTTCGGCCGCCAGTCCTATCCGATCGGCATCGAGACGGTGACCAAGCTGCCAAATCTGACGCAGGGCCTGTTCGACCGCGGCTACAGCGGTGAGGAGGTGGCGGGGATCATGGGTGGCAACTGGCTGCAGACCTTCCGTAGGTTCTGCGGCTGACGGCAGGAGACGTGCGGTATCGGTGAGGGAGACAGCGGAGCGAGCGGGATTGGCGGCGCAAAATTTCCGACGCCTCTGCCAATTGAGAATCCTCTGCCGTCCCGTAGCCAGTGTTCGGCATATCCGGCCGCCGGTACCGACATAGTTTGAAGGAACAAACAATGCCGCAACGGCAGGGTCCAACAGGGAAAGGCACCATGCGGGATCGAGAGCAGCACCATGCTGCTGCGCCCCTGACCGTCTTCAAGGTCCTGACCTTCGACGTCGTCGGCACGCTGATCGACTTCGAGCGCGGCATCCTCGACAGCGTCCGCGAGTCCGCCGGCGCCACGGCTGCCGCGCTGGACGACGACGCTATCCTCGATGCCTATCGCGACGCCCGGGCCGCGCCGGGGGCCGGCTGGTTTCCCGACGATCTGGTACGCGTCTACCGGGAGATGGCGCCGGTGCTCGGTTTGTCCGCCGATGAGGGGGCAGCGGAGCGATTGCGCGCCTCGGTCGAGCGCTGGCCGGCCTTTCCCGATTCGGCGGCGGCCCTCGAGCGGCTGGGCAGGCGATACCGGCTCGTCGCCATGACCAACGCGCAGCGCTGGGCCCTGCAGCATTTCGCCAGGACGCTTGGCGATCCCTTCGACGCCACCGTCACGGTCGACGACGTTGGCCGGGAGAAGCCCGACCCGCAGTTCTTCGCCTTCGCCCGCGGCGGCATCAGCACCTGGGGCTATGGCCTGAGCGACATCCTTCACGTGGCGCAGAGCCAGTATCACGACATCGGAGTGGCCCGCGAGCTTGGCTACACGGTCTGCTGGATCGAGCGGCGCAAGGGCCAGAAGGGCTACGGCGGAACCCGCGAGCCCGCCCGCGTCACGACACCGGACTACCACTTCTCGAACCTGGCGGAGCTTGCCGATTTCGCGGATCGAGCCTGGGCCGGAGCCGTAGCCTGAGTGAAGTGATGGGGCGCTGGCCGCCGGATTAAGCGGCGACTCGATCGCCACGAAAAGTCAAAACAAACAACGATGAACGGGGAAACACGATGAACGAGCGAAGACGGCCAGTCTGGTAGGCGGAACCCAGCTTCGGCCACGTTCCGCGACTGCGGCGCCGCGGCGCCGGCGGTCAGCGTCCACGCAATCCCACGGAGCCGCCCCTTGCGGCTGCGTTCCACTTGGTCGAAAGGTTGAGAACATGAAGACGAAACAAGCCGATCTTAACGAGATCCTCCGCCCCGCGGATGCCTCGGTGATCGAGAATGCGATTCGCCGGGGCGCCACCCGGAGAGAGCTGCTCGGCATGCTGATGGCGGCGGGCATGACCGCCGCGGTTGGCGGCTCGGTCATCACCGCCGCGAAGCGTGCAGTGGCTGCGACGCCGAAGAAAGGCGGCGATGTGCGCTTCGCCTGGGCGCAGCACGGGCCGTCGGACACCTTCGATCCGATCCTCAACACCAACTCGCTCGACTATGCCCGGAGCCGCCTGACCTACAACAACCTCACCAGATTCAAGGAAGACCTGACGGTCGAGCCGGAGCTGGCCGAGGAGTATTCCTCGAACGCCGATGCCACGGAGTGGACCTTCAAGCTGCGCGACGGCGTCACCTGGCACGACGGCTCGAAGCTCACCGCCGAGGACGTGATCTACTCGATGTCGCGTCATCTTGGCGAGGATTCCAAGTCGAAGGCCAAGGTGCTGTTCTCCGACGTCAAGGAGTGGATCAAGCTCGACGACAGCACCGTGAAGGCCGTGCTCAACGCGCCGAACGCGGAGATCCCGGTGATCCTCGCCACCTTCCACTTCAAGATCGTCAAGGACGGCGTCACCGACTTCCAGAAGCCGATCGGCACCGGCCCCTTCGCGGTCGACGAGTTCTCGCCCGGCGTCCGCTCGCTGCACTCGCGTTTCGAGGACTACTGGAGCGCCGAGGGTCCCTATCTCGATCGCATCGAGGTCTTCGGCATCCCGGACGCGGTGGCCCGCACCAACGCGCTGATCTCGGGCGATATTCAGATGGCGGGCAATATCGATCCCAAGCTGGCCCCCCAGATCGAGGGAGCCGAAGGGGTCGAGATGTTCATCGTGCCTTCGGGCGCCTGCAACGACATCGTGGTGCGCCTCGACATGGAGCCCGGCAACAATCCGGATTTCGTGCTGGGACTGAAGTACCTGCAGCGCCGCGACCGCGTTCTGCAGGTGGTGCAGAAAGGGCATGGCTCGATCGGCAATGACCATGCCGTAGGACCGGCCTATGGTGCCGACTGGTGCAAGGAGCAGGTCATCCGCCCCTACGATCCGGACAAGGCCGAGTTCCATCTGAAGAAGTCCGGCGTCACGACGGCCAAGATCGACTACGCCGAGGTCTCGGCGGGCCTGACCGACGTCTGCCTCATGCTGCAGCGCGAGTGCGCCAAGGTCGGCCTCGACCTGCAGCTCAACCGGGTGCCGAACGACGGCTACTGGAGCACTACGTGGCTGAAGGCACCGATGCACGTCGGCTCGTGGAACATGCGTCCAAGCGCTAATATCATGATGACCATTGCCTACCAGTCGGACGCGCCATGGAACGAGTCGCACTGGAAGAACGAGCATTTCGACAAGCTCCTGAAGGCGGCACGGGCCGAGCTCGACCCGGCGAAGCGCTACGAGATGAACTGCGAGATGCAGCAGCTGGTGTCGGACGAGGCGGGGACGCTGATCCCGACCCACAACGCCTATTCCGACGCCATCGTCAGCAAGCTCAAGGGCTTGCCGAGAGTTCCGCTGGGGCCGTTCGGCGCCATGGAGTGGCCGGAATTCGCCTGGCTCGACGCGTGAGGCGCCACGCCGTCGCGGGCGGGCAACCGCCCGCACGGCGCGTCCACTCGCACAGTAGAGGAGCACTGAGCGGCCGATGTGGTTGATGGTGCTCAAAAGGGTCGCGCTTGGCGTTCTCTTGATCTGGGTCGTCTCGGTGGTGATCTTCGCGATGACCCAGATCCTGCCCGGCGACGCCGCCGAGATGCGGCTCGGCCAGGATGCGACCCCTGAAACACTGGCGGCGCTGCGCCGTGAGCTGGGCCTCGACCGGCCGGCAATCGTCCAGTACGGCCTCTGGCTCGGCCGCCTGGTGACCGGCGATCTCGGCCTCTCCGTCGCCGGCGGCGCCACGATCTCGAGCCTGATCGGCAACCGGATCGGCAACACGCTATTCATGGCGTCGGTCGTCACGATCATCGCGGTGCCGCTCTCCGTAGCCATTGGACTCCTGGCAGCGATGCACCCGGGCGGGCTGGTCGACCGGATCGTGACCTCGGCGACGCTGGGGCTGGTCGCCGTGCCGGACTTCCTGATCGCGGTGGTGCTGATCCTGCTGGTCTCGGTGCAGCTCGGCTGGTTTCCCGCGGTCTCCTATCTCAGCGGCTCTGAGAGCTTCCTGGAGGCGCTGCGGGCGCTGGCCCTGCCGATCATCACGCTGCTCACCGCCGTATCGTCACAGATGATCCGCATGACCCGCGCCGGTGTCCTGAACGTCCTCAACAGCCCCTATATCGAGATGGCGATCCTCAAGGGCGTGCCGAGGAGGCGCATCATCCTGCGCCACGCGCTGCTGAACGCCATCGGTCCGATCGTCAACATCATAGCGCTCAACCTCGCCTATCTCGTCGGTGGCGTGGTGGTGATCGAGACGGTCTTTTCCTATCCGGGACTGGCCAAGCTGATGGTCGACGGCGTCCAGAACCGCGACATGCCCGTGGTCCAGGCCTGCGCAATGATCTTCTGCAGCAGCTATATCCTGCTGATCCTGGTCGCCGACGTCGCGTCGATCATGTCCAACCCGCGGCTGAGGATGCCAAGATGACCGCGGGCGAGCGGAATGGCGGCGCAGCGGCGCAGACGGTGGAGCCGGTCTTCGGCGAGCTGCCGGACGCTCCGCCGCGGCGCAAACTACGGCTATCCCGGACGGGCAAGGTCTCGGTCTGCATCATCGCCTTCTGGCTCATCCTGGCGCTGGTGGGTTTCCTGATCGCGCCCTACAGCGAGGCGGAGTTCATCGAGGAGGACCTGCAGGGCAACTACTATCTGGACCCCAGCTTCCTGCCGCCGAGCCAGCAGACCTGGCTGGGGACGGACTACATCGGCCGCGACGTGCTTTCGCGCATTCTCTGGGGCGCGCGCACGACGATCGGCATCTCGCTGGCCGCGACCCTGCTCGCCTATCTGGTCGGCATCACCCTCGGGATCACGGCGGCGGTGACGGGTGGCTGGACCGATGTGCTGCTCAGCCGTGCCGCGGAAGTGGTGCTGTCCTTCCCCAGCATCATGCTGGGGCTCATCGTCATCGCAGCCTTCGGCTCGTCGATTGCGCTTCTTGTCGTGCTGGCGGGATTCGTCTACACCGCCCCGGTCTACCGGATTGCCCGCGCCCTGGGCCAGGACATCATGGTGCAAGACTTCGTGGAGGCGGCGCGGGCGCGGGGCGAGAGCCGCTGGTGGATCATCCGCCGTGAAGTTCTGCCGAGCGCCGTGATGCCGCTGGCCACGGATTTCGGGCTGCGGCTGATCTTCGTGATTCTCTTCATCTCAAGCCTCAGCTTCCTGGGCCTCGGCGTGCAGCCGCCAATGGCGGACTGGGGCAGCATGGTGCGGGAGAATCTGCTGGGCCTCGGCAACGGCCTTGCCGGCGGCGCCATTGCCTCGCTGGCGCCGGCCGTCGCAATCGGCAGCCTGACCATCGCCATCAACCTGGTGGTCGACGACCTGTCGGTGCACGAGGGCGGCCGGCTGGCCGACAAGATGGTCTGATGGCGCCGCTGCTCGACATCCGCGACCTCTGCATCTCGGCGCGCCGGGACGACGGCGCGCTGCTGCCCATCGTGAAAGGAGTCAGCTTCGAGATCGCCGAGGGCGAGGTGGTGGCGCTGATCGGCGAGTCCGGCTCTGGCAAGACCACGATCTCGCTCGCGGCGCTGGCCTATACCAAACCGGGGCTCGAGTTCGCCGGCGGCGAGGTCCGCCTGCGCGGCGTCGACGTCCTGACCATGGCGCCGCTGCAGCAGCGCGACCTGCGCGGCAGGCGGGTCGCCTACCTGGCGCAGAGCGCGGCGGCCGCCTTCAATCCCGCGCTTCGGATCGGCGAGCAGGTGACCGAGTCGGCGGTGCTGCACGGCATCCTGACCCAGGCGGAGGCCGATCGCAGGGCCGTGGCGCTCTATCGCTCGCTGGAGCTGCCCGAGCCGGAGCGCCTCGGCGCACGCTACCCGCATCAGGTCTCCGGCGGTCAGCTGCAGCGCCTGATGGCGGCGATGGCGCTCTGCGGCAAGCCGGACCTGCTGGTGCTCGACGAGCCCACCACGGCGCTCGACGTCACGACCCAGATCGAGGTGCTGAAGGCCTTCAAGCGCGTCATCCGGGAACAGGGCGCGGCCGCCATCTACGTGACGCACGACCTGGCCGTGGTGGCGCAGATCGCCGACCGCATCATCGTGCTGTACAACGGCGAGATTCAGGAGGCGGGCACCGCGAGCCAGATCATCGAGCGGCCCTCCCATCCCTATACGCGCCGCCTGATGGCGGCGGTCCGGCCGAGCCCCGCCGTCGGCGCCGGAGAGACGACCAGCGGCGCGCACCAGCGGGAGGCGCCGGCGCTGGAGGCGCGCGGTATAACCGCCGGCTATGGTCCCTTGCAGGCCGGCCTGCCGGTCGCGACGGTGCTGCGCGACGTCGACGTCGCGGTCGAACGTGGCCACGTCGTCGGCATCATCGGCGAGTCGGGTTGCGGCAAGTCGACCCTCGCCCGGGTGATGGCGGGCCTGCTTCCGGCGGCGAAGGGCGAGATCCGGCTCGATGGCACCCCGCTGGCCCCAAGCGTTGCGCAGCGTAGCCGCAAGCAGTTGCAGAAGGTGCAGATCGTCTTTCAGATGGCCGACACGGCGCTCAACCCGCGCCATCAGATCGGCGAGATTCTGGGGCGTCCGGTCGAGTTCTACCTCGGCACCCGGGGCGCGGCGAGGCGGCGCCGCGTGGCGGAGCTGCTCGAGATGGTCGACCTGCCGCGGGACTTCGCCCAGCGCTATCCCTGGGAGCTGTCCGGCGGCCAGAAGCAGCGCGTCAACCTGGCTCGGGCCCGGGCGGCGGAGCCGGAGGTCATTCTCTGCGACGAGGTCACCTCGGCGCTCGACACCATCGTTGGCGCCAACATCATCGAGCTGCTCAAGCGACTGCGCCGCGAGCTCGGCGTCTCCTTCGTCTTCATCAGCCACGACCTCTCGACGGTCGCGTCTTTCGCCGACCGGATCGTGGTGCTCTACGCCGGCAAGGTGGTGGAGTCGGGCACGGTCGACGAGGTGCTGGCGCCGCCCTATCATCCCTACACCCGCCTGCTGATCACCTCGGTGCCCGAGCTCAGCGTCGGCTGGCTGGAGCGCAGCCTGCAGACCCGCGAGGCGGCCGCCGGCATCGCGCGGGCTGTCGAGATCCGCGCCGAGGGCTGCCCCTTCTTCAGCCGCTGCCCGCTGGCGGTCCCCGACCTCTGTGATCGCGAGGCGCCGCCCGTGCGCGAACCCTCGGGCAGCCACCGCCTTGCCTGCCACCGTCAGCTGGAAGCGCTCGAATCCGCGATGGCGTAGTCCCACAGGCGGCAGAGTACGAGCGGCGGCCCATGCTTGGCGGCTCCCTGGTCCATTGGGGCCGCCTGCATCGCGCGCGAGACGCCCGCCTACGCCAAAGGCTACGGCGGGCTTCTCAGCATGAGGTCGTAACTTGCTGATATAAAATACCTTCCTCATCATGAGGAGCCCGCCTAAGCCTTTGGCGAAGGCGGGCGTCTCGAAGGATGGGCCATGAGACTCACTCTTCGGGGCGGAATAGGTTGCAGCGTCCGGTCCGGCTCGCCGGCAACTGCAATCGTATCTGACCTAGCGCTCCTCGTCGAACAGCGCCGTCAGGGGATAGTAGTGCTTCACGAAGGGCGACTTGATCACGACGTAGCTGAAGTACTTCTCGATCCCGATGTTCATGTCGAGCAGCTTCTCGATGATCTCCTGATAGTCCGTGATGCCGCGGGTGACGAACTTCAGCAGATAGTCGTAACCGCCGCTGACCAGGTGGCATTCGATGATCTCGTCGATCCGGCGCACCGCCGCCTCGAAGCGGCTGAAGTCGATGTGCCGGTGGTCCGACAGGGTGACCTCGGTGAAAACCATCAGGGTCGGGCCGAGCTTGGCCAGGTTGATCTGGGCGTTGTAGCCGACGATGAAGCCGGCCTTCTGCAGTCCCTTCACGCGCTTCAGGCAGGGACTGGGCGAAAGCCCGACGGCGTCGGCCAGGTCGACGTTGGAGAGCCTCCCGTTTTTCTGCAGTTCCGCCAGTATCTTGATATCGATGCGATCGAGCTTGGGGGACTTCGTCACCATCGCCATCTCAGCCGAGCCATCCTGCGCCGCGGACACGTCAAAAAAGTGTCGCACGCCAAGTAAAAGCGCAAGGTCGGAAAGCCGGCCGCAGGGATCGCCGATCTGGCGCCTTGGGGCTGGGTAATGCAACCGGATGGTCAGCGAAGGGCGGCGCGGATGTCGCTCTCGTCCAGCAGGTCGGCCAGGGTCCTGGTCACCCGCCCGACGATCAGGTCGATGTCCTCGGCCGAGCAGCAGAGCGGCGGCGCAAAGCCGATGGTGCCGTCGGCAAAGCCACGGATTATCACGCCGTTGGCATAGGCCCGGTCGAACAGCCGCTGGCCCAGCTTCAGGGCCGGGTCGAACCTCGCCTTGGTGCCCTTGTCCGAGACCAGTTCGAGGGCGGCCAGCAGGCCGCGGCCGCGGGCCTCGCCAACCAGCGGGTGGTCGGACAAGGCGCCGAGCGCGGTCATCAGCCGTTCGCCCATACGGCGGCCGTTCTCCAGCAGCCCTGTCTCGGTATAGAGCCGCAGGGTCTCCAGCCCGACGGCGGCGCTGACCGGGTGCCCGGAGTAGGTGAAGCCATGCCCCACCGGTCGCTCGGTCCCGGCGCCGTCGGCGATGGCGGCATAGACCCGCTCGCCCAACAGCACCGCGCCCATGGGCAGGTAGCCGGAGGTCAGCCCCTTGGCGAGCGTCATCAGGTCGGGCACCACGCCCTCGCGCTCGCAGGCGAAGAGGGGGCCGGTGCGGCCGAAGCCGGTGATCACCTCGTCGGCGACGAACAGCACGTCGAGCTCCCGGCAGGCCTCGCGCATGGCGCTCAGCCAGCCGTCCGGCGGCACGATGACGCCGCCCGAGCCCTGGATCGGCTCGCAGAAAAAGGCCGCGACCCGGTCCTGGCCCAGCTCCGCCACCTTGTCCCGCAGCGCCTGCACCGAGGCCGCGACGATCGCCGCCGGGACGTTGCCGACCGGATTGCGATAGGGATAGGGCGAGGGGATGCGGTGCTGCCACGGCAGCGGCAGGTCGAATCCCTGGTGGAAGGCCGAAAGCGCCGTCAGCCCGGCTCCCATGCTGGAGGAGCCGTGATAGCCCTGTTCCAGGGTGATGAACTGCTTCTTCTCGGGCTGGCCGAGGGCATTGAAGTAGTAGTGGATGAAGCGCACGGCGCTATCCACCGCGTCCGAGCCGCCGAGCGTGAAGTAGACGTGGTCGAGATCACCCGGCGCCAGCTCGGCCAGGCGCGCAGCCAGGCGGATCGCCGGCTCGCTGCCGAGGTCGAAGTAGCCGGTTGCATAGGGCAGGCGCCGCATCTGCTCGGCGGCGGCCTCGACGATCGACTGCTGGCCATAGCCCGCGTTCACGCACCAGAGGCCGGCAAAGCCGTCGATCAGCTCCCGGCCCGTCGTATCGGTCACGTAGGCGCCCCGACCGGACCGCAGGACCGTCACCCCGCGCTGTTCGTGCGCGCGGTAGGAGGCGACCGGGTGGATCAGATGGGCGCGGTCCAGCTCGACCAGCGAATTGCTCAGCATCTCGGGGGCCTTTCCTGTTCTGGCGCGGGGCGGGGTTCGTGAGCTCAGCCGAGCGACTGGCTGGCGAGCGCGAAGAGGCGCGGCGAGTCCGAATTGGTGGCGGGTGGCGCGCCGCGCGCCATGGTGACGACCTCGCTGACCTTGGGCAGACCACCGGCCTCGAGCCAGCCCGATAGCCCGCTGGCGAGGGGCACGTCGATGCGCAGGAAACCGGTGCCGTGGCTGGCGATCCAGGTGCCGATCAGCAGCTTCGCGGCCTCGTCGCCGGGCGCCACGACCGGTCCGATCACATGGCCCCGGCCGAAGCGGCGATAGAAGGCATAGCCGCGCATCCGCCCTTCGACCACGAAGACCAGTCCCACGCCGGCTGCGGCAAGCGCCCGTAGCATGGCCGTCCGCTCCAGGCCGCAGGCCTCGCGGTCGAGCGCGATCACGGCGTCGAGGTCGATCGCCTGGAGCGACCGAAGGAGCGTGCCCTTGGGTGGCTGGGCGGGCGCTGTGGCGAGAGTTGTGCCCTGGTGCTGGCAGACCGCGCCGATCGGCTCGAAGCCCATCTTCAGGTAGAGCGGCAGCCCTTCCTTCGTCGCGTTCAGCAGCACGGTTCGCGTTCCCGCCTCGGCGAGCGCCGCGTCCATCAGACGCTGACCTAGGCCGCGCCCTTGCCGGTCCGGCGCAACGATGACCATACCGAGCGTCGCGGCCTCGGCTCCGAGCGGGCACCAGACGGCGGTCCCGACGAGGGTCTCGCCGTCGAGCGCGACCAGGCCCCGCCCGAAGCCGAGCACGAAGGCCCAGTCTTCGACCCGATACGGCCAGCCCACCGCCGTGGACAGCGCCTGGGCGGCCGGGACATGGTCCGGCGCCATGGGCAGGATCGTCAGGCTGGATAGGCGCATGGCGGCTGTCCTTCTGCAAGCTCGTCGGGCGCTGCAACGCGCCACTCGCTTCGACGTTAGATCAACGGACGTAGATGATTGTTCTAATACGACGGAAACTAGAGAATCTTGCGCGATTCCCGTGGCGCGATGCGGCAGAAAATGGCTGCCCTCTATCGCTAGGCTGACAGCGACGACCTCTGGACCCGCGGGGCCGATCGGCCTCGAGCGGGCCTCGTCCTGCCGCGTGGAGCTGCGAGCATGCTCGATTTCGATCCCGCCGCGCAAAGCCTGCCCTGCGGCCATTTCATCGACGGGGCGCTGCTCGCCGATCCGTCTCGACCCATTGCCGTGCGGCGCCCTTGCGACGGCGCTGTCTATGCGGAGATTCCGACCGCCAATCAGGAGATGGTAGACCGTGCGGTCTGCTCTGCGCGGGACGCCTTTCGCCGCACAGCTTGGGCGCGCCAAGCGCCGCGCGACCGCGCGCGCGTTCTGCGCCGCTGGGCTGACTTGATCGACGGCCGCCGCACCGAGTTGGCGCAACTGGAGGCGCTGGGCTCGACCCGGCCGATTGCCCAGGCTGCCGGCTGGGACGTGCCGTACCTGGCCGAGACGATCCGCTTCTTTGCCGAGCTCGCCGACAAGCACGGCGGCGAGCTGGCCGCCACCGCCGGCGATCGGCTCGGCTTCACGCTGGCCGAGCCCTATGGGGTGGTCGCCGCCATCGCGCCCTGGAACTTTCCCTTGGTG
>JBHJOF010000135.1:0-8787 GCA_050330055.1 Kiloniellales bacterium
GTCGAGCAGCTTCAGGCCGGGCCGGTCGAGCAGCAGCTTGGCGGCCAGATGCCGCTTCTTGTTCTCCTGCGCCTTCTCCAGGCTGTCGTGCGGCGTGTCGAAGTAGGCGCAGGAATACTGCTGGTCGGAGTCGAGGAACAGCTTGTAGAGCTCCTCGGAGAGGTCGTAGTGGTGGGCGACGTTGCGCTGCGCCTTGCCGATCGGGTTGTATTGCTTGACCCAGCGTGCATGGCGGGCCAGCAGCAGGAAAAGCTTCACGTACCACAAGCGCTCGAGATGGCCGTAGTTGCGCGCGGCAATTTCGAGGAAGTCGTAGAGCGTGCCTTCCTCGACGGTGATATCGCCGTCCATATAGGCTTCGCCGATATAGAGCGGCGGGTTCAGCACCAGCTTGTAGTCGAGTACCTTGCGATGCAACCGCAGAGTGCAGCGCTTCCCGCTTCCGTCGCCGAAGGTGAAACTGCGGCCGTGCGCGTCGATCAGTCGGACGGACCCTTCGCGGATCACGTTCTTGAGCATCAACCGGAACAGCATCGTCCCAACCTCGTGTCGTTTCTTGTCCCTCGCTGTCTCGCGGCAGCCTTTCTGTCCTCGCAGGCAGGTCCCCTGGCTGACGCGAATCGAACACGACCGCCCCCATCGCCGGTCGATCAAGGGGCGAGGTTAATTGAAAAAAATCGGATTGTGTAGCCTTTGACCCGCCGCGCCGCGGTCGATTTCGCGGTGGTACCGATGGGCCACTGACGAAACGCCGCGCTGCCGGGCCTCCCGGCCCGCGTGACGGCACGCTGCGACCCTGGGTAGTCGACTTAGTTCGGCTGTTCGCCTGCCTGCCGGTCCGCCGGCTCGGCCGCTTCGTCGCCTTTGCCGGCGTGGGCCGCTTCCTCGGCTTCGACTCCGGCGATCATGGCCTCGACCGCGGCTTCCTCGCGGGCATGCTGCTCTTCGGCGCTCACCATGTGGCCGGTCTGCACCTGGATCTTGGCCTCGTCTTCCGAGCGCGCGACGTTGGCGGTGATGGTGACCGCGACCTCGGGGTGCAGGCGGATCTTTACCGGATGCAGGCCGAGCACCTTGATCACCCGGTCCATGACCACCTGCTGCCGGTTGACGGTGACGCCCGCCGCGCTGACCGACTCGGCGACGTCGCGGGTGTTGACCGAGCCGTAGAGCTGGCCGCTGTCGCCGGCCTGGCGGATCAGCGTGACCATCAGCCCCTCGAGCTTCTTGGCGACCGACTCGGCCTCGCCGCGGCGCTCCAGGTTCTGCGCCTCGAGCTGAGTCCGCTGGCTCTCGAAGAAGGCCAGGTTCTCCTTGGTCGCGCGCAGCGCCTTGCGCTGCGGCAGCAGGTAGTTGCGCGCAAAGCCCGGCTTGACCCGGACGACGTCGCCCATCTGGCCAAGCTTCTCGATACGCTCCATCAGGATAACTTCCATCACTCTTCCTCCTGGTCGGGGCGCCCGCCGGACTTGCGGCGATGGTGCCCCACCACTTGATCGATCAATCCCAATCCGACGACGAGCGGGGCCACCCAGCCCAGCAACAGCAGCACGTAAAGCGGCACCAGCAGCAAGGGTGCGGCGGCGCCGGTCCGGCCGATCCAGCGATGCGCCACCGCGAGCCCGGCGAAGAGATAGGGCAGCAACAGCAGGATCAGCAGATTCTGCGCGATGTAGCCGATGTCGCCGGAGGCGAGCAGGGCGACCGCCAGCACCACGGCGGCCGTTACGTCGAGCCAGCGCGGCAGTTCCATCTGCTTGATGTCCGGCGCCGGGCGCAGGGCGCGACCGAGCCGCAGCAGGGCCCCCTGGGCCAGGATGCCGTTCACCGCAAGCACGCCCAGCCATGCCAGCGGCCCGGCGCCGAGCGCGAAGGGCACCGCCAGGTCGCTCATGCGGTTTCGCGCCTGCTCCTGCATCTCAGGCACCATGAGCGCGAGGGCCTCGTCGAAGTCCGCCCGCAGCGTCGCCTCGATGCCCTCCGAGCCGCTGCCCAGGAGCATGATCGAGAGAAACATCCAGACCACGCCGATGCCGGTCAGCCAGATGATCATCTGACCGGGCGGGTACCACTCCAGGCCACCGTCCGGCGCAGGTCGGTTGAGCAGCGCCTGGCGCACCAGCAACACGGCCGGTCCGGCCAGCACGATCGCGATGCTGAGGGCGCCGAGCGGCCCCGCCAGTAGGACGGTTATGCCGCAGGCTGCAAGAGCGGCAATGGTGACGCCGCGCAGGCCCTGCGACAGGCCGACAAGGAACAATGGCAGGGGGCTCAGCAAGGCGAAGAGCAAGCCGCCGGGGACGAGCAGCGGCAGCGCGCTCAGCACGCCGGCACCCAAGGCCAGCACTACGCCCAGCGTCATCGCGAAGCCCTCCCGGCCCCGGATGCTACCCGCCACCGACACTGCCGTACGTCCTTCACACCTTACTTGAGGACGTAAGGCAGCAGGGCCAGGTAACGAGACCGCTTGATCGCCTGAGCCAGTTCACGCTGCTTCTTGGCCGAGACCGCGGTGATGCGACTGGGTACGATCTTGCCGCGCTCCGAGATGAAGCGCTGCAGCAGCTTGAGGTCCTTGTAGTCGATCTTCGGCGCGTTCGGGCCGCTGAAGGGGCAGCTCTTGCGCCGGCGAAAGAAGGGCCGGCGCACGGCGCCGCCCTTGCTGACGATGCGTACGGTCATGCGCTGCCTCCTTCGCTGGACTGCTGGCTCCCGCTGTCGCTGCAGCGGCGCTCGCCGCGATCCTCCCGCGGCCCGCGGCCGCCACGCGGCCCGCCGCCGTCGCCATGGAAGCGGCCGCCGCCCGGCCGGCGGCCGCCGCGCTCGTCGCGGCTGCCGCGGCTGCGCATCATGGCGGAGGGCTCGGACTCCAGCTCGTCGACCCGCACCGTCAGATAGCGGATCACGTCCTCGTTGATGCTCATGTTGCGCTCCATCTCGGCCACGGCGGCCGGCGGAGCGTCGATGTTGAAGAGGATGTAGTGGCCCTTGCGGTTCTTCTTGATCCGGTAGGCCAGATTGCGCAGGCCCCAGTACTCCCGCTTCTTCACCTCACCGCCGCCGGCCTGAATCAGGCCGGTGAACTGGTCGGCCAGGGTATCGACCTGGGACGCGGATATGTCTTGGCGTGCGATGAACACGCTTTCGTAAAGCGGCATCGTGTCGTCACTCCTTATGGCTCTTCGCGGTCCGGTGCCGATCCTCCGGCGCTCCGGCCCTAGCCGGCCTGCCGCCCGCGCCGCGGGCCGGCCGTCCGGCAAGGAGCTATGGTCTGGGCGCGGGCCCGGTCATGCATGGGCCCGCGACGAAGGCGGGGACTATACACATTTGCCCCAGCCTGGCAAGGCTGGCAGACCGGGTTGCGCGACGGCTTTAAGTCCTCGCCCAATGGCTTGACAGGCCAGGCGAGCCCATGATCTTTGGCCGCCTGTTTCGCCGTCAAGCAAGTCGAACCACAAACGCAGGCCAAGCAGGCGCAAGCAAGCGAGAGGGGGAGCGCGATGGGCCGGGCCTTCTTCTTTCCGGGCCAGGGCAGCCAAGCCGTCGGTATGGGCCGTGAGCTGGCCGAGGCCTTCGCCCCGGCGCGCCACCTCTTCGAGGAGGTCGACGACGCGCTGAGCCAGAAGCTCTCCCGCCTCATGTTCGAGGGGCCGGAAAGCGACCTCACCCTGACGGAGAACGCCCAGCCGGCGCTGATGGCGGTCAGCCTCGCGGTTGTTCGTGTGCTGCAGGAAGAGGGCGGCATTGCGCTGGCCGAGCACGCCGACTTCGTCGCCGGCCATTCGCTGGGCGAGTATTCGGCCCTGGCCGCCGCCGGCGCGCTCGAGTTGGCCGACGCCGCGCGGCTCCTGAAGCGGCGCGGCCAGGCCATGCAGGCGGCGGTGCCGGTCGGCGAGGGCGCCATGGCGGCGCTGCTCGGGCTCGACCTGGAGGCAGCGCGCGAGGTCGCGGAGGCCGCCGCCGAGGGCGAGGTCTGCGACCCGGCCAACGACAACGCGCCGGGCCAGGTGGTGCTCAGCGGGCATCGCACGGCAGTCGAACGGGCGGTCGCGCTGGCCGCCGAGAAGGGCGCCAAGCGCAGCATCCTGCTGCCAGTCTCCGCCCCGTTCCATTGCGCGCTGATGGCACCGGCCGCCGACGCCATGGCCGAGGCGCTGGCGGAGATCATCTTGCAGCCGCCGCTGGTGCCGCTGGTCGCCAACGTGACAGCGGCAGCGGTCAGCGAGCCGGAATCGATCCGCCGGCTCCTGGTGGAACAGGTCACCGGCCTTGTGCGCTGGCGCGAGTCGGTCCTCGCCTTGAAAGACGCTGGCGTCGAGAGCCTGGTCGAGCTGGGCGCCGGCAAGGTCCTGACCGGGCTCGCCAAGCGCATCGACCGCGAGCTGGCAGCTTCCGCGGTCGGCACGCCGGCCGACGTCGAGGCCCTGCTCGAGACACTCTAGCGCGGCGCCACGCCGCGGCGCGGAAAGGAGCGCCATGTTCGATTTCACAGGCAAGACCGCCCTGGTCACCGGCGCGTCGGGCGGCATCGGCGGCGCCATCGCCAGGGCGCTGCACGCTCAGGGCGCCACGGTCGCGCTCTCGGGCACCCGGGTCGAGGCGCTGGAGGCGCTGGCCGGCGAGCTTGGCGATCGCAGCCATCTGCTGCCCTGCAATCTCGCCGACGCCGAGGCCACCGGCGCCCTGGTCGGCCAGGCCGAGGCGGCGATGGGCCGGCTCGACATCCTGGTCAACAACGCCGGCCTGACCCGCGACAACCTGGCCATGCGCCTCAAGGACGAGGACTGGAGCCAGGTGCTGGAAGTCAACCTGACCGCCGGCTTCAGGCTCGCCCGGGCCGCCCTGCGCGGCATGATGAAGCGGCGCTGGGGTCGCATCATCGCCATAACCTCGGTGGTCGGCAGCACCGGCAACCCGGGGCAAGCCAACTACGCCGCCTCCAAGGCCGGCACCACGGGCATGACCAAAGCCCTGGCGCAGGAGGTCGCCTCGCGCGGCATCACGGTGAACTGCGTGGCGCCGGGCATGATCGCCACCGCCATGACCGATGTTCTGAGCGAGGCACAGCGCGAGAAGATCCTGGCCGCGATCCCGGCGGGGCGTCTCGGCAGCCCCAATGACGTGGCGGCCTGTGTGGTCTTTCTGGCCAGCGAAGAGGCCGCCTACGTGACCGGCCAGAGCTTGCATGTAAATGGGGGAATGGCCATGATGTAGCGCGATCTCGGTTGCCCCCCGAGGCTAGCCCGGGCGCTTCCAAGGGGCGGTCAAGTGTGATAAGAGGCGGCGCCCTGCGCATGTTGCGCGCGTGCGAGCGGGGATGTGGATATCCTCGATGGTGGCGTCCTGCCGCGGGATCAAGGATTTTATTCAGAGGGGTAGGATAGAGGGCATGAGCAACGACATCTCCGATCGCGTTAAGAAGATCGTGGTGGAGCACCTCGGCGTCGAGGAATCGAAGGTCAGCGAGAGCGCCAGCTTCATCGACGATCTGGGCGCCGATAGCCTGGATACCGTCGAACTCGTCATGGCGTTCGAGGAGGAGTTCGGCTGCGAGATTCCCGACGATGCGGCCGAGAAGATCGTCACCGTCAAGGACGCCATCGACTTCATTCAGGAGCATGCCTAATCGCACGGCCCTGCTATAGCCGCACGGCGGCTACCCCCGCCGGTGAGCCCGGCCCCTGAAATCGAAACGGCCGTTCCAGCATGAGACGTGTCGTCGTCACCGGCCTGGGCTTGGTCACACCGCTGGGCTGCGGCGTCGGGCCCACGTGGGAGCGCCTGATCGCCGGCCAATCCGGCATCCGCGGCATCCAGAGCTTCGATGTCTCCGACCTGCCGAGCAAGATCGCCGGACAGGTGCCGGCCGGCGAAACCGCCGAAGGCTACTTCAATGCCGACGACTACGTGGAGCCGAAGGACCGGCGCAAGATCGACACCTTCATCGTCTACGGCATGGCCGCGGCGCAGCAGGCGATCGCCGACTCCGGCTGGCAGCCGGACGACCTGGAGAGCCTGGAACGTACCGGCGTGATGATCGGTTCCGGCATTGGCGGGCTGGAGACCATCTACGAGGCCTCGATCACGGTCAAGGAGCGCGGGCCCCGGCGGCTCATCCCCTTCTTCATTCCGGCGGCGCTGATCAACCTGGTCTCGGGCCAGGTCTCGATCCGCTACGGCTTCCGCGGGCCGAACCATTCGGTGGTGACGGCCTGCTCGACCGGCGCCCATGCGATCGGCGACGCGGCGCGGCTGATCGCGCTTGAGGACGCCGACGTGATGGTGGCGGGCGGTGCCGAGGCGGCGATCTGCCGACTGGGCGTGGCCGGTTTCTCCGCATCGCGCGCGCTTTCGACCAGGTTCAACGACACGCCGGAACGGGCCTCGCGGCCCTGGGACCAGGACCGTGACGGCTTCGTCATGGGCGAGGGTGCCGGCATCGTGGTGCTCGAGGAAATGGAGCATGCCAAGGCACGCGGCGCCAAGATCTATGCCGAGATCGTCGGCTACGGCCTGTCCGGCGACGCGCACCACATCACCGCTCCGGCCGAGGACGGCAGCGGCGCCTATCGCGCCATGCAGGCCGCATTGAAGCGGGCCCGGATCAACCCCGAGGACGTCGACTACATCAATGCGCACGGCACCTCGACGCCGCTCGGCGACGAGATCGAGCTGGGCGCAGTCAAACGCCTGTTCGGCGAGCACGCCAAAGTGCTCTCGATGTCCTCGACCAAGTCGGCGATCGGTCACCTGCTCGGCGCGGCCGGCGCGGTCGAAGCGATCTTCTCGATCCTGGCGATCCATCACGGCGTGGTGCCGCCGACCCTGAACCTCGACAATCCTTCGCCGGGCTGCGACGGCGTCGACCTGGTGCCGCACCAGGCCAAGGAGCGCGCTGTCAAGGTGGCGCTGTCGAACTCCTTCGGCTTCGGCGGCACCAACGCTTCGCTGGTCCTCTCGGCACCGAACTGAGCGGCGGCTCGCGGGCCCATGCGGCGGCGGCTCCTGATCGGCAGCGCCTTGCTGCTCCCGACACTGCTGGTGGCGCTCGGCATCGCTGCCCATCTGCTGCTCAAGAGCTTCGAGGCGCCCGGGCCGCTTGCCGATGAGCGCGTTGTCGTGGTGCCGCGCGGCAGCGGCCTGGCCGCCATCGCACAGAAACTGGAAGAAGCCGGTGTCGTCAGCAACGCCCTGATGTTCCGTCTCGGCGTGCGTATCGAAGGCGCCGCGCGGACGCTCAAGGCTGGCGAGTACAGCTTCCCGGCCGCCGTCTCCATGCGCGGCGCCATGGAGCTGCTGCAGAGCGGCAAGACCGTGATACGCCGCATCACCTTTCCCGAAGGCCTGACCAGCGTCGAGCTGATCGCGCTCCTCAATGCGGCCGACGGCCTGAGCGGCGCGATCACTGAGGTGCCGGCCGAGGGCGCGTTGCTGCCCGATACCTACCACTATTCGCTGGACGATCCGCGCGCGGCGATCCTCGAGCGCATGCTGGTGGGGCGCGACGAGGTGCTGGCGGCGCTCTGGCCGCAGCGCGCCGAGGGACTGCCCATTGCCACGCCGGAGGAGGCGCTGGTGCTGGCCTCGATCGTCGAGAAGGAGACTGGCGTGGCCGACGAACGCCCATTGGTCGCCGGCGTCTTCGTCAACCGCCTGCGCAAGGGCATGCTACTGCAGTCCGACCCGACGGTGGTCTATGGCATCACCGAGGGGAGCGGCCCGCTCGGCCGGGCGCTAACCCGCCAGGACCTGCAGACCCCGAGCCCCTACAACACCTATGCCATCAAGGGCCTGCCGCCGGGGCCGATCGCCAACCCGGGACGCGCCGCGCTCGAAGCGGTGCTGAACCCGGTCGAGACCGACTATCTCTACTTCGTCGCCGACGGCTCGGGCGGCCACGCCTTCGCCAGGACCCTGGACGAGCACAACCGCAACGTCGCCAAGTGGCGCAAGCTGCAGCGCCAGCGAAGCCAGGGGGACTAGAGGGAAGCCAGCGGGAGGAGGCTGTGCCAAGCGCACAACCCCATTTTCCGCCGCCCGCAAGGCGCGCCGCGACGGTCGGCTGGTTGACTGACGGCGGACCGGTCTAGGCCTGGTCGCGGCTCGCCTCGGCTGTCTTTTCCAGCTCGTCTTTCCGCTGCTGGACGCGGGCCTCGCGCTCGCGGCGCTCCTCCTCCGCCGCCTTCTGGCGCGCCGCCTTGGTCTCCTCGTCCGCGCCCAAGAGCTTTTTGATTGCCTGGAACATGGCAGTCCTCTGCTCTGTCAATGCTTGGAACGGTCCTTCTCTACCTAGGTGCCGCGCCCTGAGGGTCAAGGGTAAATGCGTCTCTGCAGGGGTACACCCAGCCCTGAGTCAGCGTCGCGAGGCAGGCGCAATCACTGGCCCTGCTGCACGATGTCGCGCAGCAACCGCTCGTAATGCTCGAAGGGCGGGATTCTGCGGCCCGCTTCCTTGCCTGCGTCGTCCCAGCGGCGTATTCGCACAGCGTCCTCAGCGTGCGGTGACTGGCGGAAGGCGGCGACCTCCGCCGCGCTCATCGGGCCGCCTTGCAGATTGAGCGTATGCACCGAAGCAGCCGACAGGCGGGCGAGATAGGTGACGTCGGTGGTGCAGAGGTAGCGCTTGGCGGCCACGTGCAGGCGGATCGGCTCGGTGACGGCGGGCGGGAAGAAGGGGGCCAGCACGGCGGCGCCGGCGTTTTCGTGCCAGTTGTTCTGGCCGCGCGCCAGCGCGTCCTCGGGGAACTCGCCGGTATAGTGGCCGATATCGTGCAGCAGGCCGGCGGC
>JBHJOF010000136.1:0-8428 GCA_050330055.1 Kiloniellales bacterium
CGCCGACGTCACCTACGGCACCAACAACGAGTTCGGCTTCGACTACCTGCGCGACAACATGAAGTTCCGCCTGGAGGACATGGTCCAGCGCGACTTCAACTTCGCCATCGTCGACGAGGTCGACTCGATCCTGATCGATGAGGCGCGCACGCCGCTGATCATCTCCGGCGCGGCCGAGGACTCCTCGGAGATGTACGTCAAAGCCGACCGCCTGATCCCCAAGCTGGACGCCGAGCACTTCGAGAAGGACGAGAAGGTCCGCGCCGTCACCCTGACCGAAACCGGTGTTGAGCGGATCGAGGAGCTGATGCGCGAGGCCGGCCTGCTGACCAGCGGCTCGCTCTACGATATCCAGAACGTCAACCTGCTGCACCACGCCAATCAGGCATTGCGCGCTCACAAACTGTTCCAGCGCGACACCGACTACATCGTCAAGGACGACCGCGTCGTCATCGTCGACGAGTTCACCGGCCGCATGATGGAAGGGCGGCGCTACTCCGACGGCCTGCACCAGGCGCTCGAGGCCAAGGAGCGCGCCTCGATCCAGCAGGAGAACCAGACGCTGGCCTCGATCACCTTCCAGAACTACTTCCGGCTCTATCCCAAGCTGGCCGGAATGACCGGCACCGCCATGACCGAGGCGGCGGAGTTTGCCGACATCTACAATCTCGAAGTGATCGAGATGCCAACGAACTTGCCGATGATCCGCATCGACAACGATGACGAGGTCTATCGCAGCGCCAAGGAGAAGTACGAGGCGATCGTCGAGCAGGTGGCGGAATGCAGCAATCGGCAGCAGCCGATCCTGGTCGGCACGGTTTCGATCGAGAAGTCGGAGCACCTCTCGGAGCTGCTCAAGGCACGCAAGATCCCGCACCAGGTGCTGAACGCGCGCTACCACGAGCAGGAAGCCTATATCGTGGCCCAGGCCGGCGCGCCGGGAGCCGTTACCATCGCCACCAACATGGCCGGCCGCGGCACCGACATCCAGCTTGGCGGCAACGCCGACATGCGCATCCTGCAAGAGGCCTCCACCATCGAGGACGAGGGCCAGCGCGCCCAGAAGGTGGCCCAGATCCGATCGGAGATCGCGGCCGCCAGGGACGTCGTGCTGAAGGCCGGCGGGCTCTTCATCCTCGGCACCGAGCGGCACGAGAGCCGGCGCATCGACAACCAGCTGCGCGGCCGTTCCGGCCGTCAGGGCGACCCCGGCGCTTCCAAGTTCTACCTCTCGCTGGAAGACGACCTGATGCGCATCTTCGGCTCAGAGCGCATGGACTCGATGCTGCGCAAGCTGGGCCTGCAGGATGGCGAGGCGATCGTCCATCCCTGGGTTAACAGGGCCCTCGAGAAGGCGCAGCAGAAGGTCGAGGCGCGCAACTTCGAGATCCGCAAGAACCTGCTCAAGTTCGACAATGTGATGAATGACCAGCGCAAGGTCATCTACGAACAGCGCAAGGACCTGATGCGCGCCAGCGACGTGCACGACACCGTGGTCGAGATGCGGCACGAGACCATCGCCGACGTGGTGGCGACCTGCATCCCGCCGAACGCCTACGCCGAGCAGTGGGACACCCACGCGCTGCACGAGGAATGTCTGCGTCTCTTGGCGCTCGACCTGCCGGTCGAGGACTGGGCCAAGGAGGAAGGCATCGCCGACCAGGAGATTCGCGAGCGCATCACCGACGCCTCGGACCGCCTGATGGCGAGCAAGACGGCCAACTACGGCCCCGAGGTGATGCGCGCGGCCGAGAAGCACATCCTATTGCACGTGCTCGACAAGCAGTGGAAGGACCACCTGCTGTCGCTCGACCACCTGCGCCACGGCATCGGCCTGCGCGCCTACGGCCAGCGCGACCCGCTGAACGAGTACAAGCGCGAGGCCTTCGACCTCTTCCAGACCATGCTGTCCGAGGTGCGCTCGGAAACCACCATGGTGCTGTCGCACATCCAGATCCGCACCGCCGAGCCGGAGCCGACTCTCTTCGCCCACCGCCAGCAGGCCATGCAGGAGAGTCGCCAGGACCCGGCCATGGCCGGCGCCGCGGCGGCTTCGCCGGCGGAAGCACTGGTTGGGGCGGGCGCGGGCGAGGCACCGCCGCCGCCCCCTTCGCAACAACGGGCGCAGCAGCCGGCGCCACAGACTGCACGGCAGCCCGCGCCGTCGTCCTCCGCGCCGAAGCCGCAGCCGCTGCGCCACGCCGCGGCCGCCGAGATCGATCCGAAGGACCCTTCGACCTGGGGCAAGGTGCAGCGCAACAGCCCTTGCCCCTGCGGCTCGGGCAAGAAGTACAAGCACTGCCACGGCCGCTCGGCCTGACGCAGCCCCTCACCGCCCCCGATTCATCGCGCCCTTGAGCGGAGCGGCGCCGCGCCCTGCCCTGCGCCCTGCATGGGCATCCGCCTACCTGAGAAAATCGCCCTGTTATACGCCGTCTCGACTACAGAGACTCATGGCCCATCCTTCGAGACGCGTTCTTCGAACGCTCCTCAGGATGAGGAATGGCGCTCTATATCAATGTCCCACCACCTCATGCTGAGGAGCCGCGAGTCCGCAGGAGCGGGCCTCCGCCCGCAAGCGGCGTCTCGAAGCATGGGCGGTCGGTCATGAATATCGGGACCTGGTATTAGACTCGGTTATTCCACGGCGTGGGCGTCGTATGTCCTCCGACGGTCGCCTTACAGGCTAGGCCCCGCATATTATTGACATGCAGACAAAACCCTCTCCCTTGTGCTAGTATTCGTTGCCCGCAGAGGTGCTTCGGCAACACATCCCTGACAAAAAACCAAGCAATTAAGGGGGAGAAACCCATGCCACAGCTCGTTGCGCTTTCCTTGAGTATCGGTGTCCTGGGCGGCATTTGGGCGTTTCTCGCGCTCGGCCCGCTGGCCGGCTTCGTGCTGGTCTGGGCCGGCTTCGTCGCCTGGGGATGCTACTTCCACAGCGGCGGCAACACCGACGCCCTGGTCAAGACCATCGTCGGCAACATTTATGGCGTCTTCGTCGCCTGGATCGCGCTGCTCATCATCGTGAACGTCTCGATCGCAGCGCTGGGCGTCATCTGGCCGGCCATCGTCGTGGCCGTCACCGTGTTCTTCCTGGTCATCGTCGCCTCGGTCGACAAGCTGTCGGTGGTGCCAGCAAACGTCTACGGCTATGCGGCCACGGTCGCCTACTCGCTGCACCACCAGGGAGCGGAAGGCGCTCCCGGGCCGCTGCAGAGCCTGACCGCGGCCAGCTTCCAGAACCCCCTGGTTCTGTTGATCGTCTCGATGGTGATCGGTGCGCTTTTCGGCTACGTCTCGGGGCAGGTCGCCGAAGCCCTGACCAAAAAGGCCAAGTCGGCCTGACGCTGCCTCGGGCCGCACTCCGACTCTCTCCCACCTGACCTCGGGGCGGCCCCCCGCCCCGAGGAGCCACGACTGACCGCTCTCAGCCCAGCCCCTTCTGGCCCATCTCCAGGAACTTGTCGCGCCGGCGCTGGCGCAGGGTGGGGCCGTCCTCGCGGCGCAGCTCGCGCAGGCTGCGCTCGATCACGTCGCCGACCGCGTCGATCGTGGTCTCGCGGCCACGGTGGGCGCCGCCCAGCGGCTCCGGCACGACGCCGTCGATCACGCCGAGGGCCAGCAGGTCGGCGGCGGTCAGCTTGAGCGCCTCGGCCGCGGTCTGCGCCTGGTCGGCGCTGCGCCACAGGATCGAGGCGCAGCCTTCCGGCGAGATCACCGAATAGACCGCGTGCTCCAGCATGTGGACGGAGTTGCCGGCGGCCAGCGCAATGGCGCCGCCCGAGCCGCCCTCGCCGATGATGACGCTGATCAGCGGCACCTTGATCGAGAGGCAGACGTCGATGCAGGCGGCGATCGCCTCGGCCTGGCCGCGCTCCTCGGCGCCGATGCCGGGATAGGCGCCCGGCGTATCGACCAGAGTGACGACGGGCAGCTGGAAGCGGTCGGCCACGCGCATCAGACGCTGCGCCTTGCGATAGCCCTCGGGCCGGGCCATGCCGAAGTTGTGGCGCACGCGGCTCGAGGTGTCGGCGCCCTTCTGGGTGCCGATCACCACGGCGGAGAAGCCGCGCAGGCGGCCGATGCCGCCCATGATGGCGGCGTCCTCGGCGTAGAGCCGGTCGCCGGCGAGCGGCGTAAAGTCCTCGACCAGCCGGGCCACGTAGTCCTTCATGTGCGGCCGGTCCGGATGGCGCGCCACCTGGGTTTTCTGCCAGGGCGTCAGCCTGGCGTAGGTCTGGCGCAGCAGCCGCTCGGCCTTGCCCTGCAGGCGCGCAACCTCTTCCGCGATATTGATGTCATCGTGGTCCGAGAGGTGGCGCAGCTCCTCGATCTTGCCCTCAAGCTCGGCGATCGGCTTCTCGAAATCCAGGAAGTTGGCCATTCGTGCCCCGTCAGTTTGGGCGCCTCTCTAGCACAAGCGCCCGGCAGTGGCGACGGCTAAGGGCAAGGCCGGGAATGCCGCGAAACCCGCTGCTGGCCCGGTTGGCAGGCCGGTTGACAGGCGGCGACCGGCCGCCCATCATCGTCCCGTTCCTAGGGGTGCCCTGACCGGGCTGAGATACCGTGGCGCAAGCGCGGTGACCCTTCGAACCTGATCCGGGTAATGCCGGCGCAGGGAACGGAACCGCACGAAGGCCATCCGGCCCACCGTCCCCCAGCCTCCCCGGATCTCCATTGGACCGAACGCGATGGGAGATCCGCATCATGCAACCACGTCACCGTTCCTTCATTGCAATACCGCTGCGCGCCGCGGCCGCAGCCCTCTTCATCCTTATCGCCGGCCTTCCGCAGGGCGCCCGGGCCGAGCCGATCACCCTGCTGCTCGACTGGTTCCTCAATCCCGACCACGCGCCCATCGTGGTGGCGCTCGAGCGGGGCTTCTTCGAGGAGGTCGGGCTCGAGGTCACCCTGATCGAACCGGCCGATCCCAACGACCCGCCCAAGCTGGTCGCCGTCGGCCAGGCCGAGCTCGCCGTCACCTATCAGCCGCAGCTCCACATCCAGGCCGCGGCCGGCCTGCCGCTGGCGCGCATCGCCACCCTGGTGGCGACGCCGCTCAACACGCTCCTGGTGCTCGACGAGAGTCCGATCCAGTCGATCGCCGACCTCAAGGGCCGCAAGGTCGGCTACTCGGTCGGCGGCTTCGAGGACGCGCTGCTGCAGGCCATGCTGAAGCCGCACGGGCTTTCGCTCGGCGACATCCAGCTGATCAACGTCAACTTCTCGCTTAGCCCGGCGCTGCTGTCGGGCCAGGTCGACGCGGTGATCGGCGCCTACCGCAACTTCGAGCTCAACCAGCTCGAGATCGAAGGCCACAAGGGCCGCGCCTTCTACATCGAGGAAGAGGGCGTGCCGCCCTTTGACGAGCTGGTGATCGTGGCCAACCGCGACAAGCTGGACGACCCGCGCCTGCCGCGCTTCGTCACGGCACTGGAGCGCGGCGTGCAGTACTTGATCAACCATCCCGAGGAGTCCTGGGATCTCTTCGTGCGCCATCGCAAATCGCTCGACGACGAGCTCAACCGCCGCGCCTGGGCCGACAGCCTGCCGCGCTTCGCGCTGCGCCCCGCCGCCCTCGACCGCGCCCGCTACGACCGCTTCGCCGACTTCCTGATCGAGCACAAGGTGATCGACAAGGCACCGCCGGTCGAGAGCTACGCGGTGGAGTTGCGATGAAAGCAAACCGGGCAAGAGCCGGTTTCACTTTCTTGCCTTCGGCTGACCCCTCACCCTCCCATCGCTAACGCAATGGGCCCCTCCCTCTCCCCCAAGGGGCGAGGGAGAAGAGGCCGAGCGCCTAAACCCCTCGCCCCTCCGGGGGAGAGGGAGGGGCCCAAGCGACCACAGGTCGCTTGGGAGGGTGAGGGGGCGTTTGTGCTGAGATACGCCGAACGGACGAGCGCCGCGGCAAATCGCCGCTACCCCGCCTTGGCGATCTGCTTGGCTTTCTGGACCATGACCTCGGCCTGCTTGATCGAGGCGATGTCGATCAGGCGGCCGTCGAGCGAGACCGCGCCCTTGCCTTCCTTCTGCGCCTGCTTCATCGCCTGGAGGATGCGCTTGGCCTTGTCGACCTCGGCCTTGGAGGGGCTGTTGACCTCGTTGGCGAGTGCGATCTGGCTCGGGTGGATCGCCCACTTGCCCTCGCAGCCGAGCACCGCGGCGCGGTTGGCTTGCGCTACGAAGCCGTCGGGATCGGAGAAGTCGCCGAAGGGCCCGTCGATCGGGCGCAGGCCGTTGGCGCGGGCGGCCACCACCATGCGCGCCACGGCGTAGTGCCACATGTCGCCCCAGTGGTACTCGCGCGCCTGGCCGTCCTTCTTGTCGGTCAGGACGCCGTACATCTCGTTCGGGCCGCCGATCACCGTGGTGCGCGCCTTGGTCGAGGCGGCGTAGTCGGCGACGCCGAAGTGCAGGCTCTCGAGACGCTTGCTGGAGGCAGCGATCTCGTCGACGTTCATCATGCCGAGCGCGGTCTCGATGATCAGCTCGAAGCCGATCTTCTTCTTGCGGCCGACCGCGTCCTCGCACTGGGTCACCAGCATGTCGACGGCGTAGACGTCGGCGGCGGTGCCGACCTTTGGGATCATGATGAGGTCGAGGCGCTCGCCGCCCTGCTCGATGATGTCGACCACGTCGCGGTACATGTAGTGGGTGTCGAGGCCGTTGATGCGGACCGAGAGCGTCTTCGTGCCCCAGTCGATCTCGTTCAGCGCCTTGATGATGTTCTTGCGCGCCTGCGGCTTGTCATCGGGGGCCACCGCGTCCTCGAGGTCGAGGAAGATGACGTCCGCGGCCGAGGCCGCCGCCTTCTCGAACAGCTTCGGATTGCTGCCCGGCACCGCCAGCTCGCTGCGGTTCAGGCGCGCCGGCGCCTGCTCGACGATGGTGAAGCTCATGTCGCTCTCCCCTTGCCTCGGATCCCAGCCGCTGTTTTGTCGGCCACCTTGCCCGGCCCTGGCGGCGGGC
Organism: Kiloniellales bacterium; assembly: GCA_050330055.1. Taxonomy (GTDB): domain Bacteria; phylum Pseudomonadota; class Alphaproteobacteria; order Kiloniellales; family JAKSDN01; genus JBHJOF01. Next base: position 6,979 of record JBHJOF010000136.1, read on the forward strand.
GCTAGATCGCAAAGCGCAGGGGCAAAGTCAACTGCCGCCCGGGGCGCGCCCTGCAATGGCGCCGCGTTTCTTGCCCCCCGGCGCGGCCAGGGGATGGTGGTCGCTGACCAGCCGGCGCAGCCGCTCGTTCAGGACGTGGGTGTAGATCTGGGTCGTCGAGATGTCGGCATGGCCCAGCATGAGCTGCACGGCGCGCAGATCGGCGCCGTGGTCGAGCAGATGGCTGGCGAAGGCGTGACGCAGCACGTGCGGCGAGAGCTTGGCCGGGTCGAGTCCGGCCTCGAGCGCCAGCGCCTTCAGCAGCTGGCCGACCCGGTGCCGGGTCAGGTGGCCGCCGCTGCCGCGCGAGGGGAAGAGCCAGGGCGAGTCCTGATCTCTGCCTCCCTTGGGCTTGAGGAACCAGCGGCGCTGCGCCAGATAGGCGGAAAGCGCGGCGCGTGCCGGCTGGCTGAGCGGCACCATGCGCTCCTTGCCGCCCTTGCCCGTCACCATCAGCACCCGCGGATCGCGCGCCGCGGCGGCGCGCGGCAGGCGAATCAGCTCGCTGACGCGCAGGCCGGTGGCGTAGAGCAGCTCCAGCAGCGCCGTCAGGCGCAGGCCGCGCGGGCTGCCGTCGCCGCGCGCGATTGCCAGCAGGCGCTCGACCTCGGCCTCGCTCAGGATCTTGGGCAGCGCCCGGCCGAGCCGCGGGCTGTCCACCGAGAGCGCAGGGTTGTCCTCGCGCAGGCCCTCGGCGAAGAGAAAGCGGTAGAACTGCCGCAAGGCCGAGAGCCGGCGGGCGCTGGTGCGCGGCGCCAGGCCGTCGCGGTCGAGCTTGGCCAGGTAGTCGCGGATGTCGCGGGCGATCGCTGCTTCCAGTGCGCCTGCCTGGCCGCCTTGGCGCCGCGCCAAGAAGGCGGCGAAATCCTCGAGATCGCGCTCATAGGCGTCGACGGTGTTGTCGCTGGCGCCGCGCTCGGCCCGCAGCATCTCGAGAAAGGCGTCCAGATGGCGGCTCATCGCCCCGCCGCCATGCGGCCAAGCCAACTGCCGCTTGTCGAACAATCAAAAGTAGACGCTTTGCTCTCGCCCCCCTCCCCGGCCCTCCCCCTCAAGGGGGGAGGGGGAATCTGGTCGCGCTCGCGATCGGCACGACTCAAGTCACAGTCACCTCGATGCATGCGCAGACCGACACCCGAATCCCCTCCCCCCTCGAGGGGGAGGGCTAGGGAGGGGGGCCTCCACAAAGGGAATGATCGGGAACTGATGCTCATAGCCGAACTTGTTACACCACGGATGACCGTGGTCATGGTGCCGGCCCTAGATGCGGGCGGCGAGCGCGGTCTCTATGGCCAGCGCGCGCGCCTCCTGCTCGAAGCCGACGTCGCTCAAGGCGGCCAGCACGGCGCCGATCGTGGCCGGCTCCACCGCCTCGAGGTGCTCGCCGCCGAGTGCGGCCAGGACCAGCAGC
>JBHJOF010000137.1:0-7719 GCA_050330055.1 Kiloniellales bacterium
CGGCTTCGGCCTCTCGATCCACTATCACAACCGGCGCCGCGTGCATGAGGAGATCGAGAACGAGCTCGAGGCGACTTACTGGGAGAGCCTCGACCAGATGCTCTCGCGCATGGACATCATCTCGATCAACTGTCCGCACACGCCTGCGACCTATCACCTGCTGTCGGCGCGCCGGCTCAAGCTGATGCAACCGCACGCCTACATCGTCAATACGAGCCGCGGCGAGGTGGTCGACGAGAACGCACTGACCCGCATGCTGGAGGCGCGCGAGATTGCCGGCGCCGGCCTCGACGTCTACGAGCACGAGCCGGCGATCAATCCCAAGCTGCTGACGTTGGAGAACGTGGTGCTGCTGCCGCACATGGGCTCGGCCACGATCGAGGGCCGCATCGCCATGGGCGAGAAGGTCATCATCAACATCAAGACTTTCGCCGACGGCCACACCCCGCCCGACCGCGTCCTGGAGACGATGTTTTAGCGCACTATCGTGTCGACGGCTGGCACTGTTTTCTTCTTAACGCGCTGACGCGCGTGTCACCCTCACCCTCCCACGCGCTATCGCGCGCGGGCCCCTCCCTCTCCCCTCCAGGGCGAGGGGAATAAACCGGCGCGCTTTATATTCCCTCACCCTGGAGGGGAGAGGGAGGGACCCAACGCGAAGCGTTGGGAGGGTGAGGGTGACGAAACAAGAGTCGTTCGCTCAATCGACTCGGAGCACTACGCCGCGCAGTAGGGCGAGTCCTCGGCGTAGGTGGTGGGATCGAGCGTGCGAATGGTCGCCTGCGGGCCGCAGAGCGGGCAGGACGGGTCGGCGGTCACCTTGACGCTGCGGAAGGTCGCGGCCAGGCCGTCGTAGAGCAGCAGGCGGCCAGACAGGCTGTCGCCGATGCCGAGCAGCTCCTTGACCACCTCAGTCGCCTGCAGCGATCCCAGCACCCCGGGCAACGGCGCCAGCACGCCGACGTCGGCGCAACTGTCCTTCATGGCGCCCGGCTGCGCGCCGAAGATGCAGCGGTAGCAGGGATGCGCTGTATCGTCCTTTGCGTCGCGCAGAAAGGGCTTGAAGGTCGAGAGCTGGCCGTCGAAGCGCATGATCGCCGCCGAGACCAGCGGCTTGCGTGAGAGATAGCAGGCGTCGTTCAGGAGATAGCGCGTCGGGAAGTTGTCCGAGCCGTCGGCGACGATGTCGTAATCGGCGATCAGCCCCGCCACCGTCGCCGCCTTGACGCGCGTGTGGTGGGCGATCACGCGGACCTCGGGATTGATCGCGGCGATGCGCGCCTTGGCGCTTTCCACCTTGTCCTGGCCGACCGTGCCCGTGTCATGGATCACCTGGCGCTGCAGATTCGAGAGATCGACCGCGTCGTCGTCGACCACGCCCAGCGTGCCGACGCCACTGGCCGCGAGATAGAGCAGCAGCGGCGAGCCCAGGCCGCCGGCGCCGACCACCAGCACGCGGGACTGGAGCAGCTTCTCCTGCCCCTCGTCGCCGATCTCGGGCAGCACCAGGTGGCGCGCGTAGCGTTCGATCTGCTGGTCGCTCAGGTCCATATCGAGGTCAACGGTCATGGCCAATAGGTGGGTCCGCTAGAGCCCCTCGAAAAGGTCGGTCGAGAGGTAGCGCTCGGCGAAGGACGGCAGGATCACCACGATCAGCTTGCCGGCCATGGCCGGCCGGGCGCCGACCTCGAGCGCCGCGGCCAGCGCCGCACCGGAGGAGATGCCGACCGGCAGTCCCTCGACGCTGGCCGCCTCGCGCGCCATGGCGAAGGCCGTGTCGTTGGCGATCGGCAGCACCTCGTCGATCAGGCTCTGGTCGAGGATCTCGGGCACGAAGCCGGCACCGATGCCCTGGATCTTGTGCGGGCCCGGCTCGCCGCCGGACAAGACCGGGCTGCCCTCGGGCTCGACCGCGATCATCCTGACCGAGGGTTTGCGCACCTTCAGCACCTGGCCGACGCCGGTCAGCGTGCCGCCGGTGCCGACACCCGAGATCACCGCATCGACCCGGCCCGCCGTATCGGTCCAGATCTCCTCGGCCGTGGTGATGCGGTGGATCGCCGGGTTGGCCGGGTTGGCGAACTGCTGCGGCATGACCGCCGGCGCCCTTTTCTTCAGCAGGGCCTCGGCCTCGGCGACGGCGCCGCGCATGCCCTTGGCGCCGTCGGTCAGCACCAGCTCGGCACCCAGGAGGCGCAGCATCTTGCGCCGCTCGACCGACATGGTCTCCGGCATGGTCAGCACCAGGCGATAGCCCTTGGCGGCGCAGACGAAGGCCAGCGCGATGCCGGTGTTGCCGCTGGTCGGCTCGATGATGGTGGTGTCGGGGCCGATCCTGCCCTCGGCTTCCAGCGCCTCGATCATGGCAAGCCCGATGCGGTCCTTGACCGAGCCCAGCGGATTGAAGAACTCGCACTTCGCCGCGATCTCGGCGACCGCGCCGTGCGCCGCCGCCAGGCGCTTGACCCGCACCAGGGGCGTGCCGCCGATGGTGCCGAGGATGCTGTCGAAGACGTGGCCGCGCGGCGCCGCTTTGGTGGAGAGCTTGCGGGCCAGGGCTTCGGCGGTCGCCAGGGTCTTGGTGGTCATGCAGCCTTGTCTTGCGGCGGAGCGGCCGCGTGGTAAGGCGGCCAGGCCGATCGAGCCCCGCCGCGTGCTCCCGGTTTACCCCGGCGGTGCCTGGCGAATCAACCGGCGGGGGCTGGGCAAGAGCACGAGGAATGCATAGGCCAAAGCCGGACTGGTTGGGCTTTGCCAGTCGTGTTTCAATCGCCTACACGGCGGTTGCCCCGTCTTTCACCCTCACCCTCCCATGGGGCCGATGCCCCATGGGTCCCTCCCTCTCCCCTCAAGGGAGAGGGAAAACATACGCCATCGCAGACACTTAATTCCCTCTCCCTCGGAGGGGAGAGGGAGGGGCCCAAGCGGCCGAAGGGCGCTTGGGAGGGTGAGGGTGAAACGAAGAGGGTAGCTTGAACGCTGGCGGGGCTGGTGAGACGCTCTTCGCGGATTTACCGAATTGATGACTAAATCGAGAAATCCGGGCTCTGCGGCTGGTCGCGGGGAATGTCCTGTTCGCGGGCGCGCTCGCAGAGCTGCTCGATGGTCATATCGTCGAGCCGGCGCATCATCTCGCGCTGCATCTCGATCCAGATCGGCCGCACCACCTTCAAGCCGAGCTCCGAGCCGTCCGGCTCGCTCGCCGGATCGGCGGTGCCCTCCAGCTTGCGCACGATGCGGATGATCTCGCCAACGGTGATGCGCCGTCGCTCGCGTGCCAGGCGATAGCCGCCGCGCGGCCCGCGCTGGCCGGCCAGGATGCCGTGATGCACGAGCTGCTGCAGCACCTGCTCCAGATAGCGCCGCGGGATGCCCTGGCGCTCGGAAATTTCGGTCGAGCGCACCGGCTGACTGCCAGCGTGATAGGCGATGTCGACCACGGCCTCGATCGCGAACAGCAGCTTCTTCGAGAGGCGCAACATGAATCGGTCTGCCCGCTGTCTGTTAGCCCGACGCGCCGGCCTTGACGGCGCTCGCGATCCCGGTCGAGCCCCCAGTCGATCCAAAGCCGCCGCTGCCGCGCTCGCTGTCCGGCAGCGCCTCGTTCGGCGCCCATTGGGTGCGCGCAAAAGGCGCGATCACGAGCTGCGCGATGCGGCCGCCGCGCTCGATGGTGAAAGGCGCGTCGCCCAGATTGACCAGGATCACGCCGACCTCGCCGCGGTAATCGGCGTCGATGGTGCCAGGCGCGTTCAGCACAGTGACACCATGCTTGAGCGCCAGGCCGGAGCGAGGCCGCACCTGCGCCTCGTAGCCGGCCGGCAATGCGATGGCGAGACCGGTCGGCACCAGGCGCCGCTCGCCGGGCTGCAGCACGACCACGCTTTCGACCGCGGCCAGCAGGTCCATGCCGGCGCTGTCGGGCGTCGCATAGGCGGGCAGCGGGAGATCGGCGCCATGGGCGAGCCGCATGATCGGCACCGTGACCCGACTCATGTGGTCGCGGTCCCGGCAGCGGGACCCAGATCGGCCGCGATGCGGCTGGCCAGGCGCTTGGCGACGTCTTCCTTGCTCATGCGCGGCCAAGTCTCGACGCCGGCCGCGTCGATCACGTGTACCTGGTTCTCGGCGCCGCCGAAGGTGCCGCTCGACGGCGAGACGTCGTTCGCCACGATCCAGTCGCAGCCCTTTTTGGCGCGCTTCTCCTGCGCCTGTTCGATCAAACGCTCGGTCTCGGCGGCGAAGCCGATCACCAGGCGCGGCCGCTGGTTGCCGGCGGCGGCGAGGCTGGCCAGAATGTCCGGGTTGGCGGCCAGCTCCAGTTTGGGCGGCGCGCCACCGTCCTTCTTCAGCTTGCTCGCGGCTGCCGAGACAACGCACCAGTCGGCCACCGCCGCGGCGCAGACCGCAACGTCGACCGGCAGCGACTCCTGGCAGGCGGCCAGCATCTCCGCCGCCGATTCCACATGGCGCACCTGCACGCCCGGCGGGTCGGCCAGCGCGGTCGGGCCCGAAACCAGCGTGGTGGCCGCGCCCAAACGCGACAGCGCGCCGGCGATGGCATGACCCTGGCGGCCCGAGGAGCGGTTGGCGATGTAGCGCACCGGATCGATCGCCTCGTGCGTCGGTCCGCTGGTGACCAGCGCGCGCCGGCCGCTGAGCGGCGCGGCGCGGCCGAAGAAGTCCTCGATCGCGGAAAGGATTTCCTGCGGCTCGGCCATGCGGCCGAAGCCGTACTCGCCGCAGGCCATGTCGCCCTCGTTCGGGCCGACGCTCAGCACGCCACGCGCCTGCAGCAGCGCCATGTTGGCGCGGGTCGCCGGATGCTCCCACATGCGCAGGTTCATGGCCGGCGCCACCAGCACGCGCTTGTCTGTGGCGAGCAGCGTGGTCGAGGCGAGATCGTCCGCACGGCCCGCGGCCATCTTGGCCAGCAGGTCGGCGCTCGCCGGCGCGACCACCAAGAGGTCGGCCTCGCGTGACAGGCGGATGTGGCCCATCTCGGCCTCGTCGGTCAGCGAGAAGAGATCGCTGTAGACCTTGTCCTCGGTCAGCGCGGCGAGCGACAGCGGCGTGACGAACTCGGCGCCGCCCTTGGTCAGGATCGCGCGCACCGCCGCGCCGCGCTCGCGCAGGCGGCGCACCAGCTCAAGCGCCTTGTAGGCGGCGATACCGCCGGACACCACCAGGAGGATCCGTTTGCCTGCCAGCATGACGCGGTTCCGCAATTTTACGGTTGCGTATCGTGGTTAAGGTAAGGCCTGCCGCCGGCCGGTCAAGGTGGCAGCCCTCCCGCATCCCCAGCCATACTATCTATCCCTGTGTCAATAAAGCGTTTTCGGCCGCAGGTCAGGCGAAGAGCCAGAGCCCGGCCAGCAGCACCAGGGCGAGCCAGAGCAGGCGGGACTGCAGGCGATGGCTGCGGTCCTTGTGGGCCAGGACCTGAAGGGTTTCCGGATGCAGGCGCAGGCCGCCGGCCGTCAGCTCGTCGCTCAGCCGCGCCATGTTGGCCAGGGTCTCGGGCAGGCGCTCCAGGCCGGCTGCCGCTTCGGCCAGCGTCTCCTGCAGGCGCGCCTGCGGTCCGCGGTGGGCCTTCATCCAGTCCTCGATCAGGGGCTGCGCCAGCAGCCAGATGTTGAGGTCGGGACAGAGCGTGCGGCTGACCCCTTCGGCCATCAGCATGTTTTTCTGCAAGAGCAGCAGTTGCGGCTGTACCGGCATGGCGAAGGACTCGGTGAGCTGGAGGAGCTGCGCCAGCAGGCGCGCGAAGGAGATTCGATTGAGCGGCTGGCCGAAGATCGGCTCGCAGACCGAGCGCAGCGCCTGGGCGAAGACCTCGAGATCGCCGCCGCGCGGCAGATAGCCGGCCTCGACGTGCACCTCGGCCAGGCGTCGATAGTCGCGCGCCAGCGTGGCCAGCAGCATGTCGGCCAGATAGCGCCGAGTCTTGCGGTCGAGCCGACCCATGATGCCGAAGTCGACGGCGACGATGTTGCCCTCAGCGTCGACCGAGAGGTTGCCCGGATGCTGATCGCCGTGAAAGAAGCCGTCGCGGAACACCTGGCGGAAGAAGATCACGGCGGCCTTGGTCAGCACGTCTTCGAGATTGTGACCGGCGGCGAGCAGCGTTTCGCGGTCGTCGAGCGGAATGCCCTGTCGTCGCTCCATGGTCAGCACGCGCTGCGCGCTGCGCTGCCAGTCGACGGCCGGCACCACGTAGCTGGGATCGCCGGCGAAATTCTCGGCCAGCTCCGAGGCGGCGGCCGCCTCCATGCGCAGGTTCATCTCGATGCGCACCGTATCCTCGAACAGGTGCACCACCTGCACCGGCTTAAAGCGACGCAGGCCGGGCTGGGTGCGCTCTGCCAGGGCCGCCAGGCTATAGAACAGCGCCAGGTCGCGGGCGAAGGCGCGTTCGATGCCGGGCCGGAGCACCTTGACGGCGACCTGGCGCTTCTCTCTTTTGCCAGTGGGCTCGTCTTCGCCCGTCTCCTCCTCCTGGGGCTCTTCCGGCACGACCTCTGCGAAATGCACTTGGGCGATCGAGGCGGCGGAGACCGGCTGGTCCTCGAAGCAGGCGAAGAGCGCCTCGACCGGCTGGCCCAGTTCGGCCTCGATGGTGGCGCGCGCCTCGTCACTGGGGAAGGGCGGCAGGCGGTCCTGCAGCGCCGACAGGTCCGCCGCCATCTGCTCGCCCAGCAAATCGGCGCGGGTCGAGAGGAACTGGCCGAGCTTGATGAAGCTCGGGCCCAGCTCGGTCAGCGCCGCAGCCAGCTTCTGGCCCGGCCGGCCCGGCACCCGGCGGCGCGACAGCCGTGCCGCGACCCAGGCGACGCTCGGCGCGACGCCAAGCTCCTGCAGCGGCGCCAGCGCGTCGTGACGCGCCAGCGTGCGGGCGATCGCGAGCAGGCGAAAGAGCGTGCGGAACGAGCGCAGCATGACCGGCCGACCCCGAGAGCTAAAGACGCCAGGCGGAGTGCAGGGCGGCGATGCCGCCGCTGAGATTGCGCAGGTGCACCTGTTCCAGGCCCGCCGCGGCGATCAGGCCGGCGAGTTCCTCCTGCGGCGGAAAACGCCGGATACTTTCGACCAGGTACTGATAGGCTTCGCGGTCGCCGGCCACCAGGCCGCCCAGCGCCGGCAGTACGCGGAAAGAGTAGAGGTCGTAGAGCTCGTCGAGCAGCGGCAGCACGACGCGGCTGAACTCGAGGCAGAGGAAGCGGCCGCCCGGCTTCAGCACGCGGCGCGCCTCGGCCAGCGCGCGCTCGATGTCTGTGACGTTGCGCAGGCCGAAGGCGATGGTATAGGCCTCGACGGCGCGGTCGGGCAGCGGCAGCCGCTCGGCGTCGCCGCAGACCCATTGCATGCCGCCATTTGCCACGCCGCAGTCGAGCAGGCGGTCGCGGCCCTCGATCAGCATCTCGAGCGTCAGATCGCAAACGATCACTGTTCCGAGGCGCTCGGGCGCCACCCGCGCGACGGCGCGGGCCGCGATGTCGCCGGTGCCGCCGGCCACGTCGAGCAGGCTCATGCCGGGGCGCGGGTTCAGCCAGTCGATCATGGCCGACTTCCACAGCCGGTGGATGCCGCCGGACATGAGGTCGTTCATCAGGTCGTAGCGCGACGACACCGATTCGAACACGCTGCGCACGAGGCGGCGCTTGTCGCCCCGCGGCACCGCGCGGAAGCCGAAGTGCGTGGTCTCCGCGGCGGTCTCCT
>JBHJOF010000138.1:0-5786 GCA_050330055.1 Kiloniellales bacterium
GAGCACGATGTGCACCTTGGGAAGGGATTGCGTCAGGTCGCCGTTGCCTTCGTTGGTGACGATGACCGACGAGCCGGTCTCGGCGATCAGGAAGTTGGCGCCGGTGATGCCGACGTCGGCCTCGAGATAGCGCTGGCGCAGCACCTGGCGCGCCTCGTTGACCAGCTGGCGCGGCTCGGACAGCGGCCGGTCGGGCGGCAGCCCGCGGGGCTGGGCGCGGAAGTCGGCCTCGACCACGTCCTTGGTCAGGTGCACGGCCGGCGCGATGATGTGGCTCGGCGGCTCGTGGCGCAGCTGGATGATGTATTCGCCGAGATCGGTCTCGACCGGCGTGATGCCGTTCTGCTCCAGGTGTTCGTTGATGGCGATCTCCTCGCCGATCATCGACTTACCCTTGGTCACGCTGCGGGCGCCGGCGGCGCGGCAGATCTCGAGGATGGCGCGGCGCGCATCCTCCGCCGTGGCGCACCAGTGGACCTGGCCGCCGGCTTCGATTACCCGCCGCTCGTAGATCTCGAGATAGAGATCGAGGTTTCCGAGCACGTGGTTCTTGATGTCGCGCGCGGCGTCGCGCAGCGCCTCGAACTCGGGCAGGCGCGCCGCCGCCTTGGCGCGCTTGACGATGAATCCTTCCTTGACGAAGCCCATGGCGCGCTGCAGCTGCGGATCGTCGATCGCCCGCCGGGCGTTGGCCTTGAAGGCGTGCGCGGTCGATTGCATTGCGCTCAGCCTTTCCCCGCACCACCAATTGGGGGCTCGCCGATCGCGGGTGCGCTGCCGTCGCCGGCCAGCACCTCGGCCACGTGGCGCACCCGCACGGCCGAGCCGCGGCGCTGCAGCTTGCCCGCCATGTTTAGCAGGCAGCCGAGATCGCCGGCCAGCAGGGTATCGGCGCCGGTCGCTTCGATCGCCTCGCTCTTGGCGGTCACCATGGCGTTCGAGATGTCGGGAAACTTAACGCAGAAGGTGCCGCCGAAGCCGCAGCAGACGTCGGCGTCGGGCAGCTCGACCAGTTCCAGGCCATCAACGCTGGCCAGCAGGGCGCGCGGCTGCGCCCGGATGCCGAGCTCGCGCAGGCCGGAGCAGGAATCGTGATAGGTGACGCGGCCCGCATAGCGCGCCTCGACGCCCTTGAGCCCGCGCACGTCGGTCAGGAAGGAGATCAGCTCGTAGGTCCGCGCCGCCAGCCCGTGCGCCCGCTCCTGCAGCGCCGGCTCGTCGGCGAAGAGCGCCGGATAGTGCTCGCGGATCATAGCGGCGCAGGAGCCAGAGGGCGCCACCAGGTAGTCGTAGCCCTGGAAGGCCTCGATCACCTGGGCGGCGATCGCCTTGCTATCGGCCCGGTCGCCGCTGTTGTAGGCCGGCTGGCCGCAGCAGGTCTGGGCCCGCGGCACCTCGACCCGGCAGCCGGCGCGCTCGAGCAGCGCCACCGCGGCGAAGCCGACCGACGGGCGGATCAGATCGACCAGACAGGTGACGAACAGCCCGACCCGGGGCTGGTCCTCGGCCATGGAGCCTCCTTCGCCCAGCGTGAACGGGCCCGCACAACAATGCGGTCCGCCCGGACGGAACGCAAGGCGGCCCGGCGACTTGGACCCAGGCAGTACTCGCTGGGCGGGTTAAGGGCTCGCGGCGCTCCCGGCAGCACGGCGGTCGGCGACCGCCCGCGGCAGCAGCAGGTAGTAGCTGCCCGGTTGCTTCATGCGCCCGGCATGGTGCAGCGCCGCCTCGCCGGTGCCCCAGTAGAGATCGCCGCGCACCGGGCCCTTGATGGCGCCGCCCACGTCCTGGGCCACGACCAGGCGGCGCAGTGGCCGCTCGCTGCCTGGCCAGGTGGTGTCGAGCCAGAGCGGTGCGCCGAGCGGCAGCAACGAGTCGTCGACCGCCAGGCTGCGCCCGGCGGTGAGCACCACGCCCTGGGCTCCGACCGGGCCCTCGCCGTCGAGCTCGCGGAAGAAGGTGTAGCGCGCGTTGCGTGCCATCATGGCCTCGGCCTCGCCGGGTTGGGCGCGCAGCCAGTCGCGGATCTCCTGCATCGAGGCCCGGTTGCGCGACACCTTGCCCTCGTCGATCAGCGCCCGGCCGATGGGAAAGAAGGTCCGGTCGTTGGTCGCGGCGAAGCCGACCCGCGTCGCGCCGCCCTCGGCCAGCAACACGCGGCCGGAGCCCTGGACGTGCAGGAAGAAGCGGTCGATCGGATCGTCGAGCCAGAGCAGCTCGAGGCCGCGGCCCGCGAGCAGACCGCCGTCGATCTCGTCACGGCCGGGATAGGGCCGGAAGCGGCCATCGGCGATCCGGCCGACGATGCGCCGGCCCTTGAGATCGCTGGAGAAGTCGCCGAGATTGGCCGTGATCAGGTCGTCGGGCGGGCGGTAAAGCGGCCAGCGAAAGATCGCGTCCGCCGTGCGGGCACCGCGCAGCTCCGGCTCGTAATAACCCGTGAAGAGGCCCGGCCCGTCCGTGGGTTTGCCCTCGGCGTCGAGCGGATCGACCCGGAAGGGCACGAAGGCCGCCTCGAAGGCCGCCCGCAGCACCTGGTCATTCCTGTCCGCAACCAGCAGCGACCGGCAAAGGCCGCGCCAGTCGGCCACCGTGCCGGCCAGACCATCGGGCCCGACCGGCCGCTCGTCCGCGCCGCCGCCCGCCGAGATGGCCGACAACTTGCCGCAGGAGCGTTCGAACGCCGGCAGAGCCTCGGTCAGCGGGTCCTCCGTCCAGCCCGGCAGCGCGGCGAAGTCGACCCGGCTCAGGGTCAGCCCGGTCGGCGGCGGCGCGGGCGGCGGCGCCTTCTCGCAGGCGACGAGCAGCACGGCCCCGGCAAGCAGTAGTCCGAGAGAGGATACGGCGGCGCGAGCCGAGGAACGGGCGGGGCGCAAGGGACGCGGCATGCCCCAGTCTGCCATGTCTGGTCTTACGGTGCCTGCGTCAATTGGGGCTGCGCGTGGCGACCAGCGTCCAGTTCGGATCACGGCTGCGCGTGTTGCGGGCGAAGGTCCAGATGTCGGTGATCGTGCTGACATGGCTCTCGTCGCCCTCGATCGCCTTGCCCTGGTCGTCCCGCGTCACGTTGACCTGCTCGGTCACGAACTTGACGGTCACGAACGCGGTCCTGCCCTGCAGCTCGGCTTCGATGATCTCCGCCTCGGTGAAGCCGACCAGCGTCGTATCGAGCGATTGCTTGGCCTGCTCGCGCGCCTTGATGGCGCCGGCAAAGTCGTCGTAGACGTCGTTGCTGAGCAACGGCCGCAGGCTGCGGGTATCGCCGCGCGCGAAGGAGGCGATCACCATTTCGAAGGCGACCTTGGCGCCCTGGATGAAGGTCTCGGTGTCGAAGCCGGGATCGGCCAGCTTGATCTGGGTCAGGCCGGACAGCTCGCCCCCACCACCATCGAGGGCGGTGGCAGCCCCCTCGGCCCCGTCCTGCGGCTTGCCGCTGCGGTCCGGGAGCTGCACCACCTTCTCCTGCTTCTCCTGGGCGCCCTCTTCCTTCTGCTCCTTGCGGAAGGGATCATAGCCCGGCCGCTGCTGGTGGCCGGTGCGCTTGCCCAGCACGCCACGCAGCCGGAACACCAGGAACGCGGCGATCGCGGCGATGATGATGATGTCGAGGAACTGAAAACCTTCGCCCATTAACTCTGTCCGCTGTGGGCTGACCGCCCCGAGCCGTCCACCGGGGCATGATTTGTCGAGGACCCTGGTTCACCCCGGGGAACCGCCCCAGGGGCCGACGAGGTGGCATCCAGCCTAATGATTCACTATTTGACGAATCATGAAGTCTGGACGGGCCTGGCCGCGCTTGCAAGCCTAGGTAAGCTACATAAGGATAGACCCCGGAAAGAGCAAGCATGGCCGCCATCCTGCTATTGGCCGCGTTCATCGCGGTTCCGCTCCTCGAGATCGCCGTTTTCATCCAGGTCGGCGGCCTGATCGGCTTGTGGCCGACCCTGGCGCTGGTGCTGCTGACGGCCGTGGCCGGCACCTGGCTGCTGCGGCTGCAGGGCCTCGCCACCCTGAGCCGGGCCCGCAGCCAGCTCGATCAGGGCGTGCTGCCGGCGCGCGAGCTGTTCGACGGGCTCTGCCTGCTGTTCGCCGGAGCGCTGCTGCTGACCCCCGGATTTGTGACGGATGCGCTGGGCCTGCTGCTCTTCGTGCCGGCGCTGCGCGACCTGCTGCGCACGATTCTTGCGCATCGCCTGGCAACGGCAGAGACCCGGGTCTGGGTCGACGGCGCCGAGGTGCGGCGGCCTCCCGCCTCCGGCGGGCGCCACGGCGACGTCATCGACGCCGACTACCGCGACATCACGCCCGAGGACGAGGAGCAGGAGGCGCCGCCGGAACGCCGCCTAGCGGAGGAGGAGCGCCGGCGTGCAGGGGGCGGCCGCTTCCGGCCATGATCCCGTCTCGCCCCTGAGCCGCTCATTATCCTGATCCGGCCATGCTTCTAATCCGACACGGGCAGTCACACTTCAACGCCCATTACAACAAGACCCGGATCGACCCCGGCATCGTCGATCCAGGCCTGACCGCGGAAGGCGAGCAGCAGATCCGCGCCGCCGGCGCCGCGCTGGCCTGGCGCGACATCCGCCGAATCATTACCAGCCCCTATCGGCGCACTCTGGAAAGCGCGGCGATCCTGGCCGAGTGCCTGGGCTTGCCTATCAGCGTCGAGCCGTTGGTGCGCGAGCGATCCTATTTCACCTGCGATATCGGCACGCCCTGCTCGGAACTCACCAGGAACTGGCCGATGCACGACTTCTCGCAGCTTCCGGAGATCTGGTGGTGCGATCCGGAAGAGAGCGAAGCCGATCTGGAAACGCGCTGCGCCAGCTTCCACGCCGCCATGGCGCGCGTCGAGGACTGGCCGCAGGTCCTGGTCGTGAGCCACTACGCCTTCATCCAGGGGCTCACCGGACAGGCGATCGCCAACGGCGCCATGGTCACGCACGATCCGACCGGCACGCGGTAACGCAAGAACAGGCGCCCCAACCTTGTGCGGGCCGGCGATCCATGTTAGCCACGCGCCGCCGGTAGCACGTTGGCAGTGACAAGGAGGTCAAGATGGCAGAGCCAGGGACTCCGACGGGAAGCGCGGCGGCGGAGTCGGCGCCCAAGCCTGACACGCGCGTCCTGATCAACACCCACTACGTCAAGGACCTCTCGTTCGAGAACCCGAACGCGCCGGCCATCTTCGCCCATCGCGAAGGCCACCAGATCAAGGTCGGCATCGACATCCAGACGCAGCCGCTGCAGCAGCGCCGCTACGAGGTGATCCTGGCGATCAAGGCCCAGGCGGAGCTGCAGGGGCAGACGGCCTTCATCATCGATTTGCGGTTCGCCGGCCTGGTGACGGTCGGCGAGGGCGTGGCCGAGACGGACATCGAGCCGCTGCTGTCGATCGAGGTGCCGCGCTATCTCTTTCCCTTCGCGCGCAACGTCATCGCCGACGTGAGCCGCGACGGCGGCTATCCGCCGCTGCTGATCAACCCGGTCGACTTCGCCGCCCTGCGCAACCAGCAGCGCGCCCAGAGCCCGACCACGCAGGCAACTGGCACCGCGTGATCGCGACGCACCGACAGGCGCAGCTCGTTTGGTGTCATGCCCGGACTTGATCCGCGGCTGCCTGGTTGAGACTCGTTCACACCAAGCGATAGGGGTCGGGGAGGGCTAATACGCCGTCTCGAAACCAGAGACTCATGGCCCATCCTTCGAGACGCGTTCTTCGAACGCTCCTCAGGATGAGGAATGGCGTTCTATATCAACGCCTACCACCTCATGCTGAGGAGCCG
>JBHJOF010000139.1:0-2331 GCA_050330055.1 Kiloniellales bacterium
CGTGGAGCCGGCGATGGGCTCGACGATGCAGGCCGCGATGGTGTCGCCGCCCACGAGCGCGGCGATGCGCTCGAGGTCGTCCGCCAGCTCGGCGCCGCGCTCGCCCTGCCCCACGGCGAAGCGGTTGGCCTCGAGCCAGGTGTGCCGCATGTGGACGACGCCAGGCAGGCCCGGGCCGAAGTGCTCGCGGTTGCGCACCATGCCGGAGAGCGAGACGCCGCCCATGTTGACGCCGTGGTAGGCCCGCTCGCGGCTCACGAAGCGCTGGCGCTGGCCCTCCCCGCGCACGCGGTGGTAGAGCAGCGCGATCTTCAGCGCCGTGTCGACCGCCTCGGAGCCCGAGTTGACGAAGAACACGCGGTCGAGGTCTCCGGGCAGGATGCCTGCCAGGGCGGCCGCCAGCTCGAAGGCGCTGGGGTGCGCGTAACGGAAGGTCGGGCCGAAGTCGAGGCGGCGGTACTGGGCCGAGATGGCCTCGAGGATCTCCGGCCGGCCGTGGCCGAGACCGCAGCAGAAGAGCCCCGAGCAGGCGTCGAGGAGCTTTTCGCCCTGCTCGTTCCAGAAGTACAGGCCCTCGGCCCGCGTCAGCAGGAGAGGCTCCTTCTTGAAGGCGCGGTTCGGCGTGAAGGGCAGCCAGTTGTGCTCGAGGTCCGCCATGGCGTCTCCCTGGGCGTCGGGCCCGTGGTCCGCCGCGAGAGGCCTCCCGAGGGAGGCCCGGCCGGGCGCTTGCCCGGGGTGTCTGGTCGAGTCTATCAAGGTCCGGCCGCCGTGGCGTCGGATATCCCGACCGCCCGGAGGCGGCCTGAGCCGCGAGGGAGGATGGATCCATGAGCCCGATCACGGGGGGCGAGCGCATCGCCCGCATGCTCGCGGCCGAGGGCGTCGATGTGGTCTTCGGCATCATCGACGGCTCGTACTTCGGGCTCTACTCGAGGCTCCGCGAGCACGGCATCCGGCTGGTCACGCCGCGCCACGAGACCAGTGCCGTCCACATGGCGGGTGCCTACGCCAGAGCCACGGGCCGGCTCGGGGTCTGCATCGCCAGCAACGGGCCTGGCGTCGCCAATGCGCTTCCGGGCGTGGCGGTGGAGCAGGGAGAGGGGCACCGCGTGCTCCTCATCACCAGCTGGCGGCGCTCGGGCATCGTCGATCCGGACCGCGGCGGCACCTACCAGTACTTCGACCAGGTGGCGGTGATCCGTCCCATGTCGAAGTGGAGCGAGGCGGCCGGGAGCTACGAGCGCATCCCGGAGACGATGCGCCGGGCGCTGCGCCACGCCTGGCACGGGCGACCGGGAGTCGTCCACGTCTGCGTGCCCGAGGACATCCTGAACGGGAGCTTCCCCGAGCCGTCGTCACCCGACACGCCGCCCGCGCGCAGCCGCCGGCAGGATCCGCTGGCGCCCCCGCTCGCCCTCGTGCGCCGCGCGGCGGAGCTCCTGGTCGGGGCCGAGCTCGCGATGATCCACGCCGGGAGCGGCGTGGTGCACGCCCGCGCCCATGCGGAGCTTCGCGAGGTGGCCGAGATGCTGCGGGCGCCCGTCACCACGAGCTGGGGCGGGCGCGACGTCATCGACGAGCGCAGCCGGCTCTCCATTCCCATGAGCTACATCGAGCTCAACGACCAGGTCCGCAACGAGGCCGACTGCGTCCTGGCGCTGGGCACGCGCTTCGGCGAGACCGACTGGTGGGGGAAGCCGCCCCACTGGCGGCCGGCCTCGGACCAGACCTTGGTGCAGGTGGACGTGGACGAGGCCGCGCTCGGCCAGAACAAGCCGGTGGACCTGGCCATCGTCTCCGATGCGCGCGCGTTCCTGGCGGCCCTGGCCGGAGAGCTCAAGGGCCGCGACCTCGGCGCGCGCGCCGCCAAGCGCGACGCGAAGCTCGCGGAGTACGGCGAGCGCAAGGCGGCCGCCCGCGCGGCCCTGGACCAGGCTCTGGCCGCCGACGGCGAGCCCATGCACTCCTCGCGGGTGGCGGGAATCTGCCAGGAGGTCTTCGACGAGGACGCCGTGGTCGTGATCGACGGAGGCAACACCGCCATCTGGGCGAACCTCTACCACGAGGTGAGGGTGCCGGGCACCATCCTCTCCACGTTCAAGTTCGGCATGCTCGGCGCCGGCGTCGGCCAGGCCCTCGGTGCCAAGGCGGCCTACCCGGAGCGGCAGGTCTACTGCATCACCGGCGACGGCGCGATGGGTTTCCACCCGCAGGAGATCGAGACCGCCGTCCGCTGCGACCTTCCCGTCGTCTTCGTGGTGCTCTGCGACCGGCAGTGGGGCATGGTGAAGGTGAACCAGGAGTTCGCCATCGACCCGCGGCGCACGCTGC
>JBHJOF010000140.1:0-12686 GCA_050330055.1 Kiloniellales bacterium
CGGACTCCATGCCTGCCGAACCGCATTCCCTCGACGATCTGCGCCGGGATATCGACGAGATCGATGTCGCGCTCCACGACCTCTTGATGCGGCGCACCGAGATCGGCCGCCGGATCGGCGCGGTCAAGGGCGAAAACGGCCCCTATTTCCGGCCCGGACGCGAGGCGCAGATCCTGCGCCGCCTGGTCAGCCGCCATCACGGGCCCCTGCCGGCCGCCGTGGTGGTGCAGATCTGGCGCGAAATCATCGGCGCGCTGACCGCCCTGCAGGGCCCCTTCACCATCGCCGCCTGCAGCGCCGACGGGCCGGAGCTGCACCGCCTGGCGCGCAACCACTATGGCCTGCAGGCGCCGATCATGGCGCAAGCCACAGTCTTGGGTGTGCTGCGTGCGGTGACCGAGGGGCTGGCGACGATCGGCGTCCTGCCGCTGCCGGACAGTGACGATCCGGAGCCCTGGTGGCGCTATCTGGCGCGCGACGGCGCGCCGCGCATCGTCGCCCGCCTGCCCTTCGCCGCCAGCGAGGGACGCGAGACCGAGGCTCTGGCCATCTCCTTCGCCGAGCCGGAGGAGAGCGGCCGCGACCGCAGCTTTCTGATCCTGGAGACCATGCAGGAGCTGTCGCGCGGCACGCTGCGCGATGTGCTGACGCGGACCGGCCTGCAGGTGGTCGACGTGCAGACCTGGAGCAGCGAGCGAAACCGCCGTCTGCACCTGCTCGAGATCGAGGGCTTCCTGCCCGCCGGCGACGAGCGGTTTGCGCGCCTCGTGCAGAAGAGCGATGCGGAGGGCGATACGACCGGCCTGGGCAACGTCTGGCACATCGGCGGCTATGCCGTGCCGCTGTCGGTCGGCGAGCTGACCGAGGCCGGGGGCCGGGGCGGCCGGCCATGAGTCCGCAGCCACGCCCCCTGAAGCCACGGCCCCTGAAGCCACGGCCCGGCGTGCTCGAGATCGCGCCCTACGTCGGCGGCGAGGCGGCGATTCCCGGTCGCAACCGGGTGATCCGCCTGGCCTCGAACGAGAACCCGCTGGGTCCCAGCCGGCAGGCGATCGCCGCCTATGTCGCCCTCAAGGACGAGCTGCACCGCTATCCCGACGGCGGCGCGGTGCGCCTGCGCCAGGCGATCGCCGAGTGCCACGGGCTGCCGGCCGAGCAGATCGTCTGCGGTGCCGGCTCGGACGAGTTGATCGCCTTCCTGGTTCGCGCCTACGCCGGGCCTGGCGACGAGGTGCTGCACTCTGCGCACGGCTTCCTGATGTACGCCATCTCGGCAAGGACCGCCGGTGCCACGCCCGTGGCCGCGCCCGAGACCGATCTGCGCGCCGACGTCGACTCGCTGCTCGCCCGGGTGAGCGAACGGACGCGCCTGCTCTTCCTGGCCAACCCGAACAACCCGACCGGCAGCTATCTGACCGCCGCCGAGATCGAGCGCCTGCACGCCGGTCTGCCCGCGGACGTGCTGCTGGTGATCGACGCGGCCTATGCCGAATACGTCGACCGCGCCGACTACGAGGACGGCGCGCGCCTGGTTGCCCAGCACGACAACGTGATCATGCTGCGCACCTTCTCGAAGATTCATGGGCTGGCCGCCTTGCGTCTCGGCTGGGCCTATGCGCCGCCAGCGGTGGCCGACGTGCTGAACCGGGTGCGCGGGCCTTTCAACGTCAGCGCCGTGGCGCAGGAAGCCGGCATCGCCGCGCTCAAGGACCGCGAGCACGTGGCCTATTCCGCGAAGCACAACACGCGCTGGCGCGACTGGTTCGCGGCCGAGGCCAAGGCGATCGGGCTCGATCCCCTGCCCAGCGTCGGCAACTTCGTGCTGCTGCGCTTTCCCGACGCGCCCGGCCGTGGTGCCGCCGCCGGCCTCGAGCATCTGAAGCGGCACGGCATCCTGGTGCGCGCCATGGGCAGCTACGGCCTGCCCGACTGCCTGCGCGTCACCATCGGCAGCGAGGACGAGATCAAGGCCGTGGCCGAGGCGCTGAACGAGTTCCAGTCATGATCGCCGGGAAAGCGAATGTGCCATTCGAGCGCGTCGCGCTGATCGGCATCGGGCTGATCGGCTCGTCGCTGGCACGCGCCATCAAGCGCCACGGCCTCGCCCGCTCGATCACCGCCTGCGCGCGCAGCGCCACCACCCGAGCCAAGGTGGTCGAGCTCGGCCTGGCCGACAGCGTGCACGCCGACCCGGGCGAGGCGGTCGAGGGCGCCGACCTGGTGATGCTCTGCACGCCGCTCGGCGCCTATGCCGAGGTTACCCAGGCCTTCGCCGCCCGCCTTCGCAAGGGCGCCATCGTCAGCGACGTGGGCTCGGTCAAGACCGCGGTGATCCGCGACGTCGGCCCGCTGCTGCCCGCCGGCGTCGACCTGGTGCCCGGCCATCCGATCGCCGGCACCGAGCACTCCGGGCCCGAGGCCGGCTTCGCCACGCTGTTCGAGGACCGCTACTGCGTGCTGACGCCGCCGCCAGGCACCGACGAAGCTGCAGTCGAGCGGGTCGCCGCCCTGTGGCGTGCCCTCGGCTCGCGCGTCGAGGTCATGGACTCGCTGCACCACCACAAGGGGCTGGCCATGACCTCGCACCTGCCGCATTTGATCGCCTATACCATCGTCGGCACGGCGAGCGATCTGGAGGAAAGCACGCGCGCCGAAGTCATCAAGTTCTCGGCCGGCGGCTTCCGCGACTTCACCCGCATCGCCGCCTCCGACCCGATCATGTGGCGCGATGTCTTCCTCAACAACCGCGAGGCGGTGCTGGAGATCCTGCAGCGCTTCACCGAGGACCTGACAGCGCTGCAGCGCGCCATTCGCTGGGGTGAAGGCGACGTTCTGGAGGGCCTGTTCCTCCGCACCCGCGAGATCCGCCGCGGCGTGGTCGAGGCGCATCAGGCCGGCACCTTCGACGCTAGAGAACCGGAGAAAGCGGGAATAGCCGAACCGGTCCCAGATAAAGCCAGCCGTCCTGCAGAGTAAGCGGCAGCACCACGACCTGCTCGCCGCTCTCGTCGCGCTCGCCGGCCAGCGCCGTGGCCGCGAGCTCGATGGCAATCGCCTGGCCGCGCTCGATCAGGCCGGCATCGGCGAACTTGTCCAAAGCCGCGCCCAGGCCGCGGATGCGGGCGCTGAGCGCACCCAGCGGCCGCAGTTCCTGGTCCAGCGTGAGCGTACCGTCGCCGCTCAGAGTCAGCGGCCCCCACTGCAGCACACCGTTATGCAGCTCCAGCACGCCACCCGCGTCGCGCCAGGCTGCCAGCGCCGCCGGCGGTGGACCGGGCGGCGGCGTGCCGCGCAGCATGGCGTCGATTCGTACTTCCGGGACGCGCCGGCCGAGTGGCGTCTGCAGGTGCTCCGGGAGCTCGAGCCTGTGGATGACTGCCATCAGCGGCAGATAGTCCTGCCGGGCGCGGCCGGCAGCGAGCGGCGAGCCGAAGGCGGCCAGAAGCTGCTTGGCCGTGATCTGTCCCGTCACCGGATCGTCCCAGGACGGGTCGATCAAGGTCAGGTGGGCGCGCTCGACGTGACCGTCGATGCCCAGCTCGATGACTGCGGCCGCCGTCTTGGCCGCCAGCGTGGCTGGGAGCTCGACGCCGCCCACCCGGCGCGCGATCTCGTGCCGGCCGGGGAAGCGCAGCTCGATCGTCAGCGGCGCCCAGAGCTTGGCCTCGCCGGCGACCGGCGGCCCGGCCCAGCGCCAGCCGTCCCCCGACGCAGCACCGGGCGAGCTGATCTTGGGCGCGTCGAAGCGCGCCGCGAGCCTGGTCGGAAAGCCCTCGATCAGCGGGCCGTCATAGGCGATCTCATAGCCGCGCTCGCGCTGCGCCGCCGTCCACTCGGCGATCGCCGTCTCCAGCCGCTCGGCTGCCCAGTGCCAGTAGACGGCCACACCGCCCGCGGCGAGCGCGGCAACGGCGACGGCGATCAGGCTGCGGCGCAGGGCGGGACGCATGGCGCCGGATCATAGAGAGGCAGGCGCGCACTGTCGCCTCCCGGCTTCGCAAGCCCCACCGTTGCACTCCGGTCCCAGCCCGATAGGATGGTGCATTGCACAAACAACTTGGCCCATCAGAGCCCGTGAACGACAGCCCGCCCCTGCCGGTCCGGATCGTCAAGCGGCCCCGCCTCGAGCCGCCGGAGGGGCAGGACTTCTGGGTCTTCGGCTACGGCTCGCTGATGTGGCATCCGGGCTTCCCGCATCTCGAAGTGCGCCCGGCCGTGCTGCACGGCTATCACCGGCGCTTCTGCGTCTACTCCTACCGCTACCGCGGCACGCCCGAGCGGCCCGGCCTGGTGCTCGGGCTCGACCGCGGCGGCTCCTGCCGCGGCCTGGCCTTCCGCGCGCCGGCGGCCGAGCGCGAGGCGGTGCTCGACTATCTCTACGAGCGCGAGATGCTGACCGGCGTCTACATCCCGACCTGGCTG
This sequence comes from Kiloniellales bacterium, assembly GCA_050330055.1. GTDB lineage: Bacteria > Pseudomonadota > Alphaproteobacteria > Kiloniellales > JAKSDN01 > JBHJOF01. The sequence continues at coordinate 4,423 of JBHJOF010000140.1, forward strand.
ACGCTCGAGACCGCCCAGGGGCCGATCGAGGCCGCCGGCTTCGTGGTCGACCGCACGCACGATCAATACACCGGCCGCCTCTCGCCCGAGGAGACGCTGCGCCTGCTGTGCCAGGGCCGCGGCGCGCGCGGCAGCTGCCACGAGTACCTGGCCAACACGGTGCGCCACCTGGAGGCCCTCGGCATCGGCGCCGGCCAGCTGAAGCGGCTGCTCAGGCTGGTACAGCGCGCCGATCAAGGCTAGCGCGGCGGCGGACGGCCAGGACCGGCCAGGCGCCGGCGACTGCCTCGCCCTTGATTGGTCCAAGCCCAATCCTCATTCGCCCTTGCCGGAACGGCCGCGCCTGCTACCGTCTAGTACGCCCGCAAGGGGGCTATTTACAGGGAGAAGTCAAGAAGATGACGTTGCTCAGAAAATCCATCGGAACGATCGCGACAGCCGTGGTCGTGGCCGGAAGCGTGGCCGGTTTCGCCCTCGCGCAGGACATCAAGTTCTTCACCATCGGAACGGGCGGCACGGGGGCCACCTACTATCCGGTGGGCGGGGTGATCGCCAATTCCATCTCCAACCCCCCGGGATCGCGCCCCTGCGACGAAGGCGGCAGCTGCGGCGTCGAAGGTCTGATCGCCTCGGCGGTGTCCTCGCGCGGCTCGGTCGACAACATCAACGCGATCCTGTCGGGGCTGCGCGATTCCGGCTTCGCACAGTCGGACGTCGCCTATTGGGCCTATACCGGCACCGGCACCATGGAAGGCAAGCCGCCGGCCGAGGACCTGCGCACCATCGCAGCGCTGTTCGACGAGCACATCCATCTGGTCGCGCTGGCGGACAGCGGCATCAACTCGGTCGCCGACCTCAAGGGCAAGCGCGTGTCGCTGGACGAGCCGGGCTCCGGCACCCGTGTCGACGCGCAGCTCATTCTCAAGGCGAGCGGTCTTTCCGAGGCCGACGTCACGGCCGAAGACCTCAAGCCCGGCCCAGCCGCCGAGGCGCTGCGCAACGGCAAGATCGATGCCTTCTTCATCGTCGCCGGCTATCCGACCGGCGCGGTGGTCGAGCTGGCCGCCGCAACGCCGATCAAGCTGGTGCCGATCGACGGCGACGTCGCCGGCTCGCTCACCGAGGAGCACGGCTTCTTCTCGCAGAGTGACATACCCGCCGGCACCTATGAGGGCGTCGACGCTGTCTCGACGGTCGCTGTAGGCGCGCAGTGGTTCACCAGTGCCAAGCAGCCCGAGGAGCTGATCTACGACATCACCAAGGCGCTGTGGAACGACAACACCCGCAAGCTGCTGGACGTCGGCCACGCCAAGGGCAAGTCGATCACCACGGAGTCGGCGCTCTCCGGTGTCGGCGTTCCGCTGCATCCCGGTGCGGAGCGCTACTACAAGGAGGCCGGCCTGGTGAAATAGGGCCGGATCCGGAAAGTCGCCCGGGCGCTTCGGCGCCCGGGTCTTTCTTGGGCGATCAGTCAGCGACTTCGCTTCCGGGATCGAGGCCATGCCCACAACGGGCGACGACAAGCTGAGTGCGGCCAAGCTGCGGGAGATCGAGCGCCGCTACGATCCAGAGACCGCTTTCCGGCCGACCGGCCCCCGCATCGCGCTGCTCATATCGGTGCTGCTCGTTGCGATATCGCTTTACCACTTCTACGCCTCGGGCTTCGGGCTGATCCGCGAGCTGTTGCACCGCGGCATCCATATCTCCTTCGTCCTCGGCCTGGTTTTCCTGCTCTTTTCGCCCGGCCCCGTCCGGCTCGGCGAGCTGCCGCAGCCGGCCTGGTACCGCTTCGAGGGAATCGGCCTCCCGGACCTCGCCTTCAGCATCCTGTCGATCGCCTGCGCGCTCTACCTGCCACTGCTGCCGCCCGATATCGTCGCCCAGCGCGTCGGCAATCCCTCGCAGAGCGACGTTCTCATGGGAACGGCCCTGCTGCTGCTCACCCTCGAGGCGACGCGCCGCTCCGTGGGGCCCACTCTGCCGGCGATCGCGTTGCTGTTCGTCCTCTTTGCCATTTTCGGCCCCTGGGCGCCGGGTGCGCTCAAGCACGGCGGCACGAGCTGGCTGGGACTCATCAATCACCTCTACATGACCAACCAGGGCATCTACGGAATCGCCGTCGGCGTGATGGCGCAGTATGTCTTTCTGTTCATTCTCTTCGGCGTGCTGGCGACCCGCATCGGCCTCGGCCAGCTCTTCATCGATCTGGCCATGGTCATCGCGGGGCGCTATTCGGGCGGGCCGGCCAAGGTGGCGATCTTCTCCTCGGCCTTCCTGGGAACGATCTCCGGCTCCTCCATCGCCAACACGGTGACGACCGGCGCGCTCACCATTCCCGCCATGAAGCGCGTCGGCTATCCGGCGCACTTCGCCGGTGCGGTGGAGGCGACCTCCTCGACCGGCGGCCAGATCACGCCTCCGATCCTCGGCGCCGCCGCCTTCATCATGGTCGAGTACCTTGAGATCCCGCTGCGCGAAATCCTCGCCGCGGCGCTCTTCCCCGCCCTGCTGCACTACTTCGGCATCTTCATCATGGTGCATCTCGAGGCGCGCAAGCTCGGCCTGCGCGGGCTCGCGCGGGACGAGCTGCCGCGACTCCTTCCGCTGGTAAAGCAGCACTGGTTGTCGATCGTACCGCTGATCATCCTGGTCTATCTGATCCTCACCGGCAGGACACCCGACTTCGCCGCGGTCTATGGAATCATTGCCTGCGTGGTCATCGGGTTCCTCAATCCGCACAACCGCCTGACCATCCCGGATCTCTGGAGCGCTTTGGCGACCGGCGCGCGCAACACCATCGCCGTCGGCTGCGCCGCCGCCTGCGTCGGCATTATCGTCGGCGTGGTGACCCTGACCGGCGTCGGCTTCCGGCTCGGCTATGTGGTGGTCGATTCGGCGACCCAGCTCGGTGCCGCCGTCAGCGCCCTCTGGCCGCTCTCCATAATCGCCGTGAGCCAGTGGGCGCTGTTCTTCTCGCTTGTCTTCGTCGCCATCGCCTGCATCGTCATGGGCGCCGGCATCCCCACCACGGCGACCTACATCATCCTCGTAGCGGTCGCCGGCCCGGCCCTGGCGCAGCTTCAGGTACAGCCGCTGGTCGCCCATTTCTTCGTCTTCTATTACGGCGTCCTGGCCGACATCACGCCACCGGTGGCGCTGGCCGCCTATGCCGCGGCGGGCATCGCCGGCTCCAATCCCTTCAGGACCGGCAACACGGCTTTCCGGCTCGGCATTGCCAAGGCCCTGGTGCCTTTCGTGTTTGTCTATTCGCCGTCGCTGCTGCTGGTCGCGGACGGCTTCACATGGACCGCCTTCGCCATCACCCTGTTCGGCGCCATGGCCGGCATCAGCCTGATCGGCACGGCCTTTTCCGGCTACTTCCTGGCACCGCTCAGCATGCTGCAGCGGTGGTGGATCGGCATCGTGGCGCTGTTCTTCGTCGCGCCCGGCCTCATCACCATGGCGGTCGGCGCGGCCCTGGTGGCACCGGTGCTGCTGATGCAGTGGAACGCGCACGCGAAGGCGGCCGCGCCCGCGTCCCATGCGGCGGAAGACGAGGGGTAGCGAAGCGCCTAGTCGGCCGGTTGGCTGCCGAACAGCGGCGCCGCGTAGCGCCACAACGCATCCCAATCGACCAGCAAGGCGAAGAGCGCGGCTACGATCAAAAGGCCCAGCGGATAGATGTACCAGGGATGCGCCACCGGGTTATACGCGCCGCAGGCCTGGCAGCGGTCGTCGTCGATGCCAAGCGTGCTGCCGCACTGGTGACAGACGCGAGTTGTCATGCGCAGACGCCCATCATGACGACGCCAGTCCGGAAAAAAGCGCCACGATCCTCACCCTTCGACAGGCTCAGGGTGAGGTGAGTGCGCGCCTCTGGGCGCGCCCTCATGCTGAGCTTGTCGAAGCATGAGGCCGACCCGAACCACGCCGCCGTGCTAGCTGCACTTCGAGTAGCCGCAGGAGGTGCAGAGGTCGCAGCCTTCCTGGCGGATCAGCGAGGCGGCGCCGCACTTGGGGCACTGCCGCACCGGCAGGCCGACCGGCCCGTCCTCGGGCAGGTTGACCACCTTGGCCTGGCGGCCTTCCTCCTCGCCTGCCTGGCCGGGCTGCGGCAGGAAGCCGATGTCGATCATGTGGCGCTCGATCACCTCGCCGATCGCGGCCAAGAGCGACGGCACGTAGCGGCCGCGCTGCCAGGCGCCGCCGCGCGGGTCGAACACCGCCTTCAGCTCCTCGACCACGAAGGCGACGTCGCCGCCGCGCCGGAACACCGCGCTGATCATGCGGGTCAGCGCCAGGGTCCAGGCGTAGTGCTCCATGTTCTTCGAGTTGATAAAGATCTCGAAGGGCCGGCGGCGGCCGTCCTGCACCACGTCGTTGATGGTGATGGAGATGGCGTGGTCGCTCTCCGGCCAGCGCAGCTTGTAGGTGCGCCCGGGCAGCGCCTCGGGCCGGGCGAGCGGCTGGGTCATGTAGACGACGCCCTCGGCTTCCGCCGTGCGCTTCACGGCCGGCAGCTTGCGCGGCTCGGCGGCACCCTCCGCACCGGCCCGTTCCGCGCCTGCCGCCGCCGGCGCCTCGGCTGGCGCCGCTGGCGCGGTGTCGCGACGGGCCTCAAGCACCGCGCCGGTGATCAGGTTGGGGCGATAGGTGGTGCAGCCCTTGCAGCCCAGCTCGTAGGCCTGACGGTAGACCTCCTTGAAGGCCTCGAAAGAAATCTCGGCCGGCAGGTTGATTGTCTTGGAGACCGAGCTGTCGACGAATTTCTGCACCGTAGCCTGCATCACCACGTGGGCGCCGGGCTCCAGCTCCTGGGCGTCGACGAAGGCCTCGCCGAGCGGTGCGTCCTCGCCCTCGAGGCGCCGGAACAGGCGGTAGGCGTAGTCGCTTACCTCCTCGTAACGATGGCCGCCGTCGGGCATCAGGACGGCGCGCGTCATCGAGAAGCTGAAGACCGGCTCCAGCCCCGACGAGACGTTGTCGGCCAGCAGCGAGATGGTCCCGGTCGGCGCCACCGAGGTGACCAGGGCGTTGCGGATGCCGTCGCGCTCGATCGCCGCGCGCAGCTCGGCGTCGAGCATGCGGATGTTTTCACCGGCCAGGTAGGCCTCGCGGTCGAACAGCGGAAAGGCGCCCTTCTCCTTGGCGAGCGCGCAGGAAGCGAGGTAGGCGGCGCGCTGCAGCGCCTTCATCCAGCGCTCGGTCAGCTCGACGGCGGCGGCGCTGCCGTAGCGCGCGCCGCACATGACCAGCGCGTCGGCGAGGCCGGTGATGCCGAGCCCGATGCGCCGCTTGGCCTGCGCCTCGTCCTTCTGCTGCTTCAACGGGAAGCGCGAGATGTCGATCGCATTATCCATCATGCGCACGGCGAGCGGCACCAGCGCCTCGAGCTGCGCCATATCGAGCGCCGCCTGCGGTGTGAAGGGCTCGCGCACCAGCCGCGCCAGGTTGATCGAGCCGAGCAGGCAGGCGCCATAGGGCGGCAGCGGCTGCTCTCCGCATGGGTTGCTCGCGAAAATTTCCTCGCAATAATATAGATTATTCAATCGGTTGATGCGATCGATGAAGATCACGCCGGGCTCGGCCGAGTCGTAGGTCGCATGCATGATGCGGTCCCACAGGTCGCGCGCCTGCACCACGCGGTAGGTCGTGCCGTTGAACACCAGCGGCCAGGGCGCGTCCTCGCGCACCGCCTGCATGAAGTCGTCGGTCGCCAGGACCGAGAGATTGAACATCCGCAGGCGGCCGGGCTCGCGCTTGGCCTCGACGAAGGCCTCGATGTCGGGATGGTCGCAGCGCAGGGTCGCCATCATGGCGCCGCGCCGCGAGCCGGCGCTCATGATGGTGCGGCACATGGCGTCCCACACGTCCATGAAGCTGAGCGGGCCCGAGGCGTCGGCGCCGACGCCCTTCACCTCGGCGCCCTTGGGTCTGAGACTGGAAAAGTCGTAGCCGATGCCGCCGCCCTGCTGCAGGGTCAGCGCCGCCTCCTTCAGGTGCTGGAAGATGCCGCCCATGTCGTCCGGGATGGTGCCCATGACGAAGCAGTTGAACAGCGTTACCCTGCGCCTGGTGCCGGCGCCGGCCAGGATGCGGCCGGCCGGCATGAACTGGAAACCCTCGAGGGCGCCGTAGAAGCGCTCGGCCCAGACCTTGCGCTCGCGCTCCGGCCGGGCCAGCGCCTTGGCGACGCGGCGCCAGCTATCCTCGATGGTCTTGTCGAGCGGGGCCCCTGCCGCCGACTTCAGGCGGTACTTCATGTCCCAGATCGACTGGGAGAGGGCCGAGAGGCTTTCCATGGCTGGGCTGGTTCTCCGCCAATGCGGCCCAGTGCTAACCGGGGCGTGGCTACGCCTCAAACCTAGGTGCGCCCGGCGAAGGGGTCAACTGTTCTTGCTTTGTTTTCGGAGGCAGGCGAAGGCGGCCCGGCCTCGCGGCAGAGCCGGTCGCTCGCTGACTCGATGCGCTCATGCAGTTCGTCCAGGAAGGCCCTGCGCGACAGGCCGGGCGGGATCGGCGGCAGGAACTCCAGGACGATGCGGCCCGGGCGCTTGTGGAAGCTGCGCCGGCCCCAGTAGAGGCCCGAGTTGAGCGCCACCGGCACCACCGGCACGCCGAGCTGGACATAGAGCGCCGCAACGCCCGGATGATATGGCCGCCGGCTGCCGGGCGGCGTGCGGGTGCCCTCCGGAAAGATCACCAGCGGACGGCCCTGCTCGAGCTTGGCCTGCGCGTCGCGCACCAGGCGGCGCAGCGCCGTTGCACCGCCCGAACGATCGACCGCGACCACGCCGGACTTGGCCAGGAACCAGCCGAACAACGGCACCCAGACCAGCTCGCGCTTCAAGACGTAGCTGGGGTCGTCGAGCAACTGCGACCAGATCAAGGTGTCCCAGGCCGACTGGTGCTTGCTGGCGATGATGCAGGGTCCCTCGGGCAGATGCTCGCGGCCGCGCACCTCGTAGCGCAGGCCGCAGACTACGGCGAGCAGCCACAGCACGACACGCACCCAGAAGGCGCCCGCCACCAGCGTGACGCGCCGCGGCAGCAGCAGCGCCGGCAGGCTCACCAGGTGCATCAGACTGCTCCAGGTGAAGAACAGGCCGTTGAACAGCAGCGAGCGCAGGGCCGTCATGACGGATTTCCAGCGACCAGGACGCGCAGCCGGGCGAGCAGGTACTTCGAGTACTCGGTCGCCAGCAGCAGGGCGCTGCCCGGCCAGCGCCACCAGTCATCCTGGCGGAAGTTGCGGCTCATGATCGGATGCGGGACGATCTCGATTTCCGGCATGGCACGGTGGAACTCGAGCAGGCTGCGCGGCATGTGATAGGTCGCGGTCACCAGGCGCAGCGAGGTGAAGCCCTGCTCGCGCATCCATGTCGCTGTTTCAATCGCGTTGCCCCGCGTGTTGTCGGCCTCGTAGCCGAGCACCACGCAGCATTGCAGTTCCTCCGGTGATTGCTGCGAGATGATCAGCAGCTCCTCGACTTCGACGCCGCGATAGACGCCGGAGACGAAGAGCTTGTCCGCCTTCTGCTCGGCCAGCAGCTCGAGTCCCTGGCGCAAACGGCCGGCGCCGCCGGTCAGCACCACGATCGCATCGGTGTGGCGCTCGGCGTCGCTCGCCTTGCGCGGCAGCGAGGTGGCAAACCACAGCAAACCGGCGAGCCAGGCGAGCAGCAGCAGGCCGAGCAAGAGCAGCAGCAGCACGAAGAGACGCCGGCGACGCGCGGAATCGGTGGACTGCTGGTCGAGCGCCATCGGCCGGCTCCCGGTCGCTCAGGGCAGGCGGGAGAGACTGTGTAGCACGGTGAGACGCGCCGTTGCCATGGCGATCAGCCCGGTCGCCAACGGCAGCAGGGCGATCACCAGAATCTCCCAGACCGACAGCGCGAGCTCCGGCAGCAGACCGATCCGGCTGCGCTCCAGGAGATGACCGAGCAGCGCCATGGTGGCGAAGGCGAAGACCAAGCCGATCAGGCCGCCGCGCAGGCCGAGGAACAGGGCGTGCGTTTCGAACTGCCGGGCCACGTAGGAATCCTGCGCGCCGACCAGATGCAGCAGGTCGATCACAGCGTGATGGATGGCCAGGCCGGTGCGGGTCACGAAGACGATGGTGGCGACGGCCGAGAGTCCGACCGCCAGCAGGACGAAAGCGGCGATGGTCTTGATGGTGCGCGCCAAGACCAGGAGATGGCCGAGCCAGCGCTGATGGTCGTCGACCACGACGCCCGGCACCAGGGCCTCGAGGCTGCGGCGCA
>JBHJOF010000141.1:0-10405 GCA_050330055.1 Kiloniellales bacterium
AAGTGCTTAGCGATGACCCACTAAACCCAGAACCCCAGGACTCGGATAACCAACTGAAACTATTCACTTAAACGTTGGGACACTAGTGGGTCTGACCCCATTTTTGGTTGGCGCCAGCCTCACGACAGCGCCTGCACCAGGCCGTCGAACATGGGCCGGCCGTCGGTTCCGCCCAAGAGCGGGTCGGCCAGGCGCTCGGGGTGCGGCATCAGGCCGAGCACCGTCTTGCTCTCGTTATAGACGCCGGCGATGTTGGCACGCGAGCCGTTCGGGTTGGCCTCGTCGGTAACATCGCCCGCTTCGTCGCAGTAGCGGAAGGCGATCTGCCCCTTGTCCTCGAGCCGCGCGATGGTGTCGTCGTCGGCGTAGTAGTTGCCGTCGTGGTTGGCGATCGGAATGCGCAGCGGCTGGCCGCTCTCGTAGGCCGCGGTGAAGAGGCTCTGGCTGGTCTCGACCCGCACGTGGACGTCCTTGCAGATGAACTTCAGGTTGGCGTTGCGCAGCAGCGCGCCGGGCAGCAGGCCGGTCTCGGTCAGCACCTGGAAGCCGTTGCAGATGCCGAGCAGCGGGACGCCCTTGTGGGCGCGCGCCACCACCTCTTTCATGACCGGCGAGTGCGCCGCCATGGCGCCGCAGCGCAGGTAGTCGCCGTAGGCGAAGCCGCCGGGCAGCACGATCAGGTCGACCGCCTCGAAGTCGGCTTCCTTGTGCCAGACCATGAGCGGCTCGGCGCCCATCGACTGCCTGAGCGCCACCTGCACGTCGCGGTCGCAGTTCGAGCCGGGAAAGACGATCACCGCCGCTTTCATTTGGGGGCTTTCATGTCGGCCACACTCTCCGGAAGGTCTCGGGATAATCCATCACCAGGCCGTCGCCGTCCACCGGCAGCTCGGCCGTGAAGTCGCGGAACAGCCCTTCGTAGCGGTAGAGCCCGCCTTGTTTGCCTATCGGCGCGAGACAGGTGTAGCGCTGCTCGACCGGCCGCGGCTTGAGCTCGGGCAGCGCCAGGTAGACGACTCGGAGCTGCGCGCTCTCGTCCTGCTCCAGCCCGAGGCGGCGGACCGGCAGCGTGTTGGTGAAGGGCGTCACCTGGATGTCCAGGTCGAGGCAGCCTTCCAGCTCGGGCTGCGGCTCGCCATTGGCCCGCCAGCTGCCCTGGCCGTCGCTTTCCAGCTCGATCCTTGCGGGCGGTCCGCCGCCGCCGGCCGGCATGACCGCGAAGGTCAGCTGGCGCACCCGCCAGTCCGGGTCGGTCTCGAGCTCGTAGCGGCAGCGGAAGTGCTGATCGCCGCGCATGCGCAGGATCAGTCCGAGCGCCTCGGCGCCGTCGGCCGTGACCTTGAGGTGCAGATGCTCCAGCCCGGGCTCATCCCAGGGCGACCAGTAGAGATTGCGGATCAGGTCGCTCACGGGACTCTATCCACGGGGCCAGGATGCAATGCGGTCAGGCCTCGAGCTCGATGGCGTAGTTCTCGATCACGGGGTTGGCCAGCAGCTTCTGGCACATGGCCTCGACACTGGCGCGCGCCTTGTCGCGGTCGGACTCGTCGACCGCCAGCTCGATCACCTTGCCCTGGCGCACGTCATGCACGCCGGGGAAGCCGAGCGAGGCGAGCGCATGCTCGATCGCCTTGCCCTGCGGGTCGAGGACTCCGGGCTTCAGGGTGACGTGGACGCGGGCCTTCAAGGGGCTAGCTCCCTAGCTGGTGGGGGCGGCTGGCGCGGCGACTCGGGTTCGGGCCGCGTGGAGGCGAGGGGAGACTAGCCAGCGTCAACCGGCCTGACAAGACAGGCAGGGCGCCCCGCGGCCCTACTGCATCACCTTGGGGCCCTTGATGTCGACCGGACCGGCCTCGGGCAGCACGCCGAGCCGGCGCGCCACCTCCTGGTAGGCCTGCTCGACCCCGCCCAGGTCGCGGCGGAAGCGGTCCTTGTCGAGCTTCTCGTTGGTCGCCACGTCCCACAGGCGGCAGGAATCGGGGCTGATCTCGTCGGCCAGGACGATGCGCATCTGCTCGTCCTCCCACAGCCGGCCGAACTCCAGCTTGAAGTCGATCAGGCGCAGGCCGACGCCGAGCAGCAGGCCGGTCAGGAAGTCGTTGACTCGGAGCGCCAGGTGCAGGATGTCGTCCAGATCCTGGTTGGTCGCCCAGCCGAAGGCGGTGATGTGCTCCTCGCTGACCAGGGGGTCGCCCAACTCGTCGTTCTTCAGGTAGTACTCGACGATCGAGCGTGGCAGGGGGCTGCCCTCCTCGATGCCGAAGCGCTTGGCGATGGTCCCCGCCGCGACGTTGCGCACCACGACCTCGATGGGAATAATCTCAACTTCTCGAACCAGTTGCTCCCGCATATTGAGGCGGCGCACGAAGTGGGTCGGCACGCCGATCTCGGCCAGCCGGGTCATCAGGTACTCGGAGATGCGGTTGTTCAGCACCCCCTTGCCGGTGATGATCCCCTTCTTCTGGTTGTTGAAGGCGGTCGCATCGTCCTTGAAGTACTGCACCAGGGTGCCGGGCTCCGGGCCTTCGAACAGGACCTTGGCCTTGCCCTCGTAGATCCGTCTGCGTCGCATTGTCGTGGTCCGATGCTGGAGGGCCGGAGCGGCTGCCCCCAGGGCGCGAAGTGGGGGCGCCGAGTGGGGATGGACGGCGGCGGCCGCCCGCGGGATCGCGGGACTGCGCTATCGATATAGCAAGCGGGCGGTCGGGAAACAATGCGACTGCGAAAGGGGCAGCCGCGGCCCGTTGCGGGCGCCTAGAGCTCCACCGGCCGGTAGGTGTGCCGGTCCGGACGGCCCGGCGCGAACAGCCAGACCGGCAGCCGTGGCGGTGTTTTCAGGTCAGCCTTGGGATCCAAGGGGGCCGGCGCCGGCAGGGCGATCAGCGAGGAGGACGAGGTGCCGAAGCCCTCTTCGGTCGCCACCGTCATGGCCGCCAGCGCCCCCGTCGCCTCATCGTGCTCGCGGCTGGCCAGCAAGGCCTGCCAGGCGGCCCAGTCGCCCTCGTCCGGCTCGGGCGGCGGCGCCGCTTCGAAGCGGTGCAGGTTGGCGAAGATCCTCGGGCTGCGCTGGTCGTTGCGGTCGTGCGCCGTGATCATGGAGAGCCCCGGCGGCAGCGGGAAGACCTCGACGTGCTCGCCGCTGCCCAGATTGCGCAGCCAGTAGGCGGCCTCGCTATCGGCCACCACCAGGTTGAAGCTGCGGTAGGCGGCCGGGTCCAGGTCGGCCAGGGCCGTGGCGGCTTCCTCGGCGCTGGCATGGTCCAGGGCCTCGAGCACCAGCTCGCCGCGGCTGCGCTTGCCGGCCTGGGGCCCGAGCGAGCCGACCCGGTTCAGCACCCCCGCCGCCACGCCGTGGTCGTTCAGTCCGAGCCAGGAGCCGCCGGCCAGCTCGTCGCGCCCGGCCACCACCTCGGGCCGGTCCGGCCAGTGCCGGCCCGGCGGCCGCCAAGGCCGGTCCGCCATCTCGTCGCGGTTGGCGCCGAGGATCAGGGGCCAAGCATGGCCCGGCCGCTGCAGGATCACCAGAGTGCACATGGGTTGAGCTTTTGCTCCTCGGCGCTGTGATCGGGCCGCCCTTGTCTGGGCTGGGCGACCTGGTTTTCATGGCCCGGCTGAGACGATATAAGCTTGCCCGCCGGGACTATCTCAACCATCTCTAGGCCAGCCCCGGCGGCGCCAAGGCCGTTCAGAGGCGATTCAGAGGCTGATCCAGGGAGAGCTTGCCGCATGACCACGTTCAAGGATCGCGAAAGGGCGTTCGAAGATAAATACAAGCACGACCAAGAGTTGCAGTTCAGGGTCGATGTGCGGCGCAACAAGCTGCTCGGTTTGTGGGCCGCCGAGTTGCTCGGCCGTAGCGCCGACGAGGCCGAGGCCTACGCCAAGGAGGTGATCGCCGCCGACTTCGAGGCGCCGGGCGATGCCGATGTTGTGCGCAAGGTCCTGGGCGACCTGGAGACGCAAGGAATTGAAATGTCCGAGCACCGGCTGCGCAAGAAAATGGACGAGCTGCTGGCGCTCGCCAAAGAGCAGATCATGAGCGAGTAGCGCCGCCGCAGCGCCGGGCCCCGAGCGCGCGAGCGCGGCTTTTGCAGGGTGGCCCGTCCCGGCACCCGTTTGTGATCGCGGAAGAGGCCGCAGAGCCAGCTCGGAAGCGGGATTCGTTAACCATAATATGTGATTGACAGGCCCCGCGTTGTTGGACTATGTTCCACTTTTGTTCTGCTAAGTTCCTTAACCAAGCAGTCACAATCTTGACGCACCCGCGACGCGCCGAAAGCGACTAGGGTCAGCGTGCGTTAGGCAAGACGCAAACTGCTCCGAGGAACGAAGCAGAGTTGAATGAGGGACAAGATGACCGATCACAAAGGGCAAGCCGTTAGCCCCTATCTGATGAAGCCGCTGCGCAGCCTCCAGCAGGCTCTGGAAGAGCAGCAGCAGCTCGCCGCGCAGCAGGAGGCGACGCGGTCCGAGCCCAAGACCGCGCGCGAGCGTTACCACGTCGCCGGCGCCGCGAAGGCCGTCACGCGCGCGCTGTCGCAGGTCGCCTAGTTCCCGCTGGGGTTGTCTCTCGGTCAGTCAAGCGCCGCTGCCCACCCGAATCAGGATCGAACACCCGTTCCAGGATCGTCTCGACGTGCCGCTTGTGGCGCTCGGCGTCGAAGCAGGCGGCGATCTCCTCGTCACTCAGTCGCTCGGTGACTGCCTTGTCGGCCCGTAGCAGGGTCTGGAAATCGGCCTCCCCGGCCCAGACCTTCATCGCCGCCGCCTGCACGATGCAATAGGCCTCTTCCCGGCTCGCCCCGGCCTGGGTCAGCGCCAGCAGCACCTGCTGCGAATGGATCAGGCCGCCCAGCAGCCCCAGGTTCCGCGCCATCGCCTCCGGATAGACCACGAGCTTCTCGACCACGCCGGCGAGACGCGCGAGCGCGAAGTCGAGCGCGATGGTGGCGTCCGGCGCGAAGACCCGCTCGACGGAGGAATGCGAGATGTCGCGCTCGTGCCACAGCGCGACGTTCTCCAGCGCCGGAACCACGGCGGCGCGCACCACGCGGGCGAGGCCGGTCAGGTTCTCGCTCAGCACCGGGTTGCGCTTGTGCGGCATGGCCGACGAGCCCTTCTGACCCGGCGCGAAGTATTCCTCGGCCTCGCGCACCTCGCTGCGCTGCAGGTGGCGGATCTCGATCGCCAGGTTCTCGAGCGAGCCGGCGATCACGCCCAGCGTGGCGAAGAACATGGCGTGGCGGTCGCGCGGGATCACCTGGGTCGAGATCGGCTCGGGCCTGAGCCCCATCTTGGCGGCGACGTGCGCCTCCACCGCCGGGTCGATGTGCGCGAAGGTGCCGACCGCGCCTGAGATGGCGCAGGTCGCGATCTCGGCCCGCGCCGCCTCGAGCCTCGCGCGGCCGCGCCGGAAGGCGGCGTAGTGCCCGGCCAGCTTGAGCCCGAAGGTGGTCGGCTCGGCGTGGATGCCATGCGAGCGGCCGAGACAGAGCGTGTCCTTGTGCTCGATCGCCCGCGCCTTGAGCGCGGCCAGCAGGCGGTCGAGATCGGCCAGCAGCAGGTCGGCCGCCTGGCTGAGCTGCACGGCGAGGCAGGTGTCCAGCACGTCGGACGAGGTCATGCCCTGGTGCACGAAGCGCGCCTCGGGGCCCACGTGCTCGGCCAGGTTGGTCAGGAAGGCGATCACGTCGTGATGCGTCTCGCGCTCGATCTCGTCGATGCGCTCGACCTCGAATTTGCCGCGCTCCCAGACCGCCTTGGCCGCCGCCTCGGGAATCACGCCCAGCGCCGCCTGGGCGTCGCAGGCATGGGCCTCGATCTCGAACCAGATGCGAAAACGGTTCTCCGGCTCCCAGATGCGGGTCATCTCGGGCCGGCTGTAGCGTGGGATCATGTCGGTTCAAGTCCTGCTCGGGAGGCAGCGCCCAGAGCGACTGTGGGGGCGCCGGCGCTTGCCCCGGCATTCAAGACGAGGGGCCGGAGTCCGTCAACGCCCGGGCGCCCGTTCCTTCAAGGCCGCGGCCTCACCCTTCGACAAGCTCAGGGTGAGGAGGGGAGAAGTGCCCGCCCCCTCATCCTGAGCTTGTCGAAGGATGAGGAACACAGCCGTGCAACCGCCTCCACCAGTGGGCTACGGTCTGCCCCACGGCCGCATCCCCCTACAACAACCCCATCGACCGGAACGAGCTGTGGCCGCTCTTGGAGATCACTACGTGGTCGTGCACGGCGATGCCGAGCTTCTCGGCCGCCTCCTTGACCTCGCGGGTCATGGCGATGTCGGCCTTCGACGGCGTGGCGTCGCCGGACGGGTGGTTGTGCACGAGTATCAGCGCCGAGGCGCCGAGCTCGAGCGCGCGCTTGACCACCTCGCGCGGATAGACCGGCGTGTGGTCGACGGTGCCGCGCTGCTGCACCTCGTCGGCGATCAGCACGTTCTTGCGGTCGAGGAACAGCAGGTGGAAGCGCTCGGTCTTCTCGTGGCCGAGCGCGGCGCGGCAGTAGCCCAGCACCTTGTCCCAGGAGGCCAGCACGGGCCGGTCGATCACCTCCTCGCGCGCCATGCGCCGGCCGGCCTCGCCGGCCGCCTTGATCAGCGCCGCCGAGGTCTCGCCCATGCCCTTGACACTCGCCAGGTCGCGCGGCTCGGCCGCCAGCACGCCGCCCAGGCTGCCGAAGCGCTGGATCAGCCGCTTGGCCAGCTCCTTGGTGTCGCGCCGCGGCAGCGCGCCGAACAGCAGGCACTCCAGCACCTCGTAGTCGGCCAGCGCCGCGCCGCCCTTCTCCAAGAGGCGCTGGCGCAGCCGCTCGCGGTGGCCGTGATAGTGCGGCTTGTCCTCGCTCACCGGTCTCCCCCTTGCGGGGCCATTAGACCGGGGGCGGGGCAGGGGAAGTCAAGCGGGAAGGGCAATTGAACTGTGTTGGTCCAGTGCCCCGATTGTAGAGTGCGCCGCTCTCCTCACCCTTCGACAGGCTCAGGGTGAGGTGAGTGCGCGCCCTTGGGCGCGCCCTCATGCTGAGCTTGTCGAAGCATGAGGCTTCCGGTGGAAAGGACCGGAGTCGTGAAGACAGCTGCGCCGGACCGTCACCCCTCAATACGGCGGCGCGGTCCAGCCCTTGGGGGACTGCGTGAAGATCTCGTGGCCGTCGGCTGTCACGCCGACCGAGTGCTCGAATTGGGCCGAGAGCGACTTGTCGCGGGTGACGGCGGTCCAGCCGTCCTCCAGGATCTTCACCTCGGGGCGGCCGGCGTTGATCATCGGCTCGACGGGGAAGAACATGCCCTCGCGCAGCACCATGCCGCTGCCGGCGCGGCCGTAGTGCAGGATGCTGGGCGCGTCGTGGAAGATGCGGCCCAGGCCGTGGCCGCAGAAGTCGCGCACCACGCCGAAGCGGTGGCTCTCGGCGTAGCTCTGGATGGCGTGGCCGATGTCGCCCAGGGTGGCGCCCGGCTTGACCACGGCGATGCCGCGCATCATGGCCTCGTAGGTCACCTCGACCAGGCGCCTGGCCTTCACGCTTGGCTTGCCGGCGTAGAACATGCGGCTGGTGTCGCCGTGCCAGCCGTCGACGATCACGGTGACGTCGATGTTGATGATGTCGCCGTCGCGCAGCAGCTTCTTGTCGCTCGGGATGCCGTGGCAGACCACGTGGTTGACCGAGGTGCAGATCGACTTGGGGAAGCCGCGGTAGCCGAGCGGCGCCGGCACCGCGTCATGGTCGAGGATGAAGTCGTGGCACAGCCGGTCGAGCTCTTCCGTCGAGGCGCCGGGCACCACGTGCGGCGTGATCATGTCCAGCGTGGCGGCGGCCAGGCGGCCGGCCCGGCGCATGCCCGCGAAGGCCTCGGCCCCGTGGATCACGACGCGGCGCTCTTCCGCGCTCAGGTTCAGTGCGGGCTCGCCTCTCGACATGGTCGTATCCCTCGACTCTGGCTTGCGGCTCTGGCCGGGCTCCGGGTGCTTTGGGCTGCTTGGCGGCAGCGCCCGCCGGGCCGGCGTCCCATCCTAGCTACAGCTATTAAGGGCCATGGCGCCTCAATTCAATGGCTTCGGCGGCGCTTTGGCAAGGGCCCGGCTGTCGCCAAGCGAGCGGGTGGCGGGCCATACGCCGGCTTTCAGCCTGACGACAAAGGGTTAACGAACTGCTCCCGCGCACCGACCTGACGCTGATCCTGGATACGCAGGCAGGCGCGACGCGAACCGGCAGATTCCGGTACAGGTCATCCAGGCGCTCCCCTATGCTTTGACGGTGATCCTGCCGGCCGGCTTCGTCGGCCGGGCGGTGGCGCCCAAGGCGAGCGGCATACCTTACGTGAAGGACCGATGAGCGACCTCGAAGCCATGATCGCGCTGGCCGCCGAGACCCGACTGCGGGCGCATGCGCCCTATTCCGGCTTCAAGGTCGGCGCCTGCCTGCGCGCGCCGAGCGGCCGCCTCTACGCCGGCTGCAACGTCGAGAACGTCGCCTATCCACAGGGCCTCTGCGCCGAGGCCAATGCCGTTGGCGCCCTGGTGGCGGCCGGCGAGACGGCGATCGCCGAGGTGGTGGTGCTGGCCGAGGGCGACAAGCTCTGCACGCCTTGCGGCAGCTGCCGCCAGCGCCTGGCCGAGTTCGCTGCGCCCGGCACGCCCGTTCACGTCTGCGACCCCTCCGGCGTGCGGGCCAGCTTCACCCTGGGCGAGCTCTTGCCGCATGCCTTCGAATTCGCGAGGGTCGGATCATGAGCGATCTCTTCCTGACCGCGGGCCGGCTGCTGCCGCTGCTCGACCTGACCAGCCTGCGCGATGCCCGCGACGACGACGTTCTGGGGCTCTGCCGCGCCGCCATGACACCGGTCGGACCGGTCGCGGCGGTCTGCGTCTGGCCGCAATTCGTGGCCCAGGTAAAGCGGATGCTGGCGGGCAAGCCGGTGTGGGTCGCCGGCGTCGCGAACGTCCCGGAGGGGCGCGCGGAGCCCGAGCTGGTGCTGACCGAATGCCGGGCGCTGCTGCAGGACGGCGCCGACGAGATCGACCTGGTCATGCCCTACGAGGTCTGGCTCGCCGGCGAGCGCGCCAAGGCGCGCAACCTGGTGGCCAAGGTCAAGGCGGTGACCGGCGGCCGGGCGCTGCTCAAGGTGATCCTTGAGACCGGCGCCCTGCGCGACCCTCAGACCATCGCCGCGGCCAGCCGGGACATGGTCTCGGCCGGCGCCGACTTCCTGAAGACCTGCACCGGCAAGCGGCACGGCGGCGCCACCCTGGAGGCGGCCGAGGCCATGCTGCGGGTCATTGCGGAGAGCGGCGGCACGGTCGGCTTCAAGGCGGCCGGCGGCATCCGCGAGGTTTCCCAGGCGGCCGAGTACCTGGAGCTGGCCGACAGCCTGCTGGGCGACGGCTGGGTCGCGCCCGAGCACTTCCGCATCGGCGCCTCGAGCCTGCTGGACGAGCTCCTGGAAGACCTCAGCCACATGGAATTGCACACCGGGGAAGACGAGCCATAACAATGGTCTCTCCTGCTTTCTTCCCGCAGGAGATAATCCGGCGCAAGCGCGACGGGGCGGCGCTCAGCGAGGCCGAGATCGCGTTCATGGTGGAGGGGCTGACCAGCGGCGCCCTCAGCGAAGGCCAGGCGGCGGCCTTCGCCATGGCCGTCTTCTTCCGCGGCATGGAGCGGCGCGAGTGCGTGGCGCTCACCAAGGCCATGACCCGCTCGGGCAGCATGATCGACTGGAGCGGGCTGGGCCGACCGGTGCTCGACAAGCACTCGACCGGCGGGGTCGGCGACAAGGTGAGCCTGATGCTGGCGCCGCTGCTGGCCGCCTGCGGCGCCGCCGTGCCGATGATCTCGGGCCGCGGGCTCGGCCATACCGGCGGCACCCTGGACAAGCTGGAGGCGATCCCCGGCTACGACACGACGCCCGGTCTCGAGCGGCTGCGCACCGTGGTTGCCGAGGCCGGCTGCGCCATCATCGGCCAGACCGCCGAGCTGGCCCCGGCCGACCGCCGGCTCTATGCCATCCGCGACGTGACGGCGACCGTCGAATCGGTGCCGCTGATCACCGCCTCGATCCTGTCCAAGAAACTGGCTGCTGGCCTCGACGGCCTGGTGATGGACGTGAAGGTCGGCAACGGCGCCTTCATGGCCGAGCCCGCAGCGGCGCGCGAGCTGGCCGAGAGCCTGGTCGCGGTCGCCGGCGCCGCCGGCTTGCCGACCGTGGCGCTGATCACCGACATGAACCAGGTGCTCGGCCGCAGCGCCGGCAACGCGCTAGAGGTGCGCGAGGCGATCGACTACCTGACCGGCGCCAGCCGCGATCCCCGCCTGCATGAGGTGACGCTCGCGCTTGCCGTAGAGGCGCTGCTGCTCGGCGGCCTGGCCGGCGATGCCGAGACGGCCCAAGAACTGCTACGGGACGCGCTGG